>NZ_JBSFWK010000032.1:0-107894 GCF_053594815.1 Streptomyces sp. NPDC002577 | reverse complement strand
GCCACAAGCGGCAGAACCTTGAAAGCCACACCCGACGCCCCTGGGCGGACCAACCATACGAAGGGCTCGCCCGGTCCCGGAGAAGAACGTAGGGATCCTTGACCGCTGATCGGACCTCCACGATGCTGGGCACTGTTGCGAAACGTGAGATCAGTACCGTAATGAGCAACATCAGGTCCATGTTTCGCACCACCAGGTTTCGTACCAGTCGAGGAGTGGTCATGGCTCACCAGGTCCGTGCTGTCGTCGCGCGAGGAAAGGGCGCCCCTGTCAGCCTGGAAACGATCAACGTGCCCGACCCTGGTCCGGGCGAGGCGCTGGTGAAGGTCGAGGCCTGCGGGGTCTGCCACACCGATCTGCACTACCGCGAGGGCGGCATCAACGACGACTTCCCGTTCCTGCTGGGCCACGAGGCCGCGGGCGTCGTGGAGTCGGTGGGCGAGGGCGTGACCGATGTCGCTCCCGGCGACTTCGTGATCCTCAACTGGCGTGCGGTGTGCGGGCAGTGCCGGGCCTGTCTGCGCGGACGGCCGTGGTACTGCTTCAGCACCCACAACGCGAAGCAGAAGATGACGCTGGAGGACGGCACCGAGCTGTCCCCGGCACTGGGCATCGGCGCGTTCGCCGAGAAGACGCTGGTGGCGGCGGGCCAGTGCACGAAGGTCGACCGGGCCGCGTCCCCGGCGGCCGCCGGCCTCCTCGGCTGCGGCGTGATGGCCGGCATCGGTGCCGCCATCAACACGGGCAACGTGGGGCGCGGCGACAGCGTGGCGGTCATCGGCTGCGGCGGCGTCGGGGACGCGGCGATCGCGGGCGCCCGGCTTGCCGGAGCGGCGAAGATCATCGCCGTCGACGTCGACGACCGGAAGCTCGAGACCGCGAAGAAGATCGGTGCGACCCACGCCGTCAACTCCCGGGAGGCCGACGCGGTCGAGGCGATCCAGAACCTCACCGGCGGCTTCGGCGCCGACGTCGTCATCGAGGCGGTCGGCCGCCCCGAGACGTACAAGCAGGCCTTCTACGCCCGCGACCTCGCGGGCACGGTCGTCCTCGTCGGCGTACCGACCCCGGAGATGAAGCTCGAACTGCCGCTCCTGGACGTCTTCGGCCGCGGCGGTGCCCTGAAGTCCAGCTGGTACGGCGACTGCCTGCCCTCCCGCGACTTCCCCATGCTCATCGACCTCTATCTGCAGGGCCGCCTGGACCTGGACGCGTTCGTCACCGAGACCATCGCGCTGGACGAGGTCGAGAAGGCCTTCGAGCGGATGCACGGCGGAGACGTGCTGCGCTCGGTGGTGGTCTTCTGATGGCCGGCGCCCGCATCGAACACCTTGTCACCTCGGGCACGTTCTCCCTGGACGGCGGCACCTGGGACGTCGACAACAACGTCTGGATCATCGGTGACGACCGCGAGGCGATCGTCATCGACGCCGCCCATGACGCCGACGCCATCGCCGAAGCCGTCGGCGAACGCACCCTGCGGGCCATCGTGTGCACCCACGCCCACAACGACCACATCGACGCGGCACCCGAACTGGCCGCCCGTACGGGCGCGCCCGTCCTGCTGCACGCCGACGACATGGTGCTCTGGAAACAGACCCACGCCGACCGCTCGCCCGACGGTGCGCTGGCCGACGGCCAGGTCATCACGGTGGCGGGCGTCGAGCTGACCGTGCTGCACACTCCGGGCCACGCCCCGGGCGCGGTCTGCCTGTACGCGCCGGGACTGAACGCGCTGTTCAGCGGTGACACCCTCTTCTCCGGCGGACCGGGGGCGACGGGAAGGTCGTACAGCCACTTCGGCACCATCGTCGACTCCATCCGGGACCGGCTGCTGTCACTGCCGGGCGACACCGTCGTGCACACCGGCCACGGGGAGACGACCACCATCGGCGCCGAGGCCCCGCATCTGCAGGAGTGGATCGACAGGGGTTTCTGAGACCCGAGCCCGCTGAGACGGCTGGATTCCGCACGCGACGACGGCGGCCTCGCCCGACGCTCGACGACGCCCGCACACGGGCGCTCGACGACGCCGACGGCGAGGCCGCCGTCCGCCTTTTGAGCAACCTCGAGCGGTGCTCGCACCGGCCTCCGGAACTCCTTGACAAGGGTTTGGGGGCACCCCAGACTAATGTTGCGCTAACCGCAATCCGTTTCGCTATACGCACCGAGGTGTCATGATGATTCCCGCGTGCCGTCTCGCAGATCTGCCGCGAGGCGAGGCCTTCCGGCTCGACATCGACCCGCCGATATCGGTGTTCCACACCGACGACGGCGAGGTCTTCGCGATCGACGACACCTGCACCCACCAGGACGCCTCGCTTGCCGACGGCTGGCTGGAGGGCTGCGAGGTCGAATGCCCGCTGCATGCCTCGAAGTTCGACCTCAGGACCGGCGCTGTCGACGCACCGCCGGCGAAGCTCCCCGTCCGCACCCACCAGGTCCTGGTCGAGGACGGCATGATCTACGTCCAGCCGTCCGCCGATGCGCCGAACCTGCCGCCCTGCGTCGCGTCCCGCCTCGCCGGAGGAGCCGCGTGAGGACGGTGGCGGTGGTGGGCGCCTCGCTGGCCGGGTTGTCGGCGGCGCGCTCACTGCGGAAGCGGGGGTACGACGGCCGGCTGGTCGTCATCGGCGACGAGCAGCACCGCCCGTACGACAGGCCGCCGCTGTCGAAGGAGTTCCTCGCCGGCGCCATGGGCGAGGCGGATCTCGCGCTGGAGACGGACGGTGAGGACCTGCAGGCGGAATGGCTGTTCGGGGCCCGGGCCACCGGACTCGACCGCGAGACCCGCTCCGTGCGGCTCGCCGACGGCCGTTCCGTACAAGCCGACGGCATCGTCATCGCCACCGGCGCGGCCGCCCGCACCCTGCCGGGTACCGACGGACTCGCCGGAGTGCACACGCTCCGCACACTGGACGACGCACGCGCCCTGCGTGACGAACTCGCCCTGGGCGGGCGGCTCGTCGTCATCGGCGGCGGGTTCATCGGCGCCGAAGTGGCCTCCACCGCCCATGGCATGGGTCTTCAAGTGACGGTCGTCGAGGCGGCGCCCACCCCGCTGGCGGGTCCGCTCGGCGAGACCATGGGCGGCGTCGTCTCCGCGCTCCATGCCGACCACGGCGTAAGGCTGTTGTGCGGCGTCGGCGTGAAGGGGCTGAGCGGGGAGACCCGGGTCGACGCGGTCCTGCTCGAGGACGGCCGCACCCTGCCCGCCGACATCGTCGTCGTCGGAGTGGGCGCCCGACCCTGCGTCGACTGGCTGGAGGGGTCGGGCGTCGTACTCGAGAACGGCGTCAAGTGCGGAGCGGACGGCCGTACCAGCCTCGCCGGTGTGGTCGCCGTCGGTGACTGCGCCAACTGGTACGACCCGGTCGCGGGGATCCACCGCCGCGTCGAGCACTGGACCGGCGCCCTGGAGCGCCCCGATGCGGCCGTGGCCACACTGCTCTCCGGTGGTGCCGCGGAACCGGGCGTGCCCAAACCGCCGTACTTCTGGTCCGACCAGTACGGCGTGAAGATCCAGTTCGCCGGCCACTCCGCCGGGGCCGACAGCGTCACGGTCGAGGAGGGCTCCCCGGACAGCCGGAGCTTCCTGGCCGTCTACCGCCGCGCCGGACACCCCGTCGCGGTGCTCGGAATGAACCAGCCGCGGCTCTTCACCCGCTGGCGCAAGCAGCTCGCAGCCTCCATGTCTTGACCTCGCAGCCTCCATGTCTTGACACCGCCCGTGCGGCATCAGATGCTGCAGTTGCGTATCACACGCAGCGTTGCTCAATGCACAACGAATCACGCACGCTGCTCCCTCCCAGCACCACACCGTCCGGTCTTGCCCTTCACCGGCGCGTTCACGACCGATCCACGACGTTTCCCGCGAGGAGTGCACTGTGACCTCGACCAGCCTGCCGGACAGCCTGATCGCCACTCTCCCCGGCTCGTACTACACCGATCCCGCGATCTTCGCCCAGGAGCAGGAGCGGATCTTCGAGAACATGTGGTTCTGCGCCGTGCGCTCCTCGGAGCTGGCCAAGCCCGGAGCGTTCAGGACCGTCGAGGTGGGCCGCGAGAGCATCCTGGTCACCCGCGCGAGGGACAACTCGATCCGCGCCTTCTTCAATGTGTGCCGGCACCGCGGAGCCAAGATCTGCACGGAGGAGTCCGGCGAGGTCAAGCGGGCCTTCCAGTGCCCGTACCACGCGTGGACGTACGACCTGACGGGCAAGCTCGTCGCGGCGCCCAACCTCACCAAGATGCCCGACGTCGGCCGCACCGAGTACGGCCTGGTGAGTGTGGCGACCCGCGAATGGCTCGGCTATGTGTGGGTCTGCCTCGCGGAGAACCCGCCGTCCTTCGAGGAGCAGGTGATCGGCGAGGTCGTCACCCGGCTCGGCGACACCGAGTCGATCGAGCACTACGACATAGACAACCTCGAGGTCGGCAAGCGGATCGTCTACGACGTCCAGGCGAACTGGAAGCTGATCGTCGAGAACTTCATGGAGTGCTACCACTGCGCCACGATCCACCCCGAACTCACCGAGGTGCTGCCGGAGTTCGCCGACGGCTACGCCGCCCAGTACTACGTCGGCCACGGCGCGGAGTTCGGCGCGGAGGTCAAGGGCTTCACGGTCGACGGCTCGGAGGGACTCGACCGCATCCCCGGCGTCACCGAGGACCAGGACCGCCGCTACTACGCGATCACCATCAAGCCGCAGGTGTTCATCAACCTCGTCCCCGACCACGTGATCTTCCACCGCATGTACCCGGTCGCCGCCGACCGCACCATCGTCGAGTGCGACTGGCTCTATCTGAAGCACGTCGTGGACAGCGGCAAGGACGTCAGCCGGTCCGTCGAGCTCTTCGACCGGGTCAACCGCCAGGACTTCGACGCGTGCGAGCGCTGCCAGCCCGCGATGAGCTCCCGCTTGTACGCCAAGGGCGGCGTCCTCGTACCGAGCGAGCACCACATCGGCGCGTTCCACGACTGGATCCACGAGCGCCTCGGCACGCGGCAGCCCGAGTAGCGGCGGTTCTGCAGGGCATAGCGTGGGGGATCAGCCCAGGAAGCCCATCCGGTGGCTGATCTCCTCCGCCCCCTTGAGCAGCAACGCGGACAGCTCGTGCATGCGCTCCTCGGTGAAGCGGTACGAGGGGCCGGAGGCGCTGAGCGAGGCGATGACCTCTCCGTCGCGGTTGCGGATGGGCGCGGCCACGGCGTGCAGCCCGATCTCCAGCTCCTCCAGGGTGTACGCGTACCCGCGCTCCCGGGCCTCGGCGAGGTTCTTCTCGAGCTTCGTCTTCGAGGTGATCGTGTGCGGCGTGATCTTCTCGAGGCCGGCGTCGGACAGCAGCGCGGCGCGTTCCTTGGCGGGCAGATGCGCCAGCAGGATCTTGCCGCTGGAGGTGGCGTGCAGTGGGGTCAGCTGGCCGACCCAGTTGTGGGCGGTGACGGCTGCCGGGCCGCGCACCTGGTACAGGTTGATCGCGTAGTGCTCCTGCATCACGGCGATGTTGACGGTCTCGCCGACCTCCTCGGCGAGGCGCTCGCAGACGGGGCGGCCCTGCTGGGTGATGTCGATGCGTCCCGTGACCGCGCCCGCCAGGCGTACGATGCCGAAGCCGAGCCGGTACTTGCCGCGCTCGCCCGCCTGCTCCACCAGACCGCGCGCCTCCAGGGCGCCGAGCAGCCGGAACGCGGTGGACTTGTGAACATCGATCTCGGCAGCCACCTCGCTGACGCCCGCCTCGCCGCGCTGGGCGAGGATCTCCAGGACGCTGATGGCGCGGTCGACGGACTGCACGCCGCCGCTCCCTGAACTCGTCATCTCGGTATCTGAACCGTAGTTGCTCATGGCGAAACTATACGCGCAGTAAACAACGACGAGGCAAGTAACAAGTGCGAAGCCCAAATGTTGCAAGTTGCGCCTCTCGCAACCTAGTGCGTATAGCGCTACTCGTACTAGCATGCGGCGCACATCGACGGCGCGAGCGAGACGAGGCACCATGGCTCCCCTGCAGTACGACTTCGTCATCGTCGGCGGTGGATCGGCCGGCAGCGCACTGGCGAACCGGCTCTCCGCCGACCCGGACAACCGCGTGCTGGTACTGGAGGCCGGCCGGCCCGACTACCCGTGGGACGTCTTCATCCACATGCCCGCGGCGCTGACGTACCCCATCGGCAGCCGCTTCTACGACTGGAAGTACGAGTCCGAGCCCGAGCCCCACATGGGCGGCCGGCGCGTCTACCACGCCCGCGGCAAGGTGCTGGGCGGCTCCAGCAGCATCAACGGCATGATTTTCCAGCGCGGCAACCCCCTGGACTACGAGCGCTGGGCCGCCGACCCCGGCATGGAGACCTGGGACTACGCGCACTGCCTGCCGTACTTCAGGCGCATGGAGAACTGTCTCGCGGCCGATCCCGACGACGAGTTCCGCGGCCACGACGGTCCGCTCGTCCTCGAACGCGGCCCGGCCACCAACCCGCTCTTCGGCGCGTTCCTCAAGGCCACCCAGGAGGCGGGCTACGCGCCCACCGACGACGTCAACGGCTACCGGCAGGAGGGCTTCGCGCACTTCGACCGCAACGTCAGCCGGGGACGCCGGCTGTCCGCCGCCAAGGCGTACCTGAAGCCCGTGAAGAAGCGGCCGAACCTCACCGTCACCACCCGCGCCCTGGTCACCCGCGTCCTCTTCGAGGGCAAGCGCGCCGTCGGCGTCGAGTACCGCCGCAGGGGCAAGACCCAGCAGGTGCGCGCCCGCGAGGTCATCCTCTGCGGCGGCGCCATCAACTCCCCGCAGCTGCTGCAGCTCTCCGGCGTCGGCAACGCCGAGGAGCTGAGCGCGCTCGGCATCGACGTCGTCCACGACCTCCCGGGCGTCGGCGAGAACATGCAGGACCATCTGGAGGTGTACGTCCAGTACGGCTGCAAGCAGCCCGTCTCCATGCAGCCGTACCTGGCGAAGTGGCGCGCCCCCTTCATCGGCCTGCAGTGGCTCTTCCGCAAGGGCCCGGCCGCCACCAACCACTTCGAGGCGGGCGGCTTCGCGCGCAGCAACGAGGACGTGGACTACCCCAACCTGATGTTCCACTTCCTGCCCATCGCCGTCCGTTACGACGGCTCGTCGCCGTCCGGCGGGCACGGCTACCAGGTGCACGTCGGGCCCATGTACTCCGACGCCATCGGCTCCGTGAAGATCAAGAGCAAGAACCCGGAGGAGCACCCGGCCCTCCGCTTCAACTACCTCTCCACCGAACAGGACCGCCGCGAGTGGGTGGAGGCGATCCGTGTGGCGCGCAAGCTCCTCAACCAGCCCGCGCTCGCCCCGTACAACGACGGGGAGGTCTCACCCGGACCGTCCGTCGAGACGGACGAGGAGATCCTCGCCTGGGTCGCGAAGGAGGGCGAGACCGCCCTGCACCCGTCCTGCACCTGCAAGATGGGCACCGACGAGATGTCCGTCGTCGACCCGGCCAGCATGCGGGTGCACGGCCTGGAGGGGCTGCGCGTCGTCGACGCGTCGGTGATGCCGTACGTCACCAACGGCAACATCTACGCGCCGGTGATGATGATCGCCGAGAAGGCGGCCGACCTCATCCTCGGCAAGGAGCCGCTGGCGCCCTCCAAGGCCGCGTACTACCGGCACCGCGACGCCGAGAAGCAGGCCGGCGCCCCGACGCAGGCAGGGTAGGCCTTGGGCGCCGACAGCTTCCGGGCGCTGCTCGACAGCGTCCGCTACGAGGTGCTGCCCGCGAAGTCGACGGAGGACAAGGTTCTCGCCCACGTGCCGCGCGACATCGCGGTCACCGTGACCGCGTCGCCGGTCAAGGGCCTGGAGCCCACGCTCGACCTCACCACCCGGCTCGCGGGGCACGGCTACCGCGTCGTCCCGCATGTGCCCGCGCGGCTGCTGCGGGACGACGCGCACCTGAAGGAGGTCGTCGAACGGCTGCGCGCGGTGGGCGTCGACGACGTCTTCGTGCCGGCCGGGGACGCCGATCCGCCGGCCGGGGCGTACGACGGGGCCCTGCCCGTGCTCCGCCGCCTGAGCGAGCTCGGGGGCCCCTTCACACATGTCGGCATCACCGGCTATCCCGAGAGCCATCCGCTCATCCACGACGACCTCACCATCCAGGCGATGTGGGACAAGCGGACGCACGCCACGTACATCGTCAGCAACCTCTGCTTCGATCCGCGCGTGCTCGGCGACTGGGTGGCGCGGATTCGGCGCCGTGACGTCACCCTGCCCGTCCATGTGGGCGTCGCGGGACCCGTCCAGCGGGCGAAACTGCTGTCCATGGCGGCGAAGATCGGCGTGGGGGAGTCGACGCGCTTTCTCACCAAGCACGCCTCGTGGTTCCTGCGCTTCGCGGCACCGGGCGGCTACTCGCCCGAGCGGCTGCTGACCCGCAGCGCCGGGGCGCTCACCGCGCCGGATGCGGCGGTGGCGGGCCTGCACTTGTTCACGTTCAACCAGATCGCGGAGACGGAGCGGTGGCGCCGCACGATGCTCGACCGCCTCGGCGGCTGAGTACGAGTACGTCGTGGGGCGGACCGGAATCCGGCCCGCCCCACGACGTATACGACCCAGCGCTCAGCGGAACACGATCGTGCGGTTCCCGTGCACCATCACGCGGCTCTCGCTGTGCCACTTCACCGCGTGTGCCAGCACCTGCGCCTCCACGTCCCGTCCGACCGTGACGAGCTCGTCCGGGTCGAGGGAGTGGTCGACGCGGACCACGTCCTGCTCGATGATCTGTCCCTCGTCCAGCTCGGGCGTCACATAGTGCGCCGTCGCGCCGACGAGCTTCACGCCGCGCTCGTACGCCTGCTGGTAGGGGCGCGCGCCCTTGAAGCTCGGCAGGAACGAGTGGTGGATGTTGATGGCGCGGCCCTCCAGCTGTTTGCACAGGTCGTCCGAGAGGACCTGCATGTAGCGGGCCAGCACCACCAGGTCGACGTCCAGGTCGCGCACCAGCTCCATCAGTCGCGCCTCGGCCTCGGGCTTGGTCTCCTTGGTCACCGGGATGTGGTGGAAGGGGATGTCGTAGGTCTCCGCGAGGCCCTCGAAGTCCCGGTGGTTGGAGACGATCGCGGGAATCTCGATGTTGAGGGCGCCGGCGCGCCGGCGGAAGAGCAGATCGTTCAGGCAGTGCCCGAACCTGGACACCATGATGAGCGCCCGGGTCGGCGTGGAGGCGTCGCGGAGGGTCCACGAAATCCCGTAGGCCTCGGCGACCGGACCGAATCGGTAACGCAGATTTTTCAAATCGGCGTCCGGGTCGGACACGTCGAAATGGACCCTCATGAAGAAACGGCCCTGGAGCCGGTCATCGAACTGCTGGCTTTCCAGGATGTTGCCGGAGTTCCTGACGAGGAAGCCGCTCACGGCGTGGACCAGTCCTGCGGTGTCCGGACACGAGAGGGTGAGGACGTACTCACGGCCAGGTTGCGGTCGAGGGGACATATACAGCCTCCGTCGGTGCGTATTGCACAACAAGGTGAGCGATACGCAACATGGTTGGGCTCGGTGCGGTCCCCGGTCAAGAGTCGCCGGGCAAGTACTCCCATGCCGAAATCGTCATCCTCTGACCCCTTGACGTATGTCTGTTCATTCGGCCAGGGTGTTCCACCACGAGCAATTCAATGCACGATGCGCAACGAATTCTGGTCGAAGGGCTCCACCCGTGGCAGACCTGTATGTAGACGGAGAATGGCGCGAGCCGGTGGCCGGAGGCCGCCGGGAAATCCGCTGTCCCGCGGACGGCACGCTCACCGCGACCGTATCCGAAGGAACGCGCGCCGACACCGAGGCCGCCATCGCCGCCGCGCGCCGGGCCTTCGACGACGGACCCTGGCCCCGCACCCCCGAGCGTGAGCGCGGCGCGCTGCTGCTGCGCACCGCCGACCTCATCGAGCGCGACGCCAAGGAGTTCGCCCGCGCCGAGTCGCTGGACACCGGAAAGCGGCTGGTGGAGAGCGAGTACGACATCGCCGACGTCGTCTCCTGCTTCCGCTACTACGGCGGCATCGCCGGCACCAGCGCGGGGCGTGTGGTCGACACCGGGCGCGACGACGCCCTCAGTCGCGTCACCTACGAACCGGTCGGTGTATGCGGGCTGATCACGCCCTGGAACTACCCGCTGCTGCAGGCCTCGTGGAAGGTCGCCCCGGCCCTCCTCGCGGGCAACACGATCGTCCTCAAGCCGAGCGAGCTCACCCCCTCCACCTCGGTCCTGCTGATGCGGGCGCTGGAGGAGGCGGGTCTCCCGGCGGGCGCCGCCAACCTCGTGCTCGGCACCGGCCCCGAAGTGGGCGCGCCGCTCTCCGAGGATCCGGCCGTCGACATGGTCTCCTTCACCGGCGGCCTGGAGACCGGTAAGAGGATCATGGCCACGGCCGCCTCGACGGTGAAGAAGGTCGCGCTGGAACTCGGCGGCAAGAATCCGAACGTGGTCTTCGCCGACGCCGACTTCGAGACGGCCGTCGACTTCGCCCTCACAGCCGTCTTCCTGCACTCCGGGCAGGTCTGCTCGGCCGGCGCCCGCCTGATCGTCGAGGACTCCCTCCACGACGCCTTCGTCGACGAACTCGTGCGCCGGGCAGGGCAGATCCGGCTCGGCGGGCCCTTCGACCCCGAGGCCGAGACCGGAGCGCTGATCTCCGCACAGCACCGCGAGAAGGTCGAGGCGTATGTCGCGGCGGGGATCGCGGAGGGCGCCGTCCTGCGCTGCGGCGGCGAACGCCCCGAGGACCCCGCGCTCGCGGGCGGCTACTACTACCCGCCCACCGTCCTCGACGAGTGCCGGCAGGACATGCGCGTGGTGCACGAGGAGTCCTTCGGCCCTGTGCTCACCGTCGAGCGCTTCACCGACGAGGACGACGCCGTCCGTATCGCCAACGACACCGAGTACGGACTCGCCGGAGCCGTCTGGACGCAGGACGCCGGCAAGGCCCAGCGGGTCGCGCGGCGGCTGCGCCACGGCACCGTGTGGATCAACGACTACCACCCCTATGTGCCGCAGGCGGAATGGGGTGGCTTCGGGAGTTCCGGAGTGGGCCGGGAGCTGGGACCGACCGGCCTCGACGAGTACCGGGAGCCCAAGCACGTCTGGCAGAACATCCAACCCCGGCCGCAGCACTGGTTCCGCGGCTGAACGCCGAAAAGAGGTCGATCGTGACCCCAGCACAGACCGAGGTGCCGCAGCGGCGCGGCACACCCCAGGACTCGGCCCCCACTCCGGTCATATCCGTGCGCAGGCTGTGGAAGGTGTTCGGGCCGAAGGCCGACCAGGTGCCGGGCTCCGACGAGCTGTGCGGTCTCACCCGCCGCGAGCTCATGGACCGCACCGGATGCACCGCCGCCGTACGCGACGTGAACTTCGAGGTGGCGCCCGGCGAGGTCTTCGTCGTCATGGGCCTGTCCGGCTCCGGCAAGTCCACGCTGGTGCGATGTCTCACCCGGCTGATCGAACCCACCTCGGGCGAGATCGTCTTCGAGGGCCAGGACATTCGCGGCGCGGACGCGAAACGCCTGCGCGACCTGCGGCGCCGCAAGTTCTCCATGGTCTTCCAGCACTTCGGGCTGCTGCCCCACCGCAAGGTCGTCGACAACGTGGCGTTCGGCCTGGAGATCCGCGGCATGACGAAGGCCGAACGCACCAAGCGGGCCCTGGAGGTCGTCGAACTGGTCGGCCTCGCCGGATACGAGAACTCCTACCCCGACCAGCTCTCCGGCGGCATGCAGCAGCGCGTCGGCCTCGCCCGCGCCCTGGCCGGCGACCCCGACGTGCTCTTCTTCGACGAGCCGTTCTCCGCGCTCGACCCGCTGATCCGCCGCGACATGCAGAACGAGGTCATCCGCCTGCACCACGAGGTCGGCAAGACCATGGTGTTCATCACCCACGACCTCTCCGAGGCGCTCAAGCTCGGCGACCGCATCCTGATCATGCGCGACGGCAAGATGGTCCAGTGCGGCACCGGCGACGAACTGGTAGGTGCCCCGGCCGATGACTACGTACGCGAATTCGTCAAGGACGTGCCGCGCGGCGACGTACTGACCCTTCGCTGGATCATGCGTCCCGTATCGCCCGAAGACGCCCTCGACGGGCCGGAGTTGGGCCCGGACGTGGTCGTGCGGGAAGCCACGCGGGCGGTGCTCGCGGCCGAGAAGCCGGTCAAGGTCGTCGAGAACGGCAAGCTGCTCGGCATCGTCGGCGACGAGGAGATCCTCGCGGTCGTCGCCGGGCAGGAAGGCGGCGCGTGATGGCCGTCGCCATCGAGAAGACCCCGCCGGTCGCGGCCGTACGCACCGTCTCCCGCCGCGTCGTCGTGGCCGCGATCCTCATCGCCTGGCTGCTGCTCTTCACCGTGCTGCGCGGCAAGCAGACGCTGTCCCTCGCGGCGGCCGACCTCACCGATCTGCACCGCTGGTTCAACGACGTCAACGACGCGATCGGCGCCGACCGGAACTCCAACCCGCTCTTCCTCTACTTCTTCAACGAGATCCGCCTGGTCATCGACAATCTGGTGACCTTCATCCAGGCGCTGATCTCCCAGCCCTCCGCGGGCCGTCCCGTCCCGCAGATCGGCTGGCTCGGCGTCGTGGGCCTCGTCGGCTACGTCTCCTGGGCTGTCGGCAACTGGCGGGTGGCGCTCCTGGCCGTGGCGGGCTTCACCTTCCTCGGGCTGCAGGGCCTGTGGCAGGAGAGCATGGACACCCTCGCGCTGACCGTCTCGGCGGTCTTCGTGGCGCTGCTGATCGGGATCCCGCTGGGCGTGTGGGCCGGTCTCTCCGACCGGGTCAACCGGATCATGACGCCGTTCCTGGACTTCATGCAGACGATGCCGACCTTCGTCTACCTGGCCCCGCTCACCCTGTTCTTCCTCATCGGCCCGGCCTCCGCCACGATCGCCACACTGATCTACGCGGCACCGCCCGCGATCCGTATCACCGCGCACGCCATCCGCTCCGTGCCGGAGACCACGGTCGAGGCGGCCGACTCGCTGGGCTCGACGCGGCGGCAGGCGCTGCTGAAGGTCCTGCTGCCGATGTCCAAGCGGACCGTGGTGATGGGCGTCAACCAGACCATCATGGCCGCGCTCGCCATGGTCACCATCGCGGCGCTGATCGACGCTCCCGGCCTCGGCAAGACCGTCGTCCAGGCGCTGCAGTCCCTGGATGTCGGCACGGCCTTCAACGCGGGCCTGGCCATCGTCGTCATGGCCATCGTCCTGGACCGGGTCACCACCGCAGCCAGCACACGGGAGGAGTACGCCCGGCGCTCGGGGAACCGGTTCGCCACGTGGCGGCGGCCGTTGCTCGGGGCGGGCGGAGTCGCCGCCGCGGTCCTCGTCTACCTGTCCCACACCTACGTATGGGCCGCGGAGTTCCCCGGCGAGGGCGGCACCGGCAGCGCCATCGCCGACGCGGCGGACACCGCGACCACCTGGGCCCAGGACAACCTGTCCGGCATCACGAACGCCTTCCGCGACGCCATCACCAACGGCCTGCTCAATCCCTTCCAGGCGCTGCTCACCGACTCCCCGTGGTGGCTGGTCGGCGCGGCCCTGATCGGGCTCGGCGCGGTGCTCGGCGGCTGGCGTGCCGGCGTCACGGCGGCCGTCTGCGTCGGCCTCCTGGTGGGCACGGGGCTGTGGTCGGACAGCATGACGACGCTCGCCTCCACCGTGGTGGCGACGGTGCTGGTGATGCTGCTCGGCGTCGTCTTCGGGGTGTGGATGGGGCGCAGCGCACTCGTGGACCGGATCATGCGGCCCACCCTCGACGCCGCCCAGGTCATGCCGCCGTTCGTCTATCTCGTGCCGTTCCTCGCGCTGTTCGGCGCGACGCGCTTCACGGCGATCGTCGCAGGCGTCGTCTACGCCGCGCCCGTCGCGATGAAGATCATCGCGGACGGGGTGCGGAAGGTGCCCGAGACCACGGTCGAGGCGGCGACCTCCGCCGGGTGCAACACCTGGCAGATCATCACCAAGGTCCAACTGCCGATGGCACGCAGCGCCCTGACCCTCGCGACCAACCAGGGCCTGATCTATGTGCTGTCGATGGTTGTTGTGGGCGGCCTGGTAGGTGCCGGCGCCCTCGGCTACGACGTCGTGGCCGGATTCTCGCAGGGAGAGCTGTACGGCAAGGGGCTGGCGGCGGGGCTCGCCATCGTACTGCTCGGAGTCATGTTCGACCGGATCACTCAGGCTGCGGCACGACGCACCAGGGCATAAGGAGCACGGACCATGGCAAGGCAAGCAAGACACTGGAGAGCCGGCGCGGCCGGTATGGCGGTCCTCGGCCTCACCCTCACCGCGTGCGGCGGTGCGAAGGTCGGCGACGACAGCTCCGCGAGCTCGGGCAGCTCGGGCAAGTGCGGCACCTTCAACCTGGCGGTCAACCCGTGGGTCGGCTACGAGGCGGACGCGGCGGTCGTCGCGTACGTCGCGCAGCACGAACTCGGCTGTACGGTCAACAAGAAGGATCTGAAGGAAGAGATCGCCTGGCAGGGCTTCGGGACGGGCGAGGTCGACGCCGTCCTGGAGAACTGGGGCCACGACGACCTGAAGAAGAAGTACATCACCCAGCAGAAGACCGCCGTCGAGGCCGGCCAGACCGGCAACAAAGGAATCATCGGCTGGTACGTGCCGCCGTGGCTGGCCAAGGCCCACCCCGACATCACCGACTGGAAGAACCTCAACAAGTACGCGGACAAGTTCAAGACCTCGGAGTCGGGCGGCAAGGGCCAGCTGCTCGACGGCGACCCGTCGTACGTCACCAACGACGAGGCGCTGGTGAAGAACCTGAAGCTGGACTTCAAGGTGGTGTACGCGGGCAGCGAGACCGCGCTGATCCAGGCGTACCGCAAGGCCGAGAAGAACAAGGAATGGGTGATCGGCTACTTCTACGAGCCTCAGTGGTTCATGTCCGAGGTGCCGCTGGTGAAGATCGATCTGCCGAAGTACACGACGGGCTGCGACGCCGACGCGGCGAAGATCGCCTGCGACTACCCGGTCTACAACCTCGACAAGATCGTCAGCGCCAAGTTCGCCAAGTCCGGCAGCCCCGCCTACGACCTGGTGAAGAACTTCAACTGGACGAACGACGACCAGAACACCGTCGCCAAGTACATCGCGGTGGACAAGATGTCGGCCGATGCGGCGGCGAAGAAGTGGGTCGAGGCCAACAAGGACAAGGTCGACGCCTGGCTCAAGTAGCACCGCAGCGGAAGGCCTCGGAGGTGCCCGGCGGGCCGTGCGCAACTGTGCGCACGGCCCGCCGGGCGTCGCCGTGTTTCGGGCTGTTTTCCGACGTCACGGAGCCCTTGACACCCATCCCCACGACAGGCACATTGAGTTGCGCAACCTGAAGCATGTTGCGCAGACAGCAACTGCATCGCTTTCAATTGCTTTCAAGTGCTTTCAATCGGAGGTGCGGCGATGGCGGGACCCCGAGTGGTGATCATCGGAGCGGGCGTCGTGGGTGCGGCGCTGGCGGACGAGATCTCCGCGCGCGGCTGGACCGAAGTGACGGTTGTCGACCAGGGCCCGCTCCCCGCCACCGGGGGATCGTCGTCGCACGCCCCGGGCCTGGTCTTCCAGACGAACTCCTCCAAGACGATGACCGAGTTGGCCCGCTACACCGTCGAGAAGTTCTGTTCGCTCGACGTCGACGGGCAGCCCTGTTTCCTGCAGGTCGGCGGCCTGGAGGTGGCCACGACGCCCGAGCGTCTCGCCGAGCTGCACCGCCGCCACGGCTGGATCACCGCCTGGGGTGTCGAGGGCCGGCTCCTCAGCCCGGAGGAGTGCGTCGAGCAGCATCCGCTGGTGGACAAGGACAAGATCCTCGGCGGCCTGCTGGTCCCGACGGACGGACTCGCCAAGGCCGTCCTCGCTGTCGAGGCGCAGATCCGCCGCGCCACCGAGCGCGGCGTACGCTTCCTCGCCCGCCACGAAGTCCTCGACGTGCGGCACAGCGAAGGCCGAGTCACCGGCGTCCTCACCGACCAGGGCGAGATCCCCGCCGACATCGTCGTCTGCTGCGCCGGCATCTGGGGCCCGAAGATCGCCCGCATGGTCGGCATGAACCTGCCGCTCACCCCGCTCGCCCACCAGTTGGCCTGGACGGGCCCCGTACCGGCACTGGCGGGCCAGACACAGGAAGCGGTCCGCCCGATCCTGCGCCACCAGGACGCCGACCTCTACTACCGCGACCGCTTCGACGGCCTCGGCATCGGCTACTACGGCCACCGCCCCATGCCGGTCTCCGCCGACGACATCCTCTCCGTGGACGAGGCCGAGGCGATGCCTTCGGTGCTGAAGTTCACCGAGGAGGACTTCGAGGACGCCTGGACCGAGACCCAGTCCCTCCTCCCCGCCACCCGCGAGGCCAAGGTCGAGGAGGGCATCAACGGCCTCTTCTCCTTCACCACCGACGGCAACCCGCTCCTCGGCGAGTCACCGGACGTCAAGGGCTTCTGGGTCGCCGAGGCCGTCTGGGTCACCCACTCCGCGGGCGTGGGCCGGGCCGTCGCCGAATGGCTGGTCGACGGCCACTGCTCGTCGTTCGACCTGCACGAGTGCGACGTCAACCGCTTCGAGCCGCACCAGCTCTCCCCGGAGTACGTCCTGGCCCGCGACTGCCAGAACTTCGTCGAGGTCTACGACATCCTCCACCCGCTCCAGCCGTCGGGACACCCGCGCCCCATCCGCACCAGCCCCTTCTACGCCCGCCAGCAGGAACTCGGCGCGTTCTTCCTGGAGGCCACGGGCTGGGAGCGCCCCCAGTGGTACGAGGACAACGCGGGCCTGGTCGAAGGCCGTTCCATCCCCACCCCCAACGACTGGGCGGCGCAGTACTGGTCCCCGATCGTCGGCGCCGAGGCGCAGACGACGCGTGAGACCGTCGCGATGTACGACATGACGGCCCTGAAGCGGGTCGAGGTCAGCGGGCCCGGCGCCGCCGCCTTCCTGGAGCGGATGTCCACCGGCAAGGTCGACAAGTCCGTCGGCTCGGTCACGTACACGCTGCTGCTCGACGAGGACGGCGGCATCCGCAGCGACATCACCGTCGCCCGGCTCGCCCGCGACCTCTTCCAGGTCGGCGCCAACGGCAACCTGGACCTCGACTGGTTCACCCGGCACCTGCCCGCCGACGGCTCGGTCGCCGTCCACGACATCACCGCCGGCACCTGCTGCATCGGCCTGTGGGGCCCGCTGGCCCGCCAGGTCCTGCAGCCGCTCACCGACTCCGACTTCTCGGGCGACGGCCTGAAGTACTTCCGCGCCAAGCGCGCCCACATCGGGTCCGTCCCCGTGACCGCGATGCGTCTGTCGTACGTCGGTGAACTCGGCTGGGAGCTGTACACCACCGCCGACATGGGCCTGAAGCTGTGGGACACCCTGTGGCAGGCGGCCCGGCCGCTGGGCGGTATCGCCGCCGGCCGCGGCGCCTTCAACAGCCTCCGCCTGGAGAAGGGCTACCGCTCCTTCGGCACCGACATGACCTACGAACACGACCCCTACGAGGCGGGTGTCGGCTTCGCGGTGAAGCTCGACAAGGACGACTTCATCGGCAAGGCCGCGCTTCAGCGGCGCAAGGCCGACGTCCGGCGCCGGCTGACGTGCCTCACCATCGACGACCCGGCGGCCGTCGTGATGGGCAAGGAGCCGGTGTACGACGGCGATCGTCCCGTCGGCTACGTCACCAGCGCCGCGTACGGCTACACGATCGGCAAGGGCATCGCGTACGCGTGGCTGCCGGCCGAACTCGCGACGACCGGACGCACCGTGGACATCGGCTACTTCGGCCAGCGCGTCACGGCCGTCGTCGCCGACGAGCCCCTGTTCGACCCGTCCATGTCCCGACTGCGCGGCTAGGGGCCGAGTCGATGCCCGGCACTCAGTACTCGCTTCCTCCGCACCCTTCAGGAGACGCCCGATGAGCCCCCGTACCCCGGGTGCCGACCTCCCCGAGCACCCCGACTGGCTGTGGCGCACGCCCGAGCCCAGGGCGTCGTACGACGTGGTGATCGTCGGCGGCGGCGGACACGGCCTCGCCACCGCCCACTACCTGGCGAAGAACCACGGCATCACCAACGTCGCCGTACTGGAGAAGGGCTGGCTCGCGGGCGGCAACATGGCCCGCAACACCACCATCATCCGCTCCAACTACCTGTGGGACGAGAGCGCCGGCATCTACGAGCACGCGCTCAAGCTGTGGGAGGGACTGGCGGAGGAACTCGACTACCCGATCCTCTTCTCCCAGCGCGGCGTGCTGAACCTCGCCCACAGCCTGCAGGACGTCCGCGACAGCGTCCGCCGCGTCGAGGCCAACCGGCTCAACGGCGTCGACGCCGAGTGGCTCGACCCGCAGCAGGTCAAGGACGTCTGCCCGATCGTCAACATCTCACCTGACGTCCGCTACCCGGTGATGGGCGGCACCTACCAGCCGCGGGCCGGCATCGCCAAGCACGACCACGTCGCCTGGGGCCTCGCCCGGTCCGCCGACGCGGCCGGGGTCGACATCATCCAGAACTGCGAGGTCACCGGCCTCGACATCGTCGGCGGCCGGGTCGTCGGAGTGCAGACGACGCTCGGCCCGATCGCGGCCGGCAAGGTGGCGCTGTGCTCGGCCGGCCACACGTCGGTCCTCGCCGCCATGGCCGGCATCGAACTGCCCCTGCAGAGCCACCCGTTGCAGGCGCTGGTGAGCGAACTGCTGGAGCCCGTCCACCCCACCGTCGTCATGTCCAACGCGGTGCACGTGTACGTCAGCCAGGCCCACAAGGGCGAACTCGTCATGGGCGCGGGCATCGACGCGTACAACTCCTACACCCAGCGCGGCGCCTTCCACATCATCGAACAGCAGATGTCCGCCGCCCTGGAACTCTTCCCGGTCTTCGCCCGCGCCCATGTGCTGCGCACCTGGGGCGGCATCGTCGACGTCAGCCCCGACGCCTCACCGATCATCGGGCTCACCCCGGTCGACAACCTCTACCTCAACTGCGGCTGGGGGACCGGCGGGTTCAAAGCGACCCCCGGCGTCGGCTGGGTCTACGCCCACACCATCGCCCACGATACGCCCCACCCGCTGAACGCCCCCTTCTCGCTCGACCGTTTCACCACCGGCGCGCTCGTCGACGAGCACGGCGCGGCCGCGGTGGCCCACTGAGGAGCCCGAACCGATGCTGCTCATCCCATGCCCCTGGTGCGGGCCCCGTGACGAGGCCGAGTTCCACTACGGCGGCCAGGCACACGTCCCCTATCCCGAGGACCCCGCTGCCCTGACCGACGAGGAGTGGGCGCGCTACCTCTTCTTCCGAGACAACCCCAAGGGCCCGTTCGCCGAACGCTGGAGCCACGCGGCGGGCTGCCGCCGCTGGTTCAACGCGGTAAGGGACACGTCGACGAACGAGATCCTGACGGTGTACAGGGCGGGCGAGCCGCGACCGGTACAACCAGCCCGTCCGGCGTTTGGGGACGAGCCCGAAGGGCGATCCGGGGTCTGGGGGCGGAGCCCCCAGCGGGGTCCAGGGGCGGAGCCCTTGCCACGCGGCGGCAGCCGCATGTCGGATGCAGCGGGAAGGGGCGGGGTGGGGGAGAGAACAGCTGCCCCGGCCACGGGCACCGGCACCCAGCCGTTCCGCCTGACCACAGGCGGCCGAGTCCACCGCAACGAACCCCTCACCTTCGTCTTCGACGGAACCCGGTACGAGGGCTACCGAGGAGACACCCTCGCCTCCGCCCTCCTGGCCAACGGCGTCATCCAGACCGGCACCAGCATCAAACTGGGCCGCCCCCGCGGCATCTTCTCCGCCGGCGCAGAGGAACCCAACGCCGTCGTCCAGATCGAGGAACCCTTCCCCGAGCCGATGCTCCCCGCGACGACCGTCGAGCTGTACGACGGCCTCGTCGCCACCGGCCTCCCCGGCCAGGGACGGCTCGCCACGGAACCCGATCCCGCCCGCTACGACGCCGTCCACGCCCACTGCGACCTCCTGGTCGTCGGCGCGGGCCCGGCGGGGCTGGCCGCCGCGGCCGCCGCCGCGCGAAGCGGCGCGCGCGTCATCCTCGCCGACGACCAGCCCGAGCTGGGCGGCAGCCTGCTCGGCACGGGCCGACTCGCGGACTGGACCGAGCAGACCGGCGCGCTCCTCGACGCCGAGCCCGAGGTGCGCGTGCTGCGCCGCACCACCGTCTTCGGCTACTACGACGACAACCACCTCCTCGCCGTCGAGCGCCGCACCAACCACCTCGGCGCCCAGGCCCCCGAGGACGTCTCCCGTGAGCGCGTCTGGCGCATCCGCGCCCGCCGCGTCGTCCTCGCCACCGGTGCCCACGAGCGCTCGCTGGCCTTCCCCGGCAACGACCGCCCGGGCATCATGCTGGCCGCCGCGGCCCGCACGTACGCCAACCGCTACGGCGTCCTCCCGGGCCGACACGCCGCCGTCTTCACCACCAACGACAGCGCCTACGCGGCCGCCCTCGACCTGGCCGCCGCGGGCGTGGACATCGCCGCGATCATCGACACCCGCCCGGAACCGGGTGACTGGGCGCGCCGCGCCCAGGCCGCCGGAATCGAGGTGCTGACCGGGCACGCCGTCACCGGCACTGAAGGCGAGACACGTCTCACCACGGTGACCGTCGCCCCTTACGGTGACGCCGCAGGCAACCGCGAGTTCGCCGTCGACCTGCTCCTCGTCTCCGGCGGCTGGAACCCCGTAGCGCATCTGTTCAGCCAGGCGGGCGGAAAGCTGCGCCACGACGAGGCGCTCGGCACGTTCGTCCCCGACTTCTGCCGTCAGTCGGTCGAGGTCGCGGGCTCCGCGAACGGCGTCTTCGACCTGCCCGCCGTACTCGCCGAGGGCGCGGCGGCAGGCGCCCGCGCCATCGAGGCCGAGGGGTACACCGCGCAGACGCCCGGGCTCCCCGACGTGGCCGCCGACCCGCAGTCCCCGCCCATGCACGTCTACGTCGTCCCGGGCGCCGCCGACGGACCGCGCTTCGTGGACCTCCAGCGAGACGTCACCGTCGACGACCTGGCCCGCGCGACCGGTGCGGGAATGCGCTCGGTCGAGCACACCAAGCGCTACACGACCGCGGGGACCGCCAACGACCAGGGCAAGACCTCAGGCGTACTCGCCAGCGGCACCGTCGCCCACCTCCTCGGGGTCGACATCTCCGCCCTCGGCACCACGACCTTCCGCCCGCCGTACACGCCGGTCTCCTTCGCCACCCTCGCGGGCCGTGACCGGGGCGTGCTCCACGACCCGGTCCGGGTCACCGCCCTGCACGACTGGCACACCGCCCACGGCGCCCTGTTCGAGAACGTCGGCCAGTGGAAGCGCCCCTGGTACTACCCCCAGGACGGCGAGGACATGGAGACGGCCGTCCTGCGCGAGTGCCGCGCCGCGCGCGAGGGCGTGGCCTTCATGGACGCCTCCACGCTCGGCAAGATCGACGTGCAGGGGCCGGACGCGGGGGTCTTCCTGGACCGGCTGTACACCAACATGATGAGCACCCTGAAGGTCGGCATGATCCGCTACGGCGTGATGTGCCGCCCCGATGGGATGGTCTTCGACGACGGCACCGTCATCCGCCTCGCCGACGACCGCTTCCTCGTCACGACCACGACCGGCAACGCGGCCGCCGTCCTGGACTGGATGGAGGAGTGGCTGCAGACGGAGTGGCCCGACCTGCGCGTCCACTGCACATCGGTCACCGAACAATGGGCCACCGTCGCCCTCGTCGGCCCCCGCTCCCGAGAACTCCTCGGCGCCCTCGCGCCGGACCTCGCCGTCGACAACGACAGCTTCCCGTTCATGGCCTGGCGCGAGACGACGGTCGTCGGCATCCCGGCCCGCGTCTGCCGGATCAGCTTCTCCGGCGAACTGGCGTACGAGATCAACGTGTCGCCGTGGGACGCCCTGGCCCTCTGGGAGGCGCTGTACGAGGCCGGAGGTCCGTTCGGCATCACCCCGTACGGCACCGAGACCATGCACGTCTTGCGCGCCGAGAAGGGCTACCCGATCATCGGGCAGGACACCGACGGCACCGTCACCCCTCAGGACCTCGGCATGAGCTGGGCGGTGTCGAAGAAGAAGCCCGACTTCATCGGCAAGCGCTCCTACGCCCGCGCCGACGCCGTCCGCCCCGACCGCAAGCACCTCGTCGGGCTGCTCCCGGAGGACCCGGGCACCTTCCTCCCTGAGGGCACGCAGCTTGTCGCCGACGGTGTGCTGCCCGAGCCGCCCGTGCCGATGCTCGGTCATGTCACCTCGAGCTACCGCAGCGCGGCGCTCGGCAGGACCTTCGCCCTGGCCCTGATCAAGGGCGGCCGCGACCGCATCGGCGAACGGCTCTACGCGCCCGTGGGCGACCAGCTGGTCCCGGTGACCGTAGCCAGTCCCGTCCTCTACGACCCCGAGGGAGCCCGCCGCGATGGCTGACACCGCACGTCGCACCCCCCGCCGCAGCCCCCTGGCGGGCGCCGCCGACCGCCTCGCCGCCGCCTCCAGCGCCTCCGGTGGCGCCGTACGGCTGGCCGAGGTCCCCTTCCTCACTCAGATCAATATCCGCCTCGACCCCAAGGGACCGGCCGCGGACGCGGTCGGGCTCGCCCTGGGCCTCCACCTGCCCATCGAACCCGACACGGGGGTACGCGCCGGGGACCTCGCCGCCCTCTGGCTCGGCCCCGACGAGTGGCTCGTCGTGGGCCCGCCCGGCGGCCTGACGGACCTGGAGACCCGTATCCGCGCCGCCACCGGTGACGACCCCGCAGCCGTCACCGACGTCTCGGCGCAGCGCACCACCCTGCTTGTCTCGGGTCCGCGCGCCCGCGACCTGCTGGCCCACGGCTGTCCGCTGGACCTGCACCCGCGCGCCTTCCGCGCCGGACGCTGCGCCCAGACCACGCTGGCCCGCACACAGGTCGTACTGATCGCCCGGGAACAGCCCGAGGACGGTTTCTGGGTGCTGGTCCGATCGTCCTTCGCCGGGTATCTGACGGACTGGCTGCTGGACGCGGCGACGGAGTACGTCCGGCCGGACTGACACGACCACGCGGACCGGGACCCACGTCCTGCGCTTCCGAAGCACCTGAGGACCCGGCCGCGGAGCCCGCGGCCGGGTCCTTTATGGGTCTATTGTCTGGTTAGCGGTGGGAGACGACCTCAGGGAGGTGCCCCGCATGAAACGCCGACCGGGTCGTACTGCCGTCATCGTGACCGCGTTGTCGATGGCGGTCGGCGTCGCCGCCTGTAGCGGCACCAGCGGCTCGGTCTCCGAAGACGGCGGTTTCGACATCGGCCTGCTGCTCCCCGTCGACGGAACCTCACGGTTCGGGAGGTTCGACAAGCCCCTGATGGAAAAGAAGATCAAGGAACTGTGCGGCCACTGCACGGTGGAATACGTCAACGCCGGCGGCGATGCGGCGATTCAACGTCAGCAGATGAACTCGATGATCACCAAAAGGGTCAAAGTAGTGATCCTTGATGCCGTCGACCCCATGGCGCTGCGCTCGTCCGTCGAGGACATGAAAGACGTGGGCATCCCGGTCGTCGCCTACGACCGCCTCGCCGAGGGCCCGATCTCGGGCTTCGTCACCTTCGATGGCGCGCAGGTCGGCAAGGTCCAGGCCGAGGCGCTTCTGGAGGGCATGGGCGACAAGGCGGACGGCGGCCGGATCGTGATGATGAACGGCGCCGTCACCGACCCCAACGCGGGCTGGTTCAAGAGAGGCGCGCTGTCCGTCCTCGACGACAAGGTGAAGATCGCGAGGTCGTACGACACCGTGGAGTGGCGGGAGGAGAACGCCCACGCCAACATGTCCGATGCCATCGCCGCCCTGGGCGTCGACGGCATCGACGGCGTCTACGCCGCCAACGACCGGCTCGCCTCCGGCGTCATCGCCGCTCTCAAGGCCGCCGATGTCGCTCCCCTTCCACCCGTCACTGGGCAGGACGCGGATCTCCCCGCCGTGCAGCGCATCGTCACCGGCGACCAGTACATGACCGTCTACAAGCCCTTCAAGCCCGAGGCCGACGCCGCCGCCGCGATGGCCGTCGCCCTCGGCCGCGGAGAGAACATCGACGGCATCGCCAAGACCACTGTCGACAGCGCCACGACCAAGGGCATCCCGGCCGTCCTGCTCGCTCCGGTGTCCGTGACCGCCGGCAACGTCAAGGAGACCCTCGTCAAGGACGGCATGTACACGCTCGACGAGATCTGTACCCCGGAGTACCGGTCCGCCTGCGACAAGGCCGGGCTCACCGGATGACCTGACCGACGAGCCGTCCACCCGGCCGAGCCGGCGGCCCCTGGCCACTGCCGGACAGGCCGACGGCCCCGGGTTCGGAGAACCCCGGGGACCGTTCGGCGTCGTGAGCTGTGGAGCGTTGGGCAGGTCTTGCACCTGCATCTCCCCGCCGGGGGCGGAGCGTCTTTCTTTGGACCACCAACGCGAGGCGGCACCGTTTTCCTCAGGCGCCTGAGATCAACATACGTGTATGCCGGCTCCGCCGCGAAAGACGCGCCCGGCGAGCAATCCGGTCGGCGGACGACCGTGCTGACGCCGGGCCGGGTGGCCGCTGTGACCGTGCGGCCGAACGGGTCGGTCCTGCGCGCCGTCACGCCGTGGGGCGCATGTCACCGACGTACGTTGTCGCGCATGCGCGGACACGGCAGGATCACAGCGGCAGCGCTGGCCGTCGGTGCGCTGCTGACATCCGGGGCGTGCTCCGGCACCCCGGCGTCGGTCCCGCAGGCTGCGGCGGTCGCGACCACCGGGAGGCCCTCTCCCGGTGCCACGGTCCGCGAACTCACCCCGGCGGTGGCGGAACAACTCGACAAGGCCGTCACCCGTACGATGCGTCAGGCGGGCGTGCCCGGTGTCATCGTGGGGCTGTGGATTCCCGGAAAAGGTAACTACGTCCGTGCGTTCGGTGTTGCCGACAAGAGCAACAACACCCCCATGTCGGACGGGCTGCGGATGCGGATCGGCAGCGAGACCAAGACCTTCACGGTCACCGCGATCCTGCGGCTGGTCGACGAGGGCAAGGTCGGTCTCGACGACCCGGTGTCGGAATACGTGGACGGTGTGCCGGGCGGGGACCGGATCACACTGCGACAACTCGCCGAGATGCGCAGCGGGCTGTACCCGTACACAGACGACCCGGACTTCGTCAAAGCCTTCCTCGCCGACCCCGATCGAAGGTTCACGCCGCAGCAACTGCTCGACTACGCCTTCAGGCACCCCGTGGGTTTCGAGCCGGGGCAGAAGTTCCAGTACTCCAACACGAACGCGATCCTGCTCGGACTCGTCGTGGAGAAGGCGAGCGGTCAGCGCTTCGGCGACTATCTGCGGAAGCAGGTCCTGGAGCCGGGCCACCTGGACCGCACGCTCTTCCCCACCGGAACCGAGTTCCCCGAGCCGCACGCACACGGCTACACCACCCAGACACCAAGCGGTGAGGTGGCCGATGCGACGAACTGGGACCCGTCCTGGGCCTGGTCCGCGGGAGCGATGATCTCGGACCTGTCCGACCTGCGGGAATGGGCCCGGATCTGCGCGACGGGCACGCTGCTCAAGCCCGCCACGCAGGAACAGCGGCTGCGGACCCTGCCCACCGGCTTCCCCGGGACCGGATACGGCCTCGGCATCTTCAACAGCCACGGCTGGCTCGGCCACAACGGATCACTGCCCGGCTACCAGTCGGTGACCGTCTACCTGCCCTCGGCCGAGGCGACCCTGGTGATCCTCACCAACACGGACACCCCCTACCAGGGCAACGAGAACAGCACGCTCTTCGCCGAGGCCGTCACCGGCATCGTGACGCCCGGCAACGTCTACGACCTGCCGCCCACGACGGCCTCCTCGGCGTCGCCGTCGCGGTGAACCGCCACAGCCCCACAGAACGCGGTCGGGGCCTGCCGTAGAGTGCGCCCATGTGGAACCGTAGCTTTCTGATACTCCACGGCGTCGAGAACCGGCGCCCGGCCGCGCACTGGCAGTACGACCTCGCACTGCGGCTGAGGGAGCACGGGGAGCAGGTCTTCTATCCGCAACTGCCCGATCCCGACCAGCCTTCGCTCGACGCATGGGTGGAGGCGATCGAGGCCGAGCTCGGGATGATGCGCGGTGAGCGCGTCGTCGTGTGCCACAGCCTGGGATGCGCGGCATGGTTCCACCTCTCGGCGAGGCACGGCGACACGCCCGCCGCCGACCGCGTCCTCCTGGTGGGCCCGCCGGGACCGAGCGCCTTCTCCTGGGACACCATCGCCGGGTTCACACCCGAGCCCCTCGACCTGTCCAAGCTGAAGCTCGCCGTGGCGACGCCCCGGCTGGTGTGCTCCGACAACGACCCGTACTGCCCCGAGGGCGCCGCCGAGGTCTTCGGCCGGCCGCTGGGCTGTGACGTCGATCTGCTGACGAGCGCCGGGCACCTGGCCATCCCGGACGGGTACGGTCCCTGGCCGTCGGCACTGGACTGGTGCCTGGACCCCGGCACCCGGCTGGCGGTCAACTAGCCCTCCGACAGCGAGGGCTCGCGAGGCGGGCCCCACGATGCGGGACGGGGCCGCGGGTCACGGAATGAGCAGGGCCTTGCCCAGAACCGAGCGGGCCTCGATCGCGCGGTGGGCGTCGGCGGCCCGGGACAGCGGGAACTCCTGTGCGATCACCGGGTGCAGCCGCCCCGCTGCGGCCTCCCCGAGCGCCTTCGTGGCCAGCCGTACGATCTCCGGCGCGTCGAACTGCACATCTGAGATGCCCTGCAGGGTGATACCGCGCCGCCGTGCGCGCTCCTGATCGAGCCCGGCGAATGCGCCGCTCGGCGCGCCGTGGGCTGACACGCGCCCGCCGTCGGCGACCAACTCGAAAGCCCCGGTGCCGAGTTCACCTCCGACTCCGTCCAGCAGCACGTCCACGGGCAGTCCGCCGAAGGCGTTCCGTACCTGCTGTGTCCAGCCGTCCTCCGTGTAGTCGACGACGGCGTCGGCGCCCAACCGGCTGACCAGCGCCAACTTCCGCGGGCCTCGCGCGGCGCCCACGACGTGTGCTCCGGCCGCGTGCGCGAGCTGGACCAGCAGCGTGCCCATGCCTCCCGCGGCTCCCAGAATGAGTACCCGGTCGCCCGGCTTGACCGCGATGCCTTCCATGATGCCGATGCCGGTCACGCCGTCATGCGCGAGCGCGGCCGCCTCCCGGGAACCGAGGCCGTCCGGTACGGGCACCAGCCGGTCCACGCCGGTGCGGACGAGTTCGGCATAGGAACCCCTCGTGCCGGCCCCGGCGACGACCCGGCGCCCGGCCCATGACGCGTCGACGCCCGGGCCGACGGAGACGACGGTCCCCGCGGCCGCGCCGCCCGGCACGTACGGCGGGGTGATGCCGAACGCCTCGCCCCAGTCACCGCGGCGGATCTGCGTCTCGACGTAGATGGTGTCGACGGCCTCGGCGCGTACGACGACCTCTCCCTCTCCTGGGGTCGGGTCCGGCAGCTCCACCGGTACCAGGACCTCGGGTCCTCCGTGTTCGGCCACTCGTATCGCACGCACGCGCTCCACACCCCTCGAATCGGCCCGCCCGCAGCGCCGTCCGCTCGGTCGGGGTGCCAGTCTCGAACCTCAACCAGGCTTGAGGTCAACCCGTTCCCGACCCGTATGTCTTGTTTCCGAGTGCGTCGACGGGGCAGCCGTCGGGTGTCGGTCCGGAGCCGAGGTTCACGAAGAGGATGCAGTGGGCTCGCTCCTCCTCACGCTGCGGACCCGCTCTCCCCGCGCGGCGGACCACTGTGCAGGCCGCCGCCCCTCCAGCCGCCTCATCGACCAGCCGATCCATCGACAGCCGACCACCGACGCAGACGATGCCCGCGCAGAGCGCCTCAGCAGCGGCTGAGCAGCCGGCCCGGCTGAGTAGCCGGCCGGCATGGCAGGAGGTGCCAGGGAGCCGACCACCCCACCCCAGAGCCACGTGTCGGAGGTACGGATGACCGGGAACCAGGGCACAGGGACAGCCGGCGCACGAGCACCCGCCATCGGAGTGCTCGGCTCGTACGGCGGCATCAACATCGGCGACGAATCCATCCTCACCTGCGTGCTCGGCTGCCTGCGCGCCTGCCGGCCGGACGCGCGGCTGGTCGTCTTCAGCCGCAATCCCGAGCACACCAGGGCACATCACGGCGCCGCGGACGCCGTGACGTGCTGGGAGGGGATCAGCCAGCAGCAGATGCGACAGTCGCTGTCCGGCCTCGACCTGCTGGTTCTCGGCGGCGGTGGTGTCCTGTACGACAGCGAGGCCCGCCGCTATCTGCGGCTGGTGAGCGCCGCGCAGGACCTGGGCGTACGCACCTTCGCCTACGCCGTCGGCGCCGGACCGCTGCGCGAGCCCGACGACCGCAAGGCCGTACGCACGGCTCTGGCCGGGATGGACGACGTGGTGGTGCGTGACGACGAGTCCCGGCTGGTCCTCGAGGAGGCGGGTGTCCAGCGGGACATCGCGGTCACCGCGGACCCGGCGATGATGCTCGCGCCGGCGGAGTTCAGCGAGCGGATGCTGCGGTACGAGGGCATTCCGGACGGTGCGCGCCTGGTGGCGATGTCCGTACGGGAGCCGGGCCGGGCCGCCGAGCATCTGGACGTGAGCGACTATCACGCGCTGCTCGCCGATGTCGCGGACTTCCTGGTGCGCCGCCTGGAGGCGCACGTGGTCTTCATGCCGATGGAGCGGCAGGACGTACGCCATGCGCACGCGGTCCTTTCGCACATGACCGCGCCGGACCAGGGGCGGATCCTGCACGGCGAGTACAGTCCCCCGCAGTTCCTGGGGTTCATGCGCCATGTGGATCTGGCCGTGGGGATGCGGCTGCACTTCCTGATCTTCGCGGCGCTGTCCGGGGTGCCGTTTCTGCCGCTTCCGTACGCGGGCAAGGTCTTCGACTTCGCCCGCAGGCTGGGGGCTCCGGCGCTGGTCGGGGTGGCGAGGGAGCAGGCGGGGCTGCTGATCGCGGAGCTGGACCGGCTCTGGGACGAGTACCCGAAACAGCGTGACCAGGTTCGTACGCGGGTCGCGGAGCTGCGCGAGCTGTCCCGGGTGACCTGCGGGCGCTGCGCGGCACTGCTGGCGGACATCGACGCGGCGGCAGGGGCATGGCCCATGCCCGGGCCGGGCGAGGGGCCGTCGGCAGGACCGGACGACCGCGCTCCGTCGGGTCCCGGTGAGGCGTCTTTGGCGGGTCCCGGTGAGCGGGCTCCGGCAGGTGTCGGCGAGCGGCCGGGGGGCGGGCCGGGTGGGGGTTCAGTGGTGGGCCTGGGGGAGCGGTCGGTGGCGGTCGCCGGCGGGCGGCCGGTGGCCGGCTCGGTCCGGCGCTCCGAGGACAGTTCAGCTGAGCGGTCTCGGTTCGTCGCCAGGCGGTCCCAGGCCGGCACTGATGAGTGGTCTGCGGTGGGCCGGGACGCGAGGCCGTCGGCTGCTGCGGGCGAGCGGTCTCTGGGCGGCTCGGGAGGGTGGCCGCCGGTCGGTCCGGACGAACCGGAGCTGAGCCCCGGGGTTCCCGCACCGGTCGTGTCGGGTGCGGGAACCCCGGGGGCGCCGGGCGTCGGTGCGGACATGTACGAGGCAGGCGCCGGAGCCCGGGGCGATCCGAATCCGCCCTCGGCGGTGCCCGGCCCGCACGTGTCCGATCTGAGCGTCGCAGCTCCGGCCCTTGTGGAGGGAGACGCCGATGCCGGTCCTCAAGCCACCTGACCGGCCGCGCACCGTCGTGCTGCCGCCCCGCGAGGCCGCGCACGCGGGCACGGCCGACGTGCTCGTCGTGGGCGGCGGGCCGGCCGGCCTCGGAGCGGCGCTCGCCGCCGCCGACGCCGGGGCTGATGTGATCCTCGTCGAGCGCTACGGCTTCCTCGGGGGCAACGCCACCGTGGCCCTCGTCATGCCGCTGATGTCGTTCCACAACGAGAAGAAGCAGGCCGTAGGGGGAGACTCCACCCGCCTGCTGCCCACCGACCACGGCCAGGGTGACCCCGTGGTGGCCGGCGTCGTGTCACTGCTCCTCGACCGGCTCGCCGAGCGCGGCGGCGGCATCCCGCCGTCGCTCGACACGGGCTACACCGTGCCGTTCGACCCGGAGACCTTCAAACTTGTCGCGCTGGACCTGCTCGACGAGGCAGGGGTGCGGCTGCTGCTCCACGCGTTCGCGTCCACTGTGTTGCCGCTGGCCGACGGCCGCCGCGTCGTCTTCGAGACCAAGTCCGGCCCCGTCGTGATCGACGCACAGGTGGTCGTGGACTGCACCGGGGACGGCGACGTCGCGGCGGCCGCCGGTGCCCGGTACGAGATCGGGCGGCCCGAGGACCACCTGACGCAGCCGATGACACTGATGTTCCGCGTCGTGGACTTCATGCAGCCGGAGTTCGCCGCATACGTGCATGAACACCCCGACCAGTGGCGTGGTGTCCATGGCCTGTGGGACCTCGTCAAGGAGGCGACGGAGCACGGCGAACTGGTACTGCCGCGCGAGGACATCCTCTTCTTCGCAACACCGCACCCCCACGAGGTCAGCGTCAACAGCACCCGCGTCACCCGGGCGTTCGGCACCAGCGTCTGGGACCTGACCCGCGCCGAGTACGTCGCGCGCCGCCAGATGGAGCAGATCGACCGCTTCCTCTGCAACCACGTACCGGGCTTCGAACGCTCGTACATTGCGCAGAGCGGCGTACAGATCGGCGTACGCGAGAGCCGCCGCATCCTGGGCGACTACCAGCTCACCGGCCACGACATCCTCGCCGCCAGGCCCTTCCCGGACGCGATAGCCCACGGTGCCTACCCCGTCGACATCCACAATCCGCGGGGCACCGGCACCACGCTGCGGCGTGTGCCGCGCGGCAGCATGTACGACGTCCCGCTGCGCTGCCTCCTGCCCCGCGATACCGACCGGATCCTGGTCGCCGGCCGCTGCATCTCGGGTACGCACGTGGCCCACTCGTCCTACCGGGTGATGCCCATCGCCATGGCCACCGGACAGGCCGCCGGTGTGTGCGCGGCCCTCGCGGTACACCTGAACTGCGGCCCACGTGACGTCCCGGCGGCGCTGGTGCAGCGTGAACTGGTCGAGCAGGGCGCCTACGTTCGTGAGGGGATCCGGGAGGGGGTCACCTCATCCCTCTGAAGGCCGCCGGAACTCCGTAGCACGTGCCCGCCCCGGGCGATACCGTCGACCCGTGCGCTGATCTCCAGGGCGGCGGCCGAGTGCCGCCGCGGACGTGCGGGCGACCCTGCCGGACGGGGTCGCCCGGCAGGCATACCCGTCGCCTTCCTCGTCCCACCGGAGAGTTCCCGATGACTGCTCAGCAGCCCCTCACCTACGGCCAGTTCGTCGAACTCGCCACCGCCGACCCGGCCGTCGTCGGTCTCGTCCTCAAAGGCTCCCGCGCCCACCAGGGCATGACCACGGAGTACTCGGACCATGACCTGTACGTCGTCCTCGCCGACCGCACCACGACGGATCTCACCCGGTTCGCCGGCCACCGCACGCCCGAACTCGACCTGATCATCGTTACGCTTGCTGAATTCAGGTCCGCCAAAATGCCCGGCTTCGAGCGCTACGCACTTGCCCGCGCGCGGGTCGTGCTGGACCGGCTCGACGGAGAAATCGGCAAGATCCTGGCCGCCGAAGAACGGCTCGACGCCCATCAAGCATTCCAGGACGCCGGTCAGTGGCTCGACGCCTACGCCAACTCCCTGTACCGCTCCCTGAAGAACGACCGCGACGGACACGCACGTGCCGCCCGACTCGACGCCGCCGACAGCGTCCGCTTTCTGCTCGAGCTGCTCTTCGCGCTCGACTGTCGGCCCCGCCCCTACAACAAGTACCTGGAGTGGGAGCTCGCCCGGTATCCCCTGCCGGGCTGGGACACCGGCCCGCTGCTGGAGTCCGTGGACCGCATCTCTGGAACGGGCGACCCGACCCTCCAGCGGAGCCTCTTCGCCTGTGTCGAGGACGTGGCCCGTGGCGCAGGGCACGGCGCGGTGCTGGACGCGTGGGGCGATGACCTGACGCTGATGCGACCGCAGTAGCCCCGCGCGGCACCAGCCCGGCGGCGGGAACCGGGTCGTCCCCCTGAACACCACCGCCCGCCCCTGCTCGGCGCGTCGGCGGTGACCGCGGCAGACCGCGTGCGGCCCGAGGCCCGCTGAATATCAGTGCGCGCATCGGTGCGGTTTTCAGTACGTTCTGCGGATGCGTAGATTCGCTGAGACCGAGGACCTGTCAGCAGTGGTGCGAGACGCGCTCGGGGCGGGATGCCGGATCGCCGGGGTGGACCGGCTGCGTGGCGGAACCAAGAAAGGGGTGTACCGGGTCCGGCTCGGCGGAGGCGGGGATGCGAGTGTGATCGTCTACCGGTGGGCGGAGGGGGAGAACTTCTGGCCCGGCGCCGCCGCGGAAGATCCGGCGGACCCGTTCTCGGCGGCCTCCGGCCTGGAGCCGTTTCTCACCGCGCAGCGCAAGCTGGACGCTCTCGGGGTGCGGGTTCCGCGTGTACTGCTGGCAGACGACAGCAGACGGCGGTTCGCGGCGGACGTCGCCGTGGTCGAGGACATTCCCGGTGACACGCTGGAAGCACTCCTCGAAACCGACCCCGGTCGTGCGGCCGTGACCCTCGACGACCTGGCTCGGACACTGGGCCTGATGCACGGTCACCAAGCCCCGCGTTACGGCAAGGTGGGCCTGCTGGAGAAGGGCGGCGTCGCCCGCGGAAGCTCCTGCGAGCAGCTCGTTCTCGACCGCGCTCGTCGGCATCTGGAACAGGCGGCGGGCCGCGACACCAGGATCAAGGCGGCGCGCAGCCGGCTCGACGAGCGTCTGCAGGAGCTGGCGGCGCTGGTGACTCCACGCAGCCAGTACGCGCTGATCCACGGTGAACTCGGCCCCGACCACGTCCTGGTGGACGCCGACGGGCGTGCCGTCCTCATCGACATCGAGGGCCTGATGTACTTCGACGCCGAGTGGGAGCACGTCTTCCTCAGCCTCCGTTTCAACGAGCGCTACGAGGCCGTCAAACGGCCCGGTCTCGATCCGCGCCGCCTCGGCCTCTACATGCTGGCCATGCGTCTCTCGCTGGTCGCCGGCCCCCTCAGCCTCCTGGACGGAGACTTCCCCGATCGGGAGGCCATGCGGGGGATCGCCGAACACAATCTCCGGGAGGCGCTGGCCCTGCTCCCGTAGCGGCCGGCGGCGGCAGGGCGACCGGGACCCCGAACCTGAGGCCCGCTACTCGAAGGGTGCGGGGTCGCCCGCGCCTCGCCGGACGACTTCGGGTTCCCCGCTGGAGAAGTCGACGACGGTCGTCGGTTCCGTGCCGCAGTCACCGGAGTCGATCACCGCGTCCACCACGTGGTCGAGTTCCTCCTTGATGTCCCAGCCCTGGGTGAGCGGTTCCTCCTGACCGGGCAGCAGCAGGGTGCTGGACAGCAGCGGCTCGCCGAGTTCGGCGAGGAGCGCCTGAGCGACGACGTGGTCGGGGATCCTGACTCCGACGGTCTTCTTCTTCGGGTGCAGCAGCCTGCGCGGTGCCTCCTTCGTCGCGGGAAGGATGAAGGTGTAGCTGCCGGGAGTGAACGCCTTGATCTCGCGGAACACCGCGTTGTCGAGGCGTACGAACTGCCCGAGCTGCGCGAAGTCCTGGCACATCAGCGTGAAGTGGTGCCGTTCGTCGAGGTGACGGATCGAGCGGATCCGGTCGAGCCCGTCGCGGTTGCCGAGCTGGCATCCGAGCGCGAAACAGGAGTCCGTCGGGTAGACGACGAGACCTCCCGTGCGGATGATCTCGGTCACCTGGCCGATGGTCCGTCGCTGCGGATTCTGCGGATGCACGTCGAAGTACTTCGCCATACGCCGAGCTTAGGTCCGCGGCGGTGGCGTACACGGCTTCATCCCCCTCGTCGGGGGCGCGTGCCGCGGAATCGCGTCACGTCAGGGGCTGCTCCGCCCAGATCGTCCTGCCCCTCGCGGTGTGCCGGGTGCCCCAGCGCTTGGTCAGCTGTGCGACCAGAAGCAGTCCTCGACCGCCCTCGTCGTAGGTGCGGGCGCGGCGCATGTGGGATGGCGGACGAAGACCCCCACCCCTCAGGGCGCGACACGGGACACTTCGACGCCATCGTGCGCCCTAAAGCGTGCGATTTGCCTGTATTGCCTATTATTGTGGCCCGTCGGTTCTTGTCTGCACCTGCCAGCCGCGCCACTGGTCGGGAAGCAGATCACGACACCGCACAGCCGTGGGGCTCGCCGTCGGCCGGCGGTGAGGGTCTTGACGCGGCGGAGTGTAAGGACGGTCTCCGCTGTGTGGATGCCGGTCAGGGCGCCAGAACAAGGCGGACAAGATCGCCGAGATCCCACTGGCCCTGATCACCAAGGACAACCTGGACCAAGCCCCCCAGTACTGCCCCGAGTGAGTGATTACGACGCAGCCGTATCGGGGGTGGTGCCGGTGCCGGCGCCGGGTTCGGATTCGGGAAGTCCATAGACGCGCACGGCATTGTCGCGCCCCGTCCACGCCACGATCCGGAGCGCGTCGGCCAGGCTCAGATCGTCGGAGTCCACCCGGTCCTGGAGCAGTGCGGCCATGCCCTGCCGGAAGGCCAGCGCGCCGAGTTGGTAGAACTCCGCCACCCCGTAGGCGTCGGAGCTGTAGAGAAGTTTGCGGAACGGGGTGGTCTCGAGCGCCTCCTCCAGGATCGCCCGGGCGCGGGCCGGGCCGACATGGTGCAGGGTGAGCCCGACGTCGAGATACACCTGCTCGAAGACCGTCGCCAGGTAGCCCGCCTGGCGCTGGTAGGGCCAGCAGTGCAGCAGCAGCACCGGAACGGTGCCCGAGGTCATGTGCAGCCAGTCCGTGAGGTGGGTGGGGTCCACCCGGTGCATCCGGATGTCGCTGTCACCGAATCCGGTGTGCAGTTGGAGAGGGAGCCCGAGGTCCACGGCTGTCCAGAGCAGGTGCCGCATCAGTACGGGGTCGTCGAGCCGGTGGGGCACAGGTGACTCCGCCGCGGGCCCGTGCGTCTTCGTCACGGCTTCCCCGGTGTGCAGCCAGCGCCTCGCCGCCTCGGTGACGTCCGCGTCCGAAGGCCGGCTGGGGTCGATGTCGAATCCCGTGCGGTAGGCGGCCACGGACTTCACCGCCACCGTGCCCGGCCGCTCGACGGCCGCCTGTGCGGCCGCGCGGAACACGGCGGCGTACTCGCCCGGTTCCACCCCCTCGTCCGCCACGGCCTCGGCGACGCTTTCCAGGCGCACGACCTCGTACGCGGCGGCCGCACCGCCCGCTGAGGCGGCGAGTTCGGCGGGCGTCGTGAGGCGGTCCGGGGTGTACCCGGTGTCCACGCAGAACACGCCGGTTGCCGCGGCGGAGACGAACCTCCGGTTCACCTCGCGCCAGCCCAGTTGGGCCCGCCGCGCCAGGTACTCGGCGGCGGGCGCGTGCCGTGGCAGGCCCAGCACGGGAGCGCAGTACCGGCGGATGGCCACGCCCACGGGACTGTCGAAAGAGCTGATTCCGCTGCCGGGCCAGGCCTCACCCTCGGTGATCAGCGACTCGAACCGCTCCGGGCCCGGATCGGCGGTGACGACTCCGTGGCAGTGGTGGTCCACGAGAACAAGGCCCGCCAGGGCCTCGTGTACCGGCCCGGCTGCGGATGACGGGGTGTTCACGGGGTCAGTACTTCCACCGGTAGGCCGCTGCCACGAGCTCGTCGGCCAGGCCGGACACGGCCGCGGTCTCCCCGAGGCGCACGGCGATCACGGCGTCGGCCAGGACCGGTCCGAGGGCGGTGCGGAGCCGTTCGTCCTTGCGGAACTCCTCCACGGCCTCGTCCAGCGACGTCGGCAGGCGGCGCACGCCCCGGGCCGCCGCTTCCTCGGCGCCGAACCGCGCGGGATCCCCGGTGATCTCCTCGGGCAGCGGCGCGGACGACTCCATTCCGTCGAGCCCGGTGGCGATGATGCAGCCGAGCGTGAGATAGGGGTTGGCTGCCAGGTCGACCGGCTTCACTTCCAGGTTCGCCGCCTGGTCGCGCCATCCCGCCGTGCCGGTGATGACGCGGACTGCCGACTCGCGCGTCTCGCGGCCCCAGGCGGTGAACACCCCGGCCCACTGCGAGGGTTTGAGCCGCAGATAGCTCGCCGGGCTCGGGGCGGTCACGGCCGTGAGAGCCGGCAGGTGGTCCAGCACGCCGGCGGCGAACGACTCGGCCTCCGCCGTCATGCCGTACCGGCGGTCACCACCCGAGTGCAGGTTCACCCCGTCGCGCCAGGCCGAGAGGTGCACATGGCCGCCGTTGCCGACGCCCTCGGCGAAGACAGCGGGGGAGAACGACACCTTCAGCCCGTGGCGCTGCGACACCGCGCGGATCGTCTGCCGCACCAGCACGCTCCGGTCCGCCGCGGCCACCGGGTCGAGCGAGCCCACCGAGATCTCGAACTGACCCGCCGCGTACTCGGGGTGGATCTGGTCGACGTCCACGCCCTGAGCCGCGAACGCGGCCATCAACTCGGCGGTGTAGTCGCTCAGTTCGACCTGCCGGGTGGCGCCGTAGGCCGGACCCGAGGTCGCGGGGACGAACTCGTCACCGGGCGCCGATCCCTGTCCGATGGCCCATTCGACCTCGATGCCCGCCTTGCATGTGACGCCGTGGTGGCGGGCCGCGTCCGCGACGATCCGGCGCAGGAAGGTGCGGCTGCACCCAGGGTGCCGTTCGCCCTCCTGCGTGATCCGGTCGACCGGGGCCCACGCCCAGCCCGGCTGCCCGGCCAGTACCACCAACTCGTCGAGATCGGGGTAGAGGCGAAGATCGCCGTCCGGCGAGCCGAGCACATCGGTCGAGACGATGGAGTCGTTCGCCAGGAACGTGTCGAACACCGGCGACATGCCGACACCCCAGGCGGCCGCAGAGGCGAGCCGGGCCGTGGGGACGGTCTTCACCCTGCAGATGCCCGCGGTGTCGACGTAGGCCAGCACGATGCCGTGCACGCCGCGTCCGGACAGCTCCGCGCCGAGCGATGTGGCCCGGGCGACATCGCCCGGACGCCCGCCGGGAACCGGATCGGCAAGGGTGGTCATACGTCCTCCTCGGCGAGCTTGGCGGTACGGCGGGGGTCGGCCGGCCGTCCTGTGGTCTCGTACCTGCGGTACCCGGGAAGCCCACCCCGAGTACCAGGACGATCGTCTCCCGCCGGGCGTCGGGGAGTGCGTGATTCGGTGGTACTGGTGTGTTCCCGCGCCCCATGGACGAACGTGGAGCGCCCCCGGCCCGGCAGTGCCGGGCCGGGGGACTGTCACCGCGTTCCTCGAAAGGCGCGATCCAGCGGACAACCCGCTCTCGGTTACGGGCCCGTCAGATCCGGCGGGCCGTGAAGTACGCCGTGTGCAGGGCGTCGTAGACCCGGCCCGGCACCGCCGCCGAGCCGATGGTCGCGACCGGCACGCCCGCCTCGCGGATCTCGGCCGCCAAGGTACCGGTCGACGGCTTCCGGCCGAGGGCGAGCACCACCGCGTCCGTCTCGACGGTCTCCTCGGAGTCGTCCGCACCGCGCACGCGCACGCCCTTGTCCTCGACTGCGACGACCTCGCAACCGGTGCGCACCTCGACGCCCGCCTCCGCGAGCCGGCCGGGCAGCACCAGTGCGTCGTACTTCACCTCGTCCCCGCGCATCAGCTGCTCGCCGCGCTCGAGGACGAGGACGGTGGTACCGGGCAGTTCGGCCAGACGCAGCGCCGACTCACAGCCCTGGAAGCCACCGCCGACCACCACGACCCGGCGCCCCGCCAGGTCCTCGCCGCGGGCCGAGATGTCGCCGGGCTGCACGACGAGAGCCGCGTCGGCGACCGGACCGTCGAACGTACGCTGCGGCGCTCCGGTCGCGACCACGACCTCGTCGAACCCGTCCTTGAGAGAAGCGGTGTCGGCGGCCACCGGACGGACCTCGATCCCGCGCCGGGTCACCTCGTGCACCAGGTGCTCCCGCAGCCCGGCGAGATCCTGCTTCACGGTGGACCCTCGGGCATGGTTCAACGCCCCGCCCAGCTCGCCCGGTTCGAAGAGGACGACGGAGTGTCCGCGGTCGTACAGGGCCGCGGCCGCGCGCAGCCCGGCCGGGCCGCCCCCGGCGACCGCCACGCGCTTCACGGCCGGGGCCGTGCCGAGCGGGAACCGGCCCTCCTCCGCCACTTCCGGGTTGACCGTGCAGCCCACGCTGCGTTTCTGGTCGAGTCCCCGCTCCAGACAGCCGTCGTTGCAGCGGATGCACGGCACGATCTCCAGCTGCCTGCCCTCTCGCGCCTTGTTGGTCCACTCGGGGTCGGCCAGCATGGCGCGGCCGAGCGAGACGAAGTCGGCGCTGCCGGAGGACAGGATGTCGTCGGCGATCTCAGGAGTGACCAGCGAGCCCGAAGCGATCACCGGGATGGACACCGCCGGCTTGATCTTCTCCCAGCCCCAGCGGTGCGGCTGCCGCGGCATGTACCAGGAGCTGGCCTCCCACTCCTGCTTGGCGTGGTGCCCGCCCGAGGCGTGGATGACGTCCACACCGTGCTGCTCCAGCAGCCGGCACAGTTCCACCGTCTCGTCGATGACGATGCCGTCCGGCTCGTAGTCGCTCACCGAGAGCCGCACGCTCAGCGGGAAGCTGCGCGGCACGTGTGCGCGGACGCTGTCCACGATCTCCAGCAGGATCCGCGCGCGGTTCTCGAAGGAGCCGCCGTAGTCGTCGGTGCGGTCGTTGGTGTGCGGGGACAGGAAGTTCGTGATCATGTAGCCGTGGCCGGCGTGGATCTCGACCAGGTCGAACCGCGCCGCGTACGCACGCGCGGCCGCCTCACCGAAGCTGCGCACCACACCGGCGATCTCGTCGACCGTCATCGGGGTGGGGACGACGCCGAACGGCATCTCGGCCACGTTCCAGGACGAGGACGACGCGGACTTCATCGGGCTGGTGCCCAGGAAGCGCTGCCGCCCGGCGTGTACCAGCTGCAGGCCGATCGCCGCGCCGGTCGAGCGGACCTCGTCGGCGAGCCAGCCGAGCCCCGCGACCTGGTTCTGGTTGCTCGCGCCGGGCTGCCCGTGGATGGACTTGCTGGCATCGTCGTCGACGTAGGTGTACTCGACCATGACGAGGCCGGTCCCGCCCTCGCCGAGCCGCCGGTAGTGGTTCACCGTGCGCCGGCTCACCGTGCCGTCGGCGTTGGACGTGGCGGTCGTGTTGGGTGACTTGACGACACGGTTGCGCAGCGTCAGGCCGCCGATGTTGCCAGGGCGGAACAGGCTGTCGAAAGCCATGAGTACCTCTCCTGTGAAGTCGGGCAGATCTTCGTGCAGGTCGTCGGACGGGCCTTCGCGAAGGTCTTCGGGAGGACCGTCGGACGGGTCTTCGGGAGGGTCAGGAACGTCCGGGGACGAGACTCGCCGTGGCGCAGGCGTCGCAGACCGGTGCGCCGCCGGCGGCCGGCTCGCGGTCCATCTCCAGGACCACGTACGCCTTCTCGCAGCGGTGGCACTCGGCCCAGGTGGCGGCCGGGTCCATCACCTCGCCGCGCGGGTCGGCGGTGACGTGCTCCACCACGGGGCGCAGCTTCACCACGACCGCGTACAGCGCGGCGCTGACCACGAGTGCGACCAACTGCGCCGCACCGGTGAGCACCGCGGGCACGCCGGGTGCCTCGACGAGGTAGATGCCGACTGCGGAGGCGAGCACCCACGCCCCGAGTCCCCAGGTGACCCGCGGCAGCCGCAGCGCGCGGAACTCCGGCCCGGCGGCGCGGTCCTCGGGTACGAGCGCATAGTGCGTGAGTGCGATCCCGACCCAGCTGACCAGGAACACGCCCTGCCAGGTCAGCGCGTTCTGCAGGTAGCTGAAGACGTCGGTGAGCATCAGCAGGAACACGACGACTGAGGTGGCGACCACCAGCGGGATGCGGCTGAGCCGGATGCCGGTCAGGTTGGTGATCAGCCGCTCCCAGTTCGCGGACGCCTGGTAGTAGTTCAGGCTGTTGATCCGGGCCTGCGACACCACGATCAGGATGAGTCCGGCCACGCCGAGGCTCGCCAGGATCGCCTGGACCACGCCCGTCTCGGCGGTGGGCTCGTCGGGGATCGCGGCGCGGACCAGGAAGATGCCGGCCGCACCGTTCGCCGCGAAGAGCCAGATGTAGAACAGCCAGCCGAAGGTGACGTTGCGGTGGAAGCCGTCGTCCTCGACCTTGGCGAACCGCGCGAAGTCCACCGTGGTCGGCATGCACAGATAGATGCCCATGTAGAGGACGGCACCGAGCAGCCAGCCGGGCAGGGCTCGCGCCTCGGGCGGGACGACACCGCCGAAGGAGAGCCAGTGCGAGCTGTCCGGGAAGCGGACGGCGGCGACCACGACCGCGGCGATGATGCCCGCGATGTACAGCGGCAGCAGGACGCCGTTGAGCCGCGCCATCCAGGTCTGCACACCGCCGAGCATCAGCGGCAGCATGGCGGCCACGATGATCGCGTACCAGATCCGGATGTCCCAGCCGGGGGTGTAGTGGTGGAACGCGACAGCGAGCGTGCTGCTCTCGAAGACCGCGTAGTACGTGGTGTTGGCCGCGATGAGCAGCGCGGTGAGCGAGGCGCCCAGCACCCCGAACATCCGGCGCGACAGCAGGGTGCTGTTCAGGCCGCTGCGCAGGCCCCAGCGGGTGAACACGGCGTTGATCAGTGAGTAGGTCACGACGGAGACGCCGATGGCGATCAGAGCGTCGGCCGTTCCGTACAGGCTGGCCGCCAGCGCGCCGTAGAACAGCCAGACCATCGCGCTGAGTAGGGACCAGTACGACATCGTCAGCTGCCAGCGCCCGAGACGGGCGGTCAGCGGGACCACATGGTTGCTGTAGTCGTCGGCCCGCTGCTCGGCGACGACGTCGGGATCGTCGGTGGATCTGGTCCGCAGCGGGCACGGGGAGACTTCCTGGGCCAGCGACATGCTCGCTCCAAGGGAGAAGGGATCGGAGAGTGCACACGAAAATGTATGCAGAAATGAATACTTCGCGGCTGACGGAAGTCGCGTCAATGGTCGTGCAGAGGAATTTCCCTGCCGGAAACAAGCCTTTGACCAGGGAAAACAAGCTTCGGAGCGGCGGTGTGAGGGCATGCCGGACGGCTGCCCGGCACATCGCGGAAACCGGGCAGCCCAGCGCACGTCGGCGATCAGCGGACGGGTGCTCGCGCGGCCGTGATCACAGCTCCACCGCGTCGGCGAGCAGCTCCCTTCCTCCGGCCGGGCTGCCGATGCCGCGCACGCCGAACCCGCTGTCGGCCCACAGGCATTCGCCGGTGGCGACCCGGGCGGCGTCCGATGCGAGGAAGACGAACGCGCCCGCGTAGTCCTCCGGTTCGGGGATGAAGCCCTGCGGGATGACCTGCTCTGCGCCCGGCAGGACGGCGTCGACCGTCTCCTGGGCGAGGCTGTGCAGGCCCTCCATACGGGTGCGGGCCACGCCGATCGCGACGCCGTTGACCCGCACGTGCGGCGCGAACTCCCAGGCCAGTTGGCGCACGATGCCGAGATTGGCGTGCTTGGTCGAGACGTAGAGGACGCCGTCGTCGACCGCGCGGTAGCTGGCCAGGGAACAGGAGAAGATCATGCTGCCCTTGGTGCGCAGCAGCGGGGCGAGGGCGGCGCGGGCCCCGAGCAGATAGCCCTTGACGTTGATCGCGAAGATCTCGTCGATCGCCGCCTCCAGGCGGTCGGCCGGCACCTCGGCGAGTGGCAGGTTGCCCGCTCCGACGCCCGCGTTGCCGACGAAGACGTCGAGGCGGCCGTACGCCTCCAGCGCTTCGCTGACGGCGCGCTGGTTGTCGGCGAGTTTCTCCACGGATCCGACCGTGCCGTGGACGTCGGGGCCGAACTCCGCGCATACCTTGCCGAGGCGGTCCGCGTCGCGGTCGAGTACGGCGACCTTCGCACCCGCCTCCACGTATCCCTGCACCACGGCCCGTCCGACACCGGCCGCGCCCCCGGTGACCAGGGCGACCTTCCCCGCCAGCGGCAGCGGGCCGCTCTGTGCGGCACCACGCCCGTCCTCCGCGGCGCTACGCCCGTCCTGTACGGCACTACGCATGGATCGCTCCTCCGTTGATGTCGATCACCGAACCGGTGAGGAAACCGCTCGCCTCCGAGACCAGGTACGGGACGAGGGCGGCGATCTCGTCGGGGCGCCCCAGCCGCCCGACCGGGATCGCCGAGCTGAGGGTCCGTTCCGAGACGGTGTCCGAGGCGGCGAAGTACTCCTCCAGGTGCTCCGTCTTCACGGTCCCCGGATTGAGCACGTTGGCGGTCACGCCCTGCCCGGCCACCTCCGCGGCGAGCTGCCGGGTGAAACCGACCAGCCCGGACTTCGCCGCCACATACCCGATGGCGTTGCCGAGTTGCGGGGCCGAGGCGACCACCGAGCCGATATTGAGGATGCGGCCCCACCGCCGCTCGACCATGCCCGGCAGCACGGCCTGGCACAGGAGGAAGGGGACGGTCAGGTTGACCTCGATCTGCTGGGCCCAGTCTTCGGGCGTCGAGCCGAGCGTCGTCGAGGCGTGGGTGAAGCCCCCGGCGTTGTTGACCAGGATGTCCACCGGGCCCGCAGTCTCCAGCAGCCGCGCCCGGCCTTCCGCGGTGCGCAGGTCCCCCGCGCAGGGGATCACATGTCCGCGCTTGCCCAACACCTCTGCCTGTTCGACGAGTTGCGCCTCGTCGCGGCCGCTGGTGACCACCGTCGCACCGTGGTCGAGCAGCACCGCCGCGATCGCTGCGCCGATGCCTCGCCGGGCGCCGGTGACCACCGCCACGCGCCCGAACAGCTGCGGGGCGGTCACCGGCGCTCCCCGCCGGACGCGTCCGCCCGACCGACCCGGCCGCCGGGCCGGGCGAGGCCGCGGATGGACAGCCCGCTGTCCGCAGTGACCATCGTCCCCGTCATCACGGCGGCTTGGGAGCGGGATGCGAGCAGTGTGAAGATGCCGCTGTAGGCGTCGACACCCGGTATCTCCTGCAGCGGCAGCACCTCACGGGTGCCGTCCAGCACCGAGTCGGTCGCTGACTGCCCGAGTGCGGCGGTGCCCTTCAGCCGGGTCGGGGCCACACCCGGAGCGACACCGTTCACCCGTACGTCCGGGGCGAGTTCGTAGGCGAGCTGGCGCACCAGCCCCTGCACGGCATGCTTGGACGCGGTGTAGAGAACCCCGCCGCCGGCGGCGTTGGCCCCCGCGAAAGAGCCGGTGAGGATAACCGAGCCGCGGGAGCGGGCCAGTTCGTCCAGAGCCGCCCGCACGCCGAGCAGCGGGGCGAGGACGTTCACCCCGAAGAGTTCCTCGAAACCGGCCGTGAGCTGGGATCCGGGGATGTCCTCCAGCGGCCGGGCCGCGTCGGTGATGCCGGCGTTGCCGACGAACACGTCGACTCGGCCCCAGGTGCCGGTGGCCGCGGCGACCGCCTGCACGTTGCCCTCCCAGGACCGCACGTCCGCGACCACCGGGACGACCGCGTCGCCGAGCTCGTCAGCGAGTTCCTTCACCGTGCCGGACACGTCCACGGCGACGATGCGCGCGCCCTCGGCCGCGTATCGCGTGACGACGGCGCGCCCGATGCCCGATCCGGCGCCGGTGAACACCACCACCTGCCCGTCCAGTACTCCCACTGAGACCTCCGAAGAACGCACTCCCCAAGAAACGAATACACTTTTGCATGCACTTCTGGGGTGAGCAACACCCCGGACTGCATTGAGTGTTACCGCTGAGAAAAACCCGCGAGGCGTCGTCGCAGATCAGACGGCCGCCCGGCGAGGCCGTCGCAAATCGACGCCTCAGGCACGGTCGATGAGGGCCTGGGTGATCTGGCGGGTGGTCTGCGCGGCGACCCGGGGGCTGACCGCGGCGTAGCTGACGTAGGCGTTCAGGCCGGTGGTCAGGGCCCAGCCCCGGCCCCGGGTCCAGGTGGCGTCGTCGACGCCGAGCGCGGCGCGGAAGGCGGCCCGGCTCTCGGCCGACATCAGAGTGAAGGCGATCATCAGGTCGGGGGCCGGGTCGCCGATGCCGAGCCCGCCGAAGTCGATGACGGCGCTCAGCCGGCCGTCGACGGTCAGCAGGTTTCCGGTGTGGAAGTCGCCGTGGAACCAGACGGGAGGGCGATCCCAGCCGGGGGCGCTGAGCGCCGCGTCCCAGAGCTCGGTCATGGCCGCGGTGTCGAAGACACCGTCAACCTGTGTGATGGCGGCCCGGGTCGAGAGGTCCCGGTCCGCCAGGGACCCCGCGGTGAGGTCGTCGCGGATGGCCATGGCCGGGACGGCCTCGGGATCGAACTGCTGCAGCGCGGTCAGAAACCCCGCCAGTTCGACGGCGGCCTCGGTCGAGTGGGCCAGTGCCTCGACGGTCGCCACCTCACCGTCCAGCCACCGCCCACTGCCACGGATAGCCGAAGTCGGGCTCACCCACTCCCACCGGCACCGGAATGGCCAGGGGCAGATGCGGGGCGAGCCTGGGCAGCCACTCGGACTCCTTCCGGGCCTGCATGACGGCCCCGGCGTGGCGGGGCAGCCGGACGGACAGCTCCTCGCCCAGCCGGTAGATCACATGGTCCGAGCCGGCCGGGTCGAGCAGCTTCAGGGGCAGCTGGGCCCACTGCGGGAACTGCGTGTCGACCAGGCGCCTGGCCAGTGCGGCGTCGATCGCGGGACGGGCTTCGGCGGTCTTCTCCGTCGTCAAGGGCGCTCCTGCGTCGGCCCGCTCCGATCGGCGGGCAGCCGCACCATCACAGTCTGATGGCGGGTCATCCGTCGACCGGATTTCTCCACCGGCCGGGCGCGACGCGAGTGAGAGCGATCAGGCGGCGACGGGGAGCCGCGGGGTGCGCACGACACGGCGCTCGGCATCCACGGCGAACACCTCGCACCCTTCCCTCGCGGCGGCCCATTCGATGCCCTCGGCGCCCATGGCGAAAGCCGCCGTCGCGGTCGCGTCCGCCTCGGTCAGCGACTGCGCCACGACGGTCAGGCTGAGGAGTCCGGTCGCCGGACGGCCGGTGCGCCCGTCGAGGATGTGGTCGCCTCGTTCGTACCGGGCGGAGGTCGCCACCGCGCCGTCGGTGATCTCCAGGACCGTGCACAGCCGGTCGGCCCGCTCCGGGTGCCGCACGCCCACCCGCCATGGACCGCCGGCAGTGATCACGTCACCGCCGGCGTTCAGGCAGAACCGGTTGGCTCCCGCGGCCGTCAGCAGCTCCGCCGCCCGCTGCACCGACCAGCCCTTGACCACCGCGCAGGGGTCCAGGCCCCGGCCCGGCAACCGGGCGTCGAACGCACCGCCGGTCGCGACGCGGTACAGCTCGCAGAGACCGAGGACCTCCACCAGATCCGCGCTCAGATCACCGGCCGCCAGCTCGCCCCTGTCCAGCCGGGACACCTCGCTGTCGGGCTTGAAGGGGCTGAACCGCCCGTCGACCTCGCGCAGCCACGCGAACAGCGAGTCCACCGCCTCCTCGGGGACGTCATCGTCGTCGATCCGCAGCGACACGGGGAATCCCATGAGGTGCTCGACGCGCCGCACGTCAGGCGCCCTTCGCGTCGATGGCGGCCTGGAGCGACTGGACGTATCCCTCGCTGGTGATCGTGGCGCCGGACACCGTGTCGATGTCGGCGCTCTGCGCCTGCAGCGTCTCCTCGATCAGCTTCGGCACGGCGGCAGTGGTCTGCGGGTGGTTCGGCTGCTGGAGCATCCGCACCGAACTGATCTTGTCGCCTGTGAAGGTCACCTCCACCTGCACGGCGCCCTTCGACGTGTCGACCGTGCTGCCCTTGACGACCTGCGAGGCGGCGGCCGACGCGGACGGTGACGAAGAGGCGGACGGCGAGGCCGAGGACGAAGTGGACGAAAAAGGCGAAGACGACGAGGACGACGAGGACGACGAGGGCGTCGGGGCGGGCTCGGCGGCCTCGGTGGTCGTCGTACTGGTGGGCGGTGCGTAGCGCCACACCGGGATCAGGCCCGCGACGGTCAGGACGAGAACAGGCAGTGCTCGTTTCACGATGTCCCTCTCAACCCGCCAGGCTGAAGCGCTCGAAGTGGATCTGCTGCCTGGGCACTCCCAGGTCGCGCAGGGTGCGCAGCACCGCGCCGGTCATCCCGGGCGGGCCGCACACGAAGACGTCGCGGTCGCGCACGTCCGGCACGAGCTGGGCGATCGCCTCCGGCCCGAGCTTGTCCGGCGTGGCCGGGCCCGTGACGAGGTACAGCTCGGCGCCCTTGGCGGCCGCGAGTTCCAGCAGCTCGCCGTAGAGCACCGCGTCCCGGTCGCTCGCCACCCGGTAGACCAGCACCGCGTGGCCGTGCAGCTCTTCCAGCAGGGCCCGGATCGGCGTGATGCCGACGCCGCCGGCGATGAGCAGGGTGTCGGGGCGGGTGCGGTGCAGGGTGGTGAAAGCGCCGTACGGGCCCTCGGCGAACACACGCGTGCCCACCGGGATGTGCCGCAGGGCCGCGGTGCCGTCTCCGGCCGTCTTCGCGGTCAGCCGCAGCGTCCTGCCGTCCGGCGCGGCCGACAGCGAGAACGGGTTGGCCTGCCACCACCGGTCCCGGGTCAGGAACCGCCACAGGAAGAACTGGCCTGCCCGCGCGGGCAATTGGTCGAGGTCTCGGCCCGTGATGTAGATCGACACGACGTTGTCGGACTCGGGTACGACGGCCGAGACGCGCAGCTGGTGCCGCAGGTTCCGCCAGAGCGGCAGCGCCACCCGTCCGAGGAACACCGAGCCGAGCGCCACGCCCCACAGGCCCCACCAGTACGCGGTGGCGGCGGGCGACGTGGTGAAGGTCGTGCCCACCGCGACCTGGTGCGTGAACGCCAGCAGCACCGCCACGTAGGTATAGAGGTGGATGAAGTGCCACGTCTCGTATGCCAGCCTGCGCCGGGCGAAGCGCGCCGACACCGCGCCGACCAGCATGATCAGCACCAGCGCGACGATGGCCCGCAGTACGCCCTCGATGGTCGTGGCCAGCTCCACGAACTCGTCCACAGGCCCCAGCGAGGACGCCTGCGCGTAGCCGAAGGTGATGAACACCGCGTGGGTCACCAGGGTCCACAGCAGACCGAAGCCGACCCGGCGGTGCCAGGAGGTCAGCCGGTCCATGCCGATGCGGCGGTCGAGCCACGGCAGTCTGGCGACGAGCAGCAACTGGAAGGCCATGAGGAGCGCGCCGTACAGCCCGGCCAGCCGTCCCAGCAGGATGAGGGCGTTCGAGCCGGCGAATCCGGCCTGGACGAAGAAGACGGCCACCGTGGCCGCGTTCGCGGCCAGCACGGCGTACAGGCCGGTGCGGGCCACCACCCTGGGGCGTATCGCCGCAGGCGGAGCGGGAGGCGATTCGACGGTCGTCACGGCCGGCAACTCCTTGATCGGGTCCTCGTACACCGAGCTTCGCTGCCGGGAGCTGTCGGTTGCCTGTCGCCGGGCTTTCAAGTGCGTATCGATGTGAAAGCGGCAGGCAGGCGGGTCTGGCGTCGCGAGCCGCATGAAGCACTATGAGCGGGTGGAAAAAGTACGACTCCTCGTCGTGGACGACGACCCGCCCATCGCCGACCTCGTCGCCACGGTCGCCCGCTACGAGGGCTGGGACGCGGTCACCGCGTACTCCGGCGAGGAGGCGCTGCGCCTGGCCGCCGAGTTCCGTCCGGACATCGTGGTGCTCGACCTGATGCTGCCCGACATCGACGGGTTCGGCGTGCTCGACCGGCTGCGCCGGTCCGGGACCATGGTGCCCGTCGTGTTCCTCACCGCGCGCGACGGCGTCGCCGACCGGGTCGCGGGCCTGACGCGGGGCGGCGACGACTACCTGGTCAAGCCGTTCGCGGTGGAGGAGCTGATGGCCCGGCTGCGGACCGTGCTGAGGCGCAGCACGGGCCCCGGGTTCCAGCGGTCCGTACTGAAAGTGGCCGATCTGACCATGGACGAGGACACCCGCGAGGTGCGCCGCGGCGACCGGCTGCTCACGCTCACTCCGACCGAGTACGAGGTGCTCCGCTACCTGATGCGCAAGTCGCCGACCGTGCTCACCAAGGCGCAGATACTCGACCACGTCTGGGAGTACGGCTTCGGCGGCCGCTCGAACGTCGTGGAGCTGGTGATCAGCCGCCTGCGCCGCAAGCTCGACGACAGCGGCCCGCCGCTGATCCACACCGTCCGCGGATTCGGATACGTCGTACGACAGGCCGCCGAGTGATCAGGCGCCTGCGGGAGACCTACGGCAGGTTGCGCCTGGGCACCCGGCTCGCCCTGGGCCTGGGCGTGCTCGCGCTGGTCGTGTTCGCCGTGGTCGGCACGGCGCTGACGACGTACATGCGGGACTACCTGTCGGCCCAGCTCAATCAGCAGCTGACGCTGGCCCAGGTCGCCCAGTCCAAGAACATCGAGGAGCAGGGCACCCTCGCGGGAAAGAAGTACTACCGCTGGTACTACGCCGTGTACGACGTGACCGACGGCACCCCCGTGCTCCGCAAGCCCGAGGACGCCACCGACCTGCCGGAGGACGTCGCCGAGTTCACCGCCATCGCCAGGGCGCAGACCGCCGCGGGTACCGAGGTCCTGCGCACCGAGCACCTCGAGGGCGCGGGCGTGTACCGGCTGCGCGCCTGCGAGGTGGAGCCCGGTGTGGTCCTGGTCAGCGCCGCGCCCATGGACGACATCGACGCCACCGTGCGGCAGCTGATCACGCTCCAGGCCGTCGCCTTCGGGCTCGCGCTGCTGGCCCTGGTGGTGTTCGGGCGGGCGATGCTGCGGCGCGGCCTGAAGCCGCTCAGCGACATGGCCCACACCGCCCACGACATCACCTCGCACGACCTCACCGACTCTGCGGCCCGGCTGCCGGTGCGTGCCGACGGCGGGAGGGGCGGGCCGGAGGTCGAGGAGCTGCGTACCGCGTTCAACACCATGCTGGAACACATCGACGAATCGCTCGCCGTGCGCACGGAGGCCGAGCAGCGGCTCCGCCGGTTCGTCGCCGACGCCTCGCACGAGCTGCGCACACCCCTCATGTCGGTGCGCGGCTACGCGGACCTGTTCCAGTACGCGGCCGCCAACGCGCCCGAGGAACGGGACAAGCACCTGGCCCGGCTGCGCGCCGAGGCGGCCCGGATGAGCGTCCTCCTCGACGATCTGCTGCTGCTCGCCCGCCTGGACGCCGCGGAGGTGGAGACGCCGTTGCGTCTGGAGGAGACCGACCTGGTGGAGCTGGTGCACCAGGCGGCGGACGCGTTCCGCGCGGGCCGGCCGGACCATCCGTTGTCCGTGGCGGCCGGTCCGGAACCGGTGAGGCTGCGTCTCGACCCCCTGCGCATCCGGCAGGTGCTGGACAACCTGCTCACCAACGCCGCCGTGCACACCCCGGCCGGCACGAAGGTGTCTCTGGAGATGTCCGTCTCGCACGGGGCGGCGGTGGTGCGGGTCTCCGACACAGGACCGGGTATCCCGGCCGCCGACCAGGAGCGGGTCTTCGACCGCTTCTACCGCGTCGACAAGGCCCGCAGCCGCGACCGCGGCGGCAGTGGGCTGGGCCTGGCGGTCGCGCGGTCACTGGTGCAGGCGCATGGCGGCACCCTGGAGCTGAGCAGCCGTCCCGGTTCCACGACCTTGACCATCAGGCTTCCTCTGGCGACGACGGGAATTTGACGACAGGGCCTAGCGGTAGAGCTCCGTGAGCAGTTCGATCACGGCCTGTGTGGCGGGGTGCGGGTCGTCCCGCCACCAGGCGAGCCGTACGGCGATGGGCTCGGCGTCGCGCACCGGCCGGTAGACGATGCCGGGGCGCGGATACTGGTTCGCGGTGGACTCGGCCGTGATGCCCACGGACCGGCCCGTGGAGATCACGGTGAGCCAGTCGTCGACATCGTGTGTTTCCTCGGTCGCGGGCTCGGAGTCCGGGGGGAACAGCGCCGTGGTGGTGGTCCCTGTCCTCCGGTCGATCACCAGCTTCCGCCCGCTGATGTCGGCGAGCCTGACCGAGCGGCGCCGGGCCAGCGGGTCGTCGGCGGCCATGGCGCACAGGCGCCGTTCCAGGCCCACGATGGCCGAGCCGAAGCGGCGGTCGTCCAGCGGCCTGCGTACCACGGCGAGGTCGCAGGCACCCTCCGCCAGGCCGGCCGTGGCGGAGTTGACGCGTACGAACTGCAGGTCCGTCTCCGGATGTGTGTCCGCCCACCGGCGCTGGAAGGGGAGCGTGTGGCGGCCGATCGCCGACCAGGCGTAGCCGAGGCGAAGACGGACATGACCCGAGGTGGCCTCCCGGACCAGGTCGTCGACTTCGCCGAGCACCCGCCGGGCATGCGCGACCACGCGCAGCCCTGTCCCCGTCGGTGTCACCTCGCGTGAGGTCCGCCGCAGCAGCCGTACCCCGAGAGCGCGTTCGAGCGAGGCGAGCGTACGGGAAACGGCTGCCTGGGAGACCCCGAGCGCGATGGCGGCATCCGTGAACCCGCCCTCATCGACGATCGCGACGAGGCAGCGCAACTGCCGTAGCTCCACATCCATGACTCAAGCGTATAGATGCCTCGGACAATGCATTTTGTGCAAGAGCCGTGTGGTCTCACGATCGGTGGCATGCATCCTGCGCCCGCACGCTCAGCAGCCTCAACGCACCGGACCGCCCGGGTGCCTTCGTCCCCGGAGTCCCCGGAGTCTGGGGAGACGGGTGGAAGTGGAAAGCGCCTCGCCGGTGTCGCCACCATGGTCGGCAGCGGCCTGTCCAACCAGATCGGCGCCGCGACCGGCTCCCTCGCCTTCCCCGTGCTCGGACCCGTCGGTGTCGTGGCGGTACGCCAGTACGTCGCCGCGATCGTCCTGATCGCCGTCGGCCGGCCCCGGCTGCGCACGTTCACCTGGCATCAGTGGTGGCCTGTGGTGCTGCTGGCTCTGGTGTTCGGAACGATGAACCTGTCCCTGTACAGCGCGATCGACCGCATCGGTCTCGGGCTGGCGGTGACCCTGGAGTTCCTCGGCCCCCTCAGCATCGCCCTGGCCGCCTCCCGCCGCCGGCTGGACGCCTGCTGCGCGGCGCTGGCCGCGGCGGGCGTCGTCACCCTGATGCGTCCTCAGCCCTCCGCCGACTGCCTCGGGATGGGCCTCGGCCTGCTGGCCGCCGTCTGCTGGGCGTCCTACATCCTGCTCAACCGCACCGTCGGCCGGCGCATCCCCGGGGCTCAGGGGTCGGCGGCCGCGGCCGGGCTCTCCGCTCTGATGTTCCTGCCGGTCGGCATCCTCGTCGTCGTCGCGCATCCGCCGACCGCGGGGTCCGTGGCGTACGCCGTCACCGCGGGAGTCCTCTCCTCGGCGGTTCCCTACCTCGCGGACCTGCTCACCCTGCGCCGCGTACCGGCGCGGGCGTTCGGGCTCTTCATGAGCGTCAACCCCGTCCTCGCCGCCGTCGTCGGGTGGATCGTGCTCGGGCAGAGCCTGGGGTGGGTCGAGTGGGCCGCCATCGCGGCCGTCGTCGCCGCCAACGCCATCAGCATCCTCGCGTCGCGCGCCTGACGCCCTCACCTGCCGACCTCACACCGCCACCTGGCGGAAGTCCGTCACCGAAGCACCTCGGCAATATGGAGAACAAAATTGTTGACAATCCTGTTGCCCTAGATTTAGCTTCGACAGGCACTCACTCAGGGAGGGCACGCATGCCGAAGGAAGCCCGTCCGGGCACCGGAGAGCAGGCCAAGCAGCATGCACTGGCGCAGCTGCGGCAGGCGATTCTGCGCGGCGAGATGGCACCGGCTCAGCGGCTGGTGGAGAACGAACTCGCCGAGCAGTTCGGTGTGACGCGGGCCAGCGTCCGGGCGGCGCTGATCGAGCTGGAATCGGAGGGACTGGTCGAGCGGATCCGCAACCGCGGCTCGCGGGTGCGGTTGGTGACCGTGGAGGAAGCGGTCGCCATCACCGAGTGCCGCATGGTCCTCGAAGGGCTGTGCGCGGCGAAGGCGGCTGTCGCGGCCAGCGACGAGCAGCTGAGCGAGCTGGCGGATCTGGGCACGGCGATGTCGAAGGCCGTGGCCGACGGCGAGCCGGTGACCTACTCGGAGCTCAACCAGCAACTGCACACCAGGATCAGGGAGTTCTCCGACCAGCCGGTGGCCGTGGAGCTCCTGGAGCGGCTCAACGCCCAGCTGGTGCGCCACCGGTTCCAGCTGGCGCTCCGACCGGGGCGTCCGCAGCAGTCCCTGAGCGAGCACCTGGCCATGATCGAGACGATCAGGGCCCGGGACCCGCAGGCGGCCGAAGCGGCCGTCCGCGCCCACCTCGAGGGTGTGATCGCCGCGTTGCGCGAATGACGCCGTGGGGTGGGGGCGATCGGCCTGTCCACCAAGGAGATTTGATCAATGACGCACGGCAAGGCGCCCGACACCCCACGATCGACACTCGTCATCACCGCGCATGCCGGGGACTTCGTGTGGCGGGCGGGCGGAGCCATAGCCCTCGCCGCCTCCCGGGGGGAGAAGGTCACCATCGCGTGCCTCACCTTCGGCGAGCGCGGCGAGTCCGCCAAGGCCTGGCGTGAGGGCAGGACGCTGGACGAGATCAAGGCGATCCGCCGGGACGAGGCCGAGCGCGCCGCCGACACCCTCGGCGCCGAGGTCCTCTTCTTCGACGCAGGGGACTACCCGCTGCTCGCCTCCCAGGAACTGACCGACAAGCTGGTCGAGGTCTACCGCGCCACCCAGCCGGACGTCGTGCTCACGCACCCGACCGAGGATCCGTACAACGGCGACCATCCGGCCGCCAACCGGATGGCGCTGGAGGCCCGCGTACTGGCCCAGGCCATCGGCTACCCCGGCCCCGGCGAGATCATCGGCGCCCCGCCGGTCTTCTACTTCGAGCCGCACCAGCCCGAGATGAGCGGCTTCAGGCCCGAGGTCCTCCTCGACATCACCGAGGTGTGGGAGACCAAGCGCAAGGCCATGGAGTGCCTCGGCGCCCAGCAGCACCTGTGGGACTACTACACGGACCTCGCCGTCCGCCGCGGCGTCCAGCTCAAGCGGAACGCCGGCCCGAACCTGGGTCTGGCGCACAAGACCATGGCCGAGGCGTACATGCGTCCGTACCCGCAGATCGCGAAGGAGCTGGCATGAGCGAGCTGAGGTGCAGCGGAGGCTGGGGGTCCGCGGAGCGCAGCGGAGCGGGCACCCGGCCGCAGCGGAGCCGAAGCGGAGCTCTGCAGAAGGAGGAAGCGTGAGCGGCGTGATCGTCACCAACCCGCCCAAGGCGGACGCCGACGACGTCAAGGCGCTCTCCGGCTACGGCGTGGCCACCGTGCACGAGGCGATGGGCCGCACCGGTCTGCTCGGCCCCGGACTCCGCCCCATCCAGCGGGGCGTACGGGTGGCGGGCACCGCGGTCACGGTGCTCAGCTGGCCCGGCGACAACCTCATGATCCACGCGGCGGTCGAGCAGTGCGGTGAGGGCGACATCCTCGTCGTCACCACCACCTCGCCCTCCACGGACGGCATGTTCGGCGAGCTGTTCGCCACCGCGCTGCACAAGCGCGGAGTGCGCGGCCTGGTGATCAACGCGGGCATCCGGGACACGCAGGAACTGCGCGACATGGGCTTTCCCGCGTGGTCCAGGGCCGTCTCCGCACAGGGCACCGTGAAGGCCACGGGCGGTTCCGTCAATGTGCCGGTCGCCATCGACGGGCAGGTGATCCGCCCGGGTGACGTGATCCTCGCCGACGACGACGGCGTGGTGGTCGTACCCCGTGAGCGCGCCCGCCTGGTGATCGAGGCGTCCGAGGCCCGCGAGGCCAAGGAGGCCAGGTCCCGCGCCGCCTTCCTCGAGGGCGAGCTCGGCCTGGACCGCTACGGGCTGCGCGAGACCCTCGAGCGGCTCGGCGTCGCGTACAAGACGTATGAGGAGTACGCCCGCGAGGGGGCGGGATCGTGACCCGCGTGCCCGAAGAGGTGCCCTGCCTGCTGATGCGGGGCGGCACCTCCAAGGGCGCGTACTTCCTGGCCGATGACCTGCCCGCCGAACCGGCCGCCCGCGACGAGCTGCTGCTGCGGATCATGGGCAGCCCCGACGAGCGTCAGATCGACGGTCTGGGCGGCGCGCACCCGCTCACCAGCAAGGTGGCCGTGGTGTCGGCATCGTCCGATCCGCGGGCCGATGTCGACTACCTCTTCCTCCAGGTCGCCGTGGACAGACCCGAGGTGACGGACCGCCAGAACTGCGGCAACATCCTCGCCGGGATCGGGCCGTTCGCCGTCGAGCGTGGGCTCGTCCCGGCGGGGGAGGAGCGGACCTCCGTCCGCATCCGGATGGTCAACACAGGCGACCTCGCCACGGCGACCTTCCCCACGCCGGGCGGCAGGGTTGACTACACGGGGGATGCCGAGATCGCGGGCGTGCCGGGCACGGCGGCCCCCGTGGTGATCGAGTTCCCGCCCGGCAGCGGCCCGCTGCTGCCCACCGGCAACGTCCGCGACCTGATCGACGGCGTACCGGTGACCTGTGTGGACAACGGCATGCCGACCGTGCTGATGGCGGCCTCATCGCTGAAGGTCACCGGCTACGAGTCGCCGAGGGACCTGGAGGAGGATGTCGCGCTCGCCGACCGGCTCCGCGAGATCCGTCTCCGGGCGGGACGACTGATGGGCCTCGGCGACGTGTCGGACGCCACCGTGCCGAAGCTCACCCTGCTCGCCCCACCGCGTGACGGCGGCGCGGTCACCACCCGCACCTTCATTCCGGTGCGCTGCCACACGTCGATCGGCGTGCTCGGCGCGGCCAGTGTCGCCGCCGGCCTGCGGATCGAGGGCAGCGTCGGCGCGGAGCTCGCGGAGCTCCCGGACCGCGGTGACCGGATCCGCATCGAACATCCCACGGGATTCCTGGACATCGAAAGCAGCCTCGGCACCACGTCCGACGGCCTGCCTTCCGCCCGCCGTACGGCCGTGGTCCGTACGGCCCGCAAGATCTTCGACGGCACCGTGTTCCCCAGGTCCGCCGAGACAGCACCACCCGCACCCCCCTCTTAAGGAGCCGCAGATGACGCCGCCTCTCGGTGACATCGCCCATATCGGCCACGCCCAACTGTTCACCCCGGATCTGGACGCCAGCGTCGCCTTCTTCACCGACTACCTGGGCCTCACGGTCAACGGACAGGACGGCGACACCGTCTACCTGAGGACCTTCGACGACTACGAGCACCACAGCCTGGTGCTGACGGCCCGTGAGACGCCGGGGCTCGGCCGGCTCGCCCTGCGCACCTCCAGTGAGGAGGCCCTCCGGCGCCGCGTGAAGGCGCTCGAGGAGGCGGGCCGCCCCGGCCGCTGGGCCGAGGACGAGCCCGGCATCGGCAAGCTGTACCTCACCGCCGATCCCGACGGGCACGAACACGCCCTGTACTGGGAGAGCGAGCACTACCAGGCCCCCGACGAACTGAAACCCGCGCTGAAGAACCAGCCGCAGGCCAAGCCCAACCGGGGCGTGGGTGTGCGCCGCCTGGACCACGTCAACTTCCTCGCCGCCGACGTGCTCGCCAACGCCGAGTTCCAGCAGCACGTCCTCGGGGCCAGGCCCACCGAGCAGATCCAGCTGGACAGCGGCAGGGTCGCGGCCCGTTGGCTGACCTTCAGCAACAAGTCGTACGACGTGGTCTACACCGAGGACTGGACAGGCTCCAACGGCCGCCTGCACCACATCGCCTTCGCGACCGACACCCGCGAGGACATCCTGCGCGCCGCCGACCTCGCCATCGACACCGGCGTGTTCATCGAGACCGGACCGCACAAGCACGCCATCCAGCAGACGTTCTTCCTGTACGTCTACGAGCCGGGCGGCAACCGCATCGAGCTGTGCAACCCGCTGACCCGTCTGGTGCTGGCCCCCGACTGGCCGCTGATCACCTGGACCGAACCCGAGCGGGCCAAGGGCCAGGCGTGGGGTCTGAAGACCATCCAGTCGTTCCACACGCACGGCACGCCACCCGCCCCGTAGACGGGCCGTACGAGGGGGTGGGCGCGCGCTGTGTCGTGCGTGTCCACCCCCTCGCCGTATCGGCGTGCGTCCGGCCAGCAGATCGTCGATGAGATTGTTGACAAAAGTGTTGACGCTTTGCGGGTGGGTCCTTAGTGTCTAGCGCACACCGGGTCCGCTGCACGAGCCACGTCGACCCTTCCCCCGAGCTCTCGGCCCGGCCCGAGCAGGGGGACCCCCTCACTGATCCCCTCCAGGGACCGCCTCCTGGACGAGAGGAAAACAACGATGTCCTCCTCCCCCTCCCTGCCCGCTCGCGGCAGCAGACTGGCCTTCCTGGTCGTCGGTCTGTGCTGGCTGGCCGTCCTCTTCGACGGTCTCGACATGTTCATCTACGGCTCGGTGCTGCCGCACCTGCTGGCCACGAAGACCTTCGGTCTCACCCCGGACCAGGCCGGCGACCTCGGCAGCTACGCCACCTTCGGCATGCTGGTCGGCGCCCTGACCGCCGGCACGGTCGCCGACCGGATCGGCCGCAAGAAGCTGATGGTCGCCTGTGTGACCCTCTTCTCGCTGGCCTCGGCCGTGTGTGCCATGGCGGACAGCCTCGCGGTCTTCGGCCTCGGCCGGACCCTGGCGGGCGTCGGCCTCGGCGGTCTGCTGCCCACGGCGATCAGCATGGTCTCCGACTACGCCCCGCGCGGCCGCGGCGCCATCATCATCGGCATGCTGATGACGGCCCATCACGCGGGCGGCATCCTCTCGGCCTACGTGGCCAAGTGGCTGGTGGAGCCGGTCGGCTGGCGCGCCGCCTTCTGGGTCTGCGTCCTCCCGCTGCTGTTCGCCCCGGTGCTCGCCAAGGTCCTGCCCGAGTCGCTCAGCTTCCTCGTCGCCAAGGGCCGCGCCGAGGAGGCCCGGATGCTCGCCACCCGCTACGACGTCGAGCTGCCTGCCGACAAGTCCGGCAAGCAGGCCGCCGGGGACCGCTGGAGCAACCTGGTCGACCTCTTCCGCGGCGGCGAGTGGATCCAGACCCTGCTGTACTGGCTGGCCTCCTTCGGCGGTCTGCTGCTCGTCTACGGCGTCGCCACCTGGCTGCCGACCCTGATGCGCAGCGAGGGCTACAACCTCGGCTCGGCCCTGACCTTCGTGGTCCTGTTCAACCTCGGCGGCATCGTGGGCATGCTGGTCGCCGGCCGGGCGGCCGACCGCTTCGGCGCCCCGCGCATCTCCGCGATCTGGTTCGCGCTGACCGCCGCAGGTGTCTTCCTGCTCAGCGTCCACATGCCGCTGGGCGTGACCACGTTGGTCGTCTTCCTCACCGGCGTGTTCCTCAACAGCGCCCAGACGATGATCTACGCGACGGTCTCGATCCGTTCCGTCCCCGAGAGCCGCGCCACGGCCGTCGGCTGGACCTCCGGCATGGGCCGCTTCGGCGCCGTCTTCGGCCCGTGGCTCGGCGGCCAGCTGCTCGCCGCCGACCAGGGCGACTGGGGCTTCACCGCCTTCGCGCTGGCGGGCGTGTCGTCCATGGTGTTCATCGGCATCGCCGCGCTGCGCAGCACTCAGCGGACGCAGCAGAGCGCCGGCACGACGCAGACGGTGTCCGCCACCGGCTGATCACGTGGACATACGCCAGGGCCGGGTCGCGATGTGCGCCCGGCCCGAGCCATGTCACCCCATCTGATCCTGATCCGACAGATGCTCCACGGTCACTCCGGTCTCGGTGAACGTACGCGTCACATGGCCCGATGTGTACACCCACAGGATGCGCAGGGGACGGTCGCCGATGTTGCGGAACAGGTGCGGGACGGGTGACGGGACGTACGTCGTGTCGAACTGCTCCAGCTTCGTCACCTCGCCGTCGACCACCACCTCCGCCTCGCCCTCGAGGATCGTTACGTGCTCGTCGCAGTTGTGCGAGTGCAGCGGCGCCCCCGAGCCGACCGGATAGACGCTCATCCCGCTCGTGATCCGGTTCTCACCGTCCGCGGACAACGTGGTGATGAGGGGAGTCGTCACGACCGAGCCTCCTCGGTCGAGGAGAGGCACGGACGCGGCCTTGATGATGACGGTCATCCGGAGTTCCTTTCAACGGCGTTGCGTCGACCGACGTTAGGTGCCCTCCCCGTGAATGACTGCCTTCTGGCGTGCAGGTTTACCTTGCGCTCCGGGAGGGGTGAGGTTCTCGCCGCCGCGGGTACGGTCAGCAGCCGTCGCACGGCGAAACCGGACCGTGCCCGGATTGCGAAGGCGGATCTCGGCCATGAGGCTCCCCGTACTCACCGATGAGGATATGAACCCGCGCCAGAAGGAGCTGGCCGAGCGGATCGCGGGGCGACGCGGTGCCGTTCGCGGCCCCTTCCGGGTCTGGCTGCACAGCGCGGAGATGTGCGAACGAGCCGAGTCACTCGGTGCGTTCGCCCGCTTCGACTGCAGCCTCCCCAAGCACCTGCGCGAGCTGACCCTGCTGATGGCGGCCCGCAACTGGGACGCCCAGTACTCCTGGAACGCGCACGTGCACCAGGCGATCGAGGCCGGCATTCCGGAGGCCGCCGTGAAGGCGATCGCCGAGAAGCGCGAGGCGCACTTCGAGGACGAGGCCGACGCGGCCTTCTACGCCTTCTGCCGGGAAATCCTGGAAGAGCACTTCGTCTCGGACGAGACCTTCGCCCGCGCCCACGCCCACTTCGGCTCCCGCGGCCTGGTCGACACGATCGGCGCTCTCGGCAACTTCACGATGCTCGGGATGTGCCTCAACACCTTCCAGGTGGACCTCCAGCCCGACCGGGAGCCCCCCTTTCCGGACATCCGCGGCTACGCCCGCGTGGCCCCCGGCGGTGCCACGGCCGAGGCGGCCGCCGACGGGGACGGCGCACGGCTGTGACCGCCGCAGCAGTTCCGCACAGCCGCTGTCAAGGAGGGACCGAGGTGATGGCGACGGCAGCGGACGAGGGCCGCACGCCCCTGGTACGGGTACGCGGCGTCACCAAGAGGTTCGGCGGCGCGGCCGCGCTCAAGGGCGTCGGCGTGGAGCTGTACCCGGGTGAGGTGCACGCGCTGATGGGCATGAACGGGGCCGGCAAGTCCACCCTCGTGCAGGTCCTGTGCGGCGTCCACCAGCCCGACGAGGGAAGCCTCGAGGTGTCCGGCCACGCGCACTCCTCGCTGACCGTGCGCCGCGCCAGGCACCTCGGGATCAGCATGGTTCCGCAGCGCCGCGAGCTGGCCATGGGGCTCACCGTCGCCGAGAACGTCATGCTCGGCGCGCTGCCCAGGCGGCGCGGCGCCGTGCACTGGTCCTCGGTCCGCCAGGAGGCGGCGCGCGCCCTGGCCGACCTCGGTATCGACATCGACGTCACGCGCCCGGCCGGCGAACTGACCGTCGCCGAGCAGACCATGGTCGAGGTGGCCCGCGAGGTCCGCCGCGGCGGCCGGGTCCTGATCCTGGACGAGCCCACCGCCTGCCTCGGGGCCAAGGACGCGGCACGCATCCGGGAGTTGGTGCGCACCCTGCGCGACGAGGGCGTCGCCGTCGTCTACATCTCCCACTACATCGACGAGGTGATGGCGGTCGCCGACCGGCTCACCGTCCTGCGCGACGGCGAAGTCGTCCGCAGCGCGCCCGCCGCCGACCTCGACCCCGCGGGTCTGGTGCGTGCCATGGTCGGTCGCGAGGTGGTCTCGCAGCGCCCCGAACGGCCCACTCCGAAGGACGAGATCGGACTCTCCGTGCGCGGCCTGAGCCAGGGCCGGTCCATCCGGGACTTCGCGGTCGACGTGCGCAAGGGTGAGGTCGTCGCCGTCCTCGGGCCCGCCGGGGACGCCCAGTCCCGCCTGTTCGACCTGCTCTCCGGGCGGACGCGGCCCGAAGGCGGCGAACTGAGCGTCGACGGCAGGCCCGTGCCGCTCGGCCGGGTCGCCGCGTCGCTCTCCGGCGGCCTGCGCTGCGTCACCGGCGACCGCCGTGCACTCGGCCTGGTCCAGGGCCTGTCCGTGGACGAGAACCTGATGCTCGCCGATGACCGCTTCCACCGCAGGCGGCTGCACCGGCGTGGCGAGCTGGCTCGCCGTGCGGCCCCCCGCCGAAGGAGCTACGGCGTGGTCACGCTGGGCGGTGACCCGCCGGTCGGCAGCCTGTCCGGCGGCAACCAGCAGAAGGTGCTGCTCGCCAAGTGGCTGGAGACCAGCCCTGCCGCCTGCTTCCTCGAAGACCCCACCAACGGCGTGGACGTGGCCGCCGTGGCGGAGATCCACACCCTCGTCGACGAACTGGCCTCGCGCGGCGTCGCCGTACTGCTCGCCTCCTCATCGGCGGAGGAGGTGATGCGCCTTGCCGACCGGGTCCTGGTGGTCCGGGCCGGGCGCACCGTCGCGGAGTACGACATCACCGCCATCACCCACGACGAACTCGTCGCCACCGCACTCGGAGGACAGCACCAGTGAGCCTCAAGACCCCCGCCGCCGCCCCGGACACGGAGGCCGCGCCGCCGGAGCGCACCGCATCCCGTCTGACGCCCAGGTCCCTGCTGCATGTCCCGCACGGCGGCCTCATCGTCGTCCTCGTCCTGGTGGCCGTGTTCACCGCCCTGCAGGCGGACTCGTTCACCAGCTCGCAGAACCTGCTCAACGTCACACGGCAGATCAGCGTGACCGCCGTCATCGCGGCCGGCCTGACCCTGCTGATGACCGCGGGCGGCATGGACTTCTCCATGGGCAGCAACGCGGCGGTCACTCTGTCGGTGGCCGCGCAGCTCCTGTCCAAAGGGCACTCCACGGCCGTGGCAGTGGTGGTCAGCCTGCTTCTTGCCGCCGTGATCGGCTTGGTCAACGGGCTGGTGGTGACCTTCACCAGGGTCGCGCCGTTCGTCGCGACGCTGGCCACGGCCATGCTCCTCGACGGTGTCGCCCTGCTCGTGCTCAACGGCGAGAGCATCTCCATCGGCGTCAAGATGTCCGCGCTCGGCAACTCCAGCCTCCTCGGCATCCCGTACCTGGCGATCGTGGCGCTGCTGGTCCTCGCGGTGATCGGCCTGGCCATGCGGTTCACCACCTTCGGCCGGGACGCCTTCGCGATGGGCGGCAACGAGCACGTCGCGCGGCTGAGCGGCATCAACGTCTCCGGGCGCAAGCTCGCCCTGTACGCGCTCGCCGGCGCACTCGCGGGGCTGGCCGGACTGATGCTGCTCTCCCGGCTCGGCGCCGCCGCCCCCAACACCGGAGGCCTGCAGCTCCAGCTCACCGCCGTCGCAGCGGTGGTGATCGGCGGCACCTCGCTGGCGGGAGGCCACGGCACCGTACCCGGCACGATCCTCGGCGTGCTGCTGCTCGGCGTCGTCGCCAACGCCCTCAACCTGCTCCAGGTCAACAGCTACTACCAGTTCGTCGTGACCGGCGCGGTGCTGCTGCTCGCCGCCATCGTCAACGAGTTCCAGCGCAAGTCCGCGCCGGGCCATTGAGGGCGCGCGGCCCCGTACGCACAACTCGCGGTCCTTGTCCGCCCATTCCGTGCCCGCACCTTCTCTTCAACGATGCAGGAAAGGCCAACTCCATGAAGCCCACCGCCCGCCCCCTCCCCCACGCTCGAATTCGCTCGCGCGGGGGGACCCCCATCACCGTCGTGGCCTCGCTCGTCGGCGCCGCCGCCCTGGTGCTCTCCGGCTGCGGCTCCGAGTCCGGAAGCGGGAGCGACGATTCCATCACCCTTGGATTCGTCAACGGCGCCAACACGCACTTCCACTCGTGTCTGCTGAAGTCCATCGAGCAGACGGCCAAGGAGAAAGGGGCCAAGGTCTACTCGGCCAACTCCAAGCAGGACGCCGGGACCGAACTGTCCAACATCGAGGACATGATCTCCCGGAACGTGGACGCCCTGATCGTGCAGACCGTCAATGTCGACGCACTGGAAGGCGACATAGCCAAGGCCAAGAGCGCCGGCATTCCGATCTATCTGACTTCTGTGGCCACTGACGACATGTCGAACGTGCTGGGTGCCGCCGTGGTCGACCTGAAGAAGGTCGGCTCGCTGGACGCGGGATGGATCGCCGAGGACGCCGGGGGCAAGGACGTCACGGTCGGCATCGTCGCGGGCGCCCCGGGCGCAGCCTCCGACCTGCTGGTCGGCGGCTTGAAGGGAGCGCTGCCGGCCAACGCGAAGGTCGTCGCCAACCAGCCCGGCATGTTCAACCCGGCCAAGGCGCAGGACGTCGCCGAGAACATGATCCAGGCCCATCCCGATCTCGACTACGCGTTCGTCGCCAACGAGGAGATGGCCCTCGCCGTCCGCAAGGCCTTCGACGCCGCCGGCGCCAAGGACGTCAAGATCGTCTCCGTGAACGGCACCGAGGACGGCATCGCGGCCGTCAAGTCCGGGGAGCTCTCCGCGACCGTCGCCAACTCTGCCCTGGTCATCGGGCAGACCGCCGTCGAGCGCACGGTCGACCTTCTTGGCGACAAGAAGGTTGACAAGGTCAGTAAGGTTCCCCTTACTTTGATCACGAAAGACAACCTGGACGAGGCGCCGCAGTACTGCCCGAAGTAATGCCGGGTGCGGTGCGCCCGTCTCCCTGCACGGCAACGGCTCCGCCGGACAAGGCGCCCCGCTCCTCCCGGGCGCGGGCGGCAAAGCGCCGCCCGCGCCCGTCGGCACCACCCGCACCACCCGTACGTTCGACCGGCCCCGGATCTGTTTCAGCCGCGGGGGCAATGGAGGGACCCATGGACCGCCTGCTCGTCATGCACAGCTTCGTCACCGTCGCCCAGGTGGGCTCGTTCAGCGGTGCGGCGAAGAAGCTGGGCTCCTCCGGGTCTCTCGTCTCCCGGCACGTCGCGGAGCTGGAACGGCAGCTGGGCGTACGCCTGGTCAACCGCACCGCCCGCTCGGTGAGTCTGACCGAGCCGGGCCAGCGCTACGCGGCCTTCGCCGCACGCATACTCGACGAAATCGACACCGAGGACGCCGGCATAGCGCAGCTCCACGACCGCGCCGAGGGAACACTCAGCATCATCTGCCCCAAATGGATAGGCAGCCTGGACCTGGGCGACGCGATAGCCGCGTTCTCCGCGGCCCACCCGAAAATCCAGGTCCGCTTCGAACTCGGCGGAATGTCGGACCGTACCTACGACTTTCTGGACAGCGGATTCGATGTCGCCTTCCACACTCGTGACCTGAGGGATTCCAGCGTCCGGCTGAAGAAGATCGCCTCACTGCCGTTCGTACTCTGCGCCTCCGGCGACTACCTGGCCGCCAACGGAACGCTGCAGGAGCCCAACGACATCGGCGCCCACGAATGCCTCGTGCACGTCAACGACCCCGTCTGGCGCCTCGGCCACGGACACACCTCGACCCTGCACAAGATCCGCAACATCTCCTTCCAGTCCAACTCCTACATCGCGCTGCAGAAAGCAGCCGTCCACGGCCGCGGCATCGCCCTGCTGCCCCAGCGGCCCGCCTACGACGACCTGGTCTCCGGCGCCCTGGAGGTCCTGCTCCCCGCCGTCCCGGTGCCGGACCGCCCGCTGTACGCGATCTACGGTCCCGGCCAGGCGACGCCCCGCAAGATCGGCGTATTCCTGGAGTTCCTGACCGACTGGTTCTCCAGGAATCCCATTCCGAGCATCAAGAGGTGAGGAAGGGTGCCGCGTTCGCAAACATCGTTTGCACACCCTGCGCCGCGCAGCCGTTGAGGCTGCCTGACGGCACATCTAAGATCACCGGGAATCCGTGGCCGGGAGTATTCCTCGGCAGTGAACGGGAAATCCCCGGCAATGAACGGAAAATGAGGAACCGATGGGCATCCAGCGCATAGAGGCGGTCACCTACAGCATCGAGAACCTCGAGGAATGCATCCGTTTCTTCACGGACTTCGGCCTTTTCCTCGTGGAACGGACCGATGAGCACGCCGTATTCGAGACGCTCGCCGGCCAGACCCTCCACCTGGAGACCCGGCCCGGCCCGTGGCTCCCGGAGCCCGTCGAGCCGGGACCCACCCTGCGCGAGGTGGTCTGGGGCGTGGACACGCCCGAGGAGCTGGACCGGCTGGTGGCCGGGTCGGGGCGCGACCGCACCGTGCGCGAGAGCGCCGACGGCGTCCACCACACCGTCGACGAGACCGGCTTCGGCGTCGGCCTCACCCTCGCCCGGGCGCGGGGGCTCGCCGTCGAGCCCCGCCCCGGCAACGTCTCGGGCAGCGTCCGGCGGTGGAACACGGCACTGGAGACCATCGGCCAGGTCCGTCCGCTGCGCATGTGCCACGTCGCCCTCAACATCCCCAAGCAGGGCCGCGAGGAGGCCGTCGCCTTCTACACCGAGCGGCTCGGCTTCCGCCCCACCGACGTCGTCGAGCCGATGGGCGTCTTCATGCAGGCCCCCGGCGACGACGACCAGCACACCATGCTGCTCTGCCACCGCCCCGACCGGGCCGGGGTCAACCACGTCGCCTACGAGGTGCCCGGCTTCGACGACGTCATCGAGGGCGGCAACCACATGATCGACAGCGGCTGGCGCGAGGCCCGCAAGCTCGGCCGGCACACCATCGGCTCCAACGTCTTCCGCTTCCTGCACGCCCCGTGCGGCGGCCGCGTGGAGTACGCGGCCGACATGGACCGCGTCGACGACAGCTACGAGACCCGCGTGCACAAGACCGCGCCTCCCCACACCATCTGGGCGCTGCGCACCAACCGCGACGCCGAGGCCCCGGCTGCCCGCTGAGCCGATCCGGGCAAGGCGCGCGCCGCACCCGGTGCCGCCCCCATTCTTCGCGAGCCTGAAAGGGCATTGCACCCATGAGCACTGAGACCGTGACCGAGACCGGATATCCCACCGTCAACCTGTACATAGCGGGTGAGTGGTGTCAGGGAGGCGGCGGCCAGACCGCCCCTGTCATCAACCCCGCAACCGAAGAGGCGATCGGCGAGGTCCCGCTCGCCACCACCGACGACCTGGACCGTGCGCTCGCCGCCGCCGAAGAGGGCTTCCGCACCTGGCGCGACACCCCGATCGCCCGCCGCACCGCGATCCTGCACCGGGCCGCCGACCTGCTCACCGAACGCGCCGCCGAGGTCGGCCGGATCATGACCCTGGAGCAGGGCAAGCCGCTCGCCGAGGCCACCGGCGAGGCCCGCCGCGTCGCCGAAACCCTGCGCTGGCACGCCGACGACGCCCGACGCGCGTACGGCCGCGTCATCCCCTCCGAACCCGGCACCCTGCTCACCGTGCGCCGCGAGCCCGTCGGCCCGGTCGCCGCCTTCACCCCCTGGAACTTCCCGGCGGGCGGGCCGATGCGGAAGATCTCCTCCGCTCTCTCCGCCGGCTGTTCCATCATCATCAAGGCCTCGGAGGAGACCCCCGCCACCGCGTGCGCGCTGGTGCGCTGCTTCGCGGACGCGGGCGTCCCGGCCGGCGTGCTCAACATCGTCTTCGGAGAGCCCGCCGAGGTCTCCGCCCACCTGATCGCCTCCCCGGCCATCCGCCTCGTCGCCTTCACCGGCTCGGTCCCCGTCGGCAAGCTGCTGGCCGCCCAGGCCGGGCAGGTCATGAAGCCCACCCTGATGGAGCTGGGCGGCCACGCCCCGGTGATCGTCTGTGCGGACGCCGACCCCGCCGAGGCCGCCCGCCGCGCCGCCCAGGCCAAGTTCGCCAACGCCGGGCAGGTGTGCACCTCGCCCAGCCGCTTCCTCGTCCACGAGAGCCTCTACGAGGACTTCACGGCCGAGTTCGTGAAGGCCGCCGAAGCGGTCGTCGTCGGCGACGGCCTCGCCGAGGGCACCAGGATGGGCCCGCTCGCCAACGACCGGCGCCTGGCCGCACTGGAGCGCCTCACCGCCGACGCCGTCAAGCGCGGCGCCACCGTCCGCACGGGCGGCACCCGCCTGGAGCGGCCCGGCTACTTCTTCGCGCCGACCGTCCTGACCGACGTCCCCGCCGACGCCGAGCTGATGATCGAGGAGCCCTTCGGCCCGATCGCCCCCATCGTCCCCTTCACGGACCTGAACGAGGCGCTCGCTGTCGCCAACTCTCTCCCGTACGGCCTGGCCGCCTACACCTTCACGGAATCGGCCGCCACCGCCGAGTACGCCACCCGGGAGCTGGAGGCCGGCATCCTCTCCGTGAACCACTGCGGCGGATCCGTCCACGAGGCGCCCTCCGGCGGCGTCAAGGAGAGCGGTTACGGGCGCGAGGGCGGCCCGGAGGCCCTGGACTCCTACTTGATCACCAAGCGCATCTCGCACCGGCTGGGAGCGCCCGCTGTATGAGGTACACCCGGATCGAGATCGACGGGCAGCCGACTTGGGCTCGGGTCGACGGAGACGTACTCGAGCTGCTCTCCGGCTCTCCGCTCGACTGCATCCCGCAGGTGACCGGCAAGGTCCCGGTGGCCGGCGCGCGCTGGCTGCCCCCGGTGGTCCCGTCCGTCTTCTACGCGGTCGGCATGAACTACACCCGGCACATCGAGCACGCCCGCGCCCTCGGCGACACCAAGGCGGTCATCCCCGAGCGCCCGGAGATCGGCTACCGCGCCAACAACGCGCTCACCGGGCACGGCTCGCCCATCGTCAAGCCCAAGGAGGTCACCGGCCGCTTCGAGGCCGAGCCAGAACTGGTCGCCGTCATCGGCCGCACCGTCCGCCACGCCACGTACGACGAGGCCCGCGAGGCCGTCTTCGGCTGGACCATCGGCAACGACGTCAGCGCCCGCACCTGGCAGCACCAGGACCGCACCTTCTGGCGGGCGAAGAACAGCGACACCTTCAAGCCGATGGGCCCCTGGATCGAGACCTCCGTCGACGCCCTCGCCCAGACCACCACCCTGCGCGTGAACGGCGAGACACGGGCCGAGTTCGCCACCGGCGGCATGGTCTTCGACCCCTACGACTTCATCGTCGAGATGAGCCGGCACCTCACCCTGCACCCCGGCGACGTCCTGTGGATGGGCGCCGAGGCCACCTGCCAACTGGAGCCCGGCGACACCGTCGAGATCGAGATCAGCGGCATCGGCGTGCTCTCCAACCCCGTGCACGAGGAGCCCGTCGAGGAGTCGGTCCTCCCCTGAACACCCCTGAAAGGAAGCAAGCGATGAGCAGGGAACCCCGCTACATCCACCACGTCAACTTCCCCACCACCGACCCGGACCGTACCGCCGAGTGGTACGCCAAGGTCTTCGGGATGAAGCGCATCCAGCCCAAGTCCAACACCCGCGTCGTCCTCATGACCCGCGGCAACTTCGACCTGCACTTCACGCCGGTCGAGGAGATGGAGCGGATGGCGCCCTACCACTTCGCCGTCGAGGTCGACGACTGGGACGAGTTCCTGGACCACCTCAAGGAGCTGGGCATCCGCCACACACGCCCGATCGAGCGCCCCGAGAACCAGTCCAAGTTCTGCTACATCCACGACCCCGACCACACCATGATCGAGCTCGTCTACCACGCCAAGCGCCCCAACTGACCGCAGCTCGCTAGGAGTTACCCCCATGCCCTTCGCCGACTCCGACGGCACCTCCATCTACTACGAGCGCCACGGCAGCGGTCCGGCGATCCTGCTCGTGCACGGCTCCGGCGGCCACCACGCCGCCTGGTGGCAACAGGTCGCGGCGCTGCGCGACGAGTTCACGGTCGTCACCGTGGACCTGCGCGGCTTCGGCACGTCTGAATCGTCCATGCCGGAGTTCGACGGCCAGGACTTCCCCGGCGATCTTGTGGCCGTCCTCGACAAGGAGGACCTCACCGACGTGATGCTGGTGGGTCAGTCCATCGGCTCCGTCGCCGCCCTGCGCGCCGGACTCACCCGCCCCGAGCGCGTGGACTCCGTCGTCCTCGGCCACTCCCTCGGCTCCATCGCCCACCCGGAGCTGACCGAGCTCGCCAAGGCCGACCGCGCCGAGGCGGTGAAGCTGCCGGTCATCGACCGGCTGCTCACCAAGCAGTTCCAGCAGGACCGCCCCGATCTGACCTTCCTCTTCCACCAGATGGGCACCTTCAACGTCGCCAAGATGGCCGACCTGCGCAACCTCGACACCGACGGCCCGACCCTCGACGAGATCAAGGCCTCCGGGCTGAAGGTCGCCTTCCTCGCGGGCGAGAAGGACGCCGTCCTGAGCGTCAAGACCGTCCGGCGCGCCCACGAGCTGGTCGAGGGTTCGCACCTCGAGATCGTCGAGGACGCCCCCCACTCCATGTACTGGGAGGCCCCCGAGAAGTACAACGCCGCGGTCGCGAAGCTCCGCCGCCTGTTCACCACGCAGAAGGAAGCAGCATGAGCAAGCTCACCCTCGACGGCGCCGAAGAGATCATCGACGCCTGCTTCAAGCGCGGCCAGGCCGTCGGCAAGGCGTTCAGCGTCGCCGTGGTGGACGCCGGCGGCTTCGTCGTCGCCATCCGCCGCTCGGACGGCGCCCGCCCGCTCACCCCGGACATCGCCCGCGCCAAGGCCTACACCGCCGCGGTGATGCAGCGGCCCGGCAAGATGCTGAAGAAGTGGCAGGAGAGCCAGCCGGTGTTCTTCTCGCAGCTCTCCCAGCTGCCCGGTGCCGCGCTGCCGATCATGGCCACCGAGGGCAGCGTCACCATCAAGAAGGACGGCGAGATCATCGGCGGCCTCGGCGTCGCCGGCGGCACGGCGGGGGAGGACCAGCAGGTCGCCGACGAGGTCCTCGAATCCCTCGGCTACGAGCTGGAGTTCCCTGCGTGGGGCGTCGCGGGCAAGCCGGCCGAGAACTCCGGAAAGGGCGTCTGAGCCATGGCGGATACGTTCAACTACCGCATCGACCACCACGGCAGCCTGGTGCGTCCCGCCGAACTCCTCGCCGCCCGCGAGCAGTTCGCCCGCGGCGAGATCGACGAGGCGGCCTTGCGCGAGGCCGAGCTCGGCGCGGTGAAGGAAGCGGTGGTCCTCCAGCGCAAGCTGCGCTCCACGGTGGTCACGGACGGCCACTTCCCGCGTGAGGACTTCCGCAGCGCCGTGTTCGACGGTGTCTCCGGTTTCCGCCGTACGGAGGAGACGGTGGACGGCCTGCCGCACTGGATGGCCGAGTCCCTGCCGAAGGCGAAGGGACCGCTGCTCGCCGACTGGGCGGGCACGGTGGCCGGCCTCACTCAGATCGCCGCCAAGGCATCGCTGCCATCGCCCGCGTATCTTGCCGCCACCTGCTTCGAGCCGGGTCTCGCCGGCTCCGGCGGCCCCGCATCGGCGCGCGAACTCGGTGAGGCGCTTGCCGAGATCATCCAGGCCGAGATCGAGCTGCTCGTGGCGCGCGGCGTGAAGCTCATCCAGCTCGACAACCCGCTCCTGCTCGCCCAGACCGCCCCCGAGGCCCCTGCCCCGGGAACACTCTCGTTCGAGGACGCCCTCGCCGTCGAGGCCCTGGCCGTCCGTCTCGACACCCGCCCCGAGGGCGTCCGGATCGGCCTCTGCGCCGGCTGGGAGGCCCCCGCCGCGGTGGACCGCGCGAAGGCCGAGCAACTGTACGGAGCTGTGCCGGCGGACCGCTGGGTCCTGCCGTACTACCAGGACACCCCGGCCGAACTGGACCTGCTGAAGGCCCTGCCCGAGGACCGGGACGTGTGCCTCACCGTGGTCGACGCGTCCGTGCCCGAACTCGAGGACATCGACACGGTGATGACCCGTATCGACGTCGCCGCCGAGATCAAGGACATCGAGGACATGGCGATCGCGCCCTCGCGCGGCTTCGCGGACTCGGCCTCCCGTCCGCTGCTCGGCGCCGAGGACCAGCGGCGCAAGCTCGTCCTGGTCGAGACCCTCGCCCGCTACTGCTGGGGCAACGAGTTCTGACACGGTGGCAGCAGCCGGGGCCGGGGGGCGTGTCCGCCGCCCGGCCCCGTGGCCTGTCCGCCGGTCCTACAGAACCTCGGCGAACGTCACCGTGCGCTCGGTCAGCAGGGGCCGCACCGTGCGCACGATCAGCTCGTCGAAGTGGTCCGCGGCCGCGTGCGCGTCGAACCCGGCGCGGTCCTTGTACTGCTCGTACAGCACGAACCCGCCCGGCCGGCCCTCCTCGGCGTGCACCTCGTACGCCAGGTTGCCGGGCTCCGTCCGCGTGTGCTCGCGCATCTTCAGCAGCGCGGCGCGCACGGTGTCCTCGTCGGCGGGCTCGCAGCGGTAGTGGGCGACGACTGCGTAAGCCATCGGTCTCCTCCTTGATCCAACGGTCTTGATCTACGGGATCGGGCCCGCCGATTCCAGCACGGGCCGCGCGCCGTACGGCACGCGTGCAGCGCAACCAATGCCTGCCGCCGCGGGGCTGGTGGCCCCGCCCCGACATGGTGTGTTGTCGCATCCGGCCCGTTCGGCCGCTCCCTGTGCAGACCGCGGACCCGCACCGCGGCGGACGAAGGAAGTGATCTTCAATGCGTACCCTGGAAGCGCTCTCCGGCGGAGAGTGGGTGACTACCGGAGAGTGGATCGACGTCCGCGACCCGGCCGACATCCGCACCCCGATCGCCCGGATCCCGGCCCTCGCCGCCAAGGACGTCACCCGGGCCTACGACCAGGCCGAGCGCGGCTTCGCCGTCTGGAAGCGCACCAGCCCCTTCGAGCGGGCCAGGATCTTCACCGACGCGGCACGGCTGATCCGCGAGCGCGTCGAGGACATCGCGGCCGACGTCACCGCCGAGAACGGCAAGACCCTGGCCGAGGCCCGCGGCGAGACGCTGAAGGCCGCCGACTTCCTCGAGTACTACGCGGGGCTGGCCCGCCAGGGCTACGGCACGCTGCTGCACGACGCCCGCCCGAACCACCGCACCCACACCCAACGCGAGCCCATCGGCGTGATCCTGGTGATCAGCCCGTGGAACGACCCGCTGATCACCCCGGCGCGCAAGCTCGCCCCGCTGCTCGCCGCGGGCAATGCGGCCGTGTTCAAGCCGGCCACCGAGACCCCGCTCTCCGGCCTGCACTTCGCGCGCGCCCTGCACGACGCGGGCCTGCCGGCCGGTGTCCTGAACGTGGTGACGGGCCGTACGGCCGAGATCGAGGAAGCACTCCTCGACGACCCGCGGATCGTCGGCATCACCTTCACCGGTTCCAACGTGGTGGGAGGTCGCATCCGCCGCCGCCTCGCCGACCGCAACGTCCGCTTCCAGGGCGAACTCGGCGGCAAGAACGCCTCCGTCGTCCTGAAGGACGCCGACCTGCCGGCGGCCGCGAAGGCCGTCGTCGCAGCGTCCTTCGGCCAGGCCGGGCAGCGGTGCACCGCCACCAGCCGGGTCATCGTCGAGCGGCCGGTGTACGAGGAGTTCACCCGCCTTCTGGTCGCAGAGGTCAAGGCCCTGAAGGTCGGCCCGGGCAGCGACCCGGCCACCACGCTGTGCCCGCTGTCCAGCCCGAAGCAGCGCGACTCCGTCCTCGCCGACCTTGCCCGCGCGATGGAGCAGGGCGCCATCGTCCTCGCCGGCGGCCAGGCGGACACCGCGGGCGACCGCGCGCACGGCTGCTACGTACAGCCGACCGTGCTCGTCGACGTCACCCCCGAGACGGCGATCTGGCGCGAGGAGGTCTTCGGCCCGGTCCTCGCCGTCCGCGCCGTCGACGACTTCACGGCGGCCGTCGAGGCGGTCAACGACTCCGACTTCGGCCTCGCCGCCGCCGTCTTCACCCGCGACCTCGCATCCGCCCACCGCTTCGCCGACGAGGCCGAGTGCGGGCAGATCGCAGTGAACACCACCACCACCGGCTGGGACGTGCACCTGCCCTTCGGCGGGTTCCGCGACTCCGGTACGGCCTACAAGGAGCAGGGCGACGAGGTCCTGCGCTTCTCCACACGCGTCAAGACCGTCGCCATCCACTTCGGCGCCTGACGATCGCGAGACGCCTCACAAGAGAGGAGGATGCCGATGGCTGACGAAACGATCGGCATCGTCGGCGCCGGCATCGTGGGTCTGGCCACGGGCCGCGAGATCGCCCTGCGCCGCCCCGGCACCCGCGTCGTGGTGCTGGAGAAGGAGCAGGAGGTCGCCGTCCACCAGACCGGCCACAACTCGGGCGTGGTGCATGCCGGGATCTACTACACGCCGGGCAGCCTCAAAGCCGACCTGACCGTGCGCGGCGTGTCCTTGCTGCGCGAGTACTGCCAGGACCGGGAACTGCCGTACCGGCAGATCGGCAAGCTGGTCGTGGCGGTCCGTGAGGACGAGCTCGGCCGCATGGAGAACCTCTACGAGCGCGCCAGGAACAACCACGTGCCCGACCTGCGGAAGCTCTCCAAGGAGGAGATCAAGGAGACCGAGCCGAACGCCGGCGGCGTCGCGGCCCTGCACTCCCCGCGCACCGCGATCACCGACTACCCGGCGATCGCCCGGTCGTTCGCCAAGGACATCGTCGACTCGGGCGGCGAGGTGAGGCTCGGCTTCCCGGTCACGGGCATCACCACCGTGCCGGACGGGATCGAGGTGGCCTCCGGGCAGGAGAGGGTCCGCGTCGACCGCTTGATCCTCTGCGCGGGCCTCCACTCGGACTCCGTCGCGGGGCTCGCCCAGGACAAGCAGGAGCCGAAGATCATCCCGTTCCGCGGCGAGTACATGCTGCTCAAACCGGAGAAGACCGACCTGGTGCGCGGGCTCGTCTACCCGGTGCCGGACCCGCGTTACCCCTTCCTCGGCGTGCACTTCACCCCACGGGTCGACGGTTCCGTGGAGGTCGGGCCCAATGCCGTCCTGGCCCTGGCCAGGGAGGGCTACCGGCGCAGCAGGATCTCGCCCGGCGATCTCATCGGCCTCGCCGCGTACCCCGGGTCCTGGAAGATGGCCGCGCAGCACTGGCGTACCGGCATCAAGGAGTACAAGGGCTCCTTCTCCATGGCGTCCTTCATGAAGGACGCCAAGCTGTACGTCCCCGGTGTGGGTGTGAAGGACGTGGTCCGCGGTGGCGCGGGCGTACGCGCCCAGGCCCTGGACCGGGACGGCACCCTCGTGGACGACTTCCGTATCCATCAGGTGGGCCGGATCACCGCCGTGCGCAACGCTCCCTCGCCGGCGGCCACGGCCTCCATGGCGATCGCCGAGCACATCGTCGGCGCCGTCTTCGGCGACTTCTGAAGCAACCTCAAAATGCCCTGCCTGCAGCGCACTTCCGCGCAACAACAGCTTGCACTCCCAGGGCTCGGCAAGGGCTCACGGTCCGCCTAGCGTTCCTCCCGCACCGCCCCACCACCCCCCTTCGAAGAGAAAGAGCTGAAGCCATGTTCGTTGTCGACACGCAGATCCACATCTGGAAGGAAGAGACCCCGGACCGCCCCTGGGTGCCGGGCGCGCGTGAGCGCATCCGCCTCAACGGCCACCGCGAGGACCCCTTCTCGTACGAGGAGGCCCTTGAGCTGATGGACGAGGCCGGCGTGAACCGCGCGCTGATCCTGCCCCCGTCGTGGGAGGGCGACCGCATCGACTACGCCCTCGAGGCATGTGAGGCCCACCCGGACCGCTTCGGCATCATGGCCCGCATTCCGCAGAACAAGCCCGAAGAGGGCAAGGCCATGCTGACGGACTTCGCCCAGAACCCGCACGTCAAGGGCACCCGCCTCACCTTCCACCGGCCGCAGGACCGCAATTGGATGATCGACGGCACCAACGACTGGTACTGGCCGATCGCCGAGGAGCTGCGCATCCCGACCATGGTCCACGCGCCGATCTGGAAGCGTGAGCTCGGCCAGATCGCCGAGAAGCACCCCGAGCTGAAGATCATCATCGACCACATGGGCATCATGGCCCGCTGCGTCGACGACGCGATCGGCTACTGGGTCCAGGAGACCGCCGACCTGGCCGCCCACCCCAACATCTACGTGAAGGTGTCGGCGCTCCCGGGCTACTCGACGCAGCCCTTCCCGAACAACAACATCCAGAAGTACGTGCGCGAGATGGTCGACAAGATGGGCCCGCAGCGGTGCTTCTACGGCACCGACATCACCCGCCTGCTCGGCCACGGCATCACCTACACCGACACGATCGAGCAGTTCACCAAGCACTGGGACTTCACGCCCGAGGAGCTTGAATGGATCATGGGCCGCGGTATCTCCGAGGTCCTGAACTGGCCGATCGAGGGCTGAGGAACCACACGAGATGACGGACACCCAGCACACCCCAGGCACCGACGGCGGTGACGCCGTCGTCTCCGCCTTCAACGCCGTCGGCGCCGACTACATCTTCTGCTCATCGGGGTCCGAATGGGCCCCGGTGTGGGAGTCCCTCGCCCGGCACCACCGGGACAGGGCTCCCAGCCCGCAGTACCTCGACCTGACGCACGAAACCGTCGCCGTCGGCATGGCCACCGGCTACGGACTCGTCAAGCGCCGGCCGCAGGGCGTCCTGCTGCACGCGGCCCCCGGCCTGCTGCAGGGCTCGATGGCGGTCCACGGCGCGCTCCTCGCGGGCGTCCCGATGGTGGTCAGCTCCTCGGAGTCGGCCACGTACGGCGACGGTCCCGGCAAGGACCCGGGCGGCCAGTGGTACCGCAACCTGTCGATCGTGGGCGGCCCGCACGGTGTCGCCCAGCCGTTCACCAAGTGGTCCAACGAGGCCGCGAGCGTCCACACCCTGCCCACGATGATCACGCGCGCGGCGGAGCTGGCCTGGCGCGCACCCGCGGGCCCGGCGTACCTGAACATCCCGCTGGAGATCCTCCTCGAGGAGTGGGACGGCCGCGAGGCCAAGCCGATCGTGCAGCCGGGCTCGACGCACAGCTCGCCCGAAGAGGTCGACCCCGTCGCCCAGATGATCCGCGAGGCGGTCAACCCCGTGATCGTCACGGAGACGGCGGGTCGTGAGGCGGGCGGATTCGAGGCCCTGGTGGCCTTCGCCGAGGCGTGGGACATCCCGGTCGTCGAGCCGGACTCGGCGGTGTGCGGCAACTTCCCGCGCACCCACCCGCTGCACGCGGGCAGCGACATCGGCCCGTGGATGGACGAGGCGGACCTGATCCTGCTCGTCAACTGCCGGGCTCCCTTCTACCCGCCGTCGCGCCGCCCGTCCAAGGCGAAGATCGTCGTGATCGATGAGGTGCCGCAGCGCCCGCACGTCGTCTACCAGGTTCTGTTCGCGGACCGGTACTTGGAGGGCAACGTCGCCAACACGCTGCGCCAGCTGGCCAAGCGTGCGAAGGATCTCGATGAGGCTTCCGTCGCCGCGCGCCGAGCGGCGCAGGAGGAGCGGCACGCCGCCGAGCAGACCGCGATCGCCGGAGCCGAGGCGAAGGCCGCCGAGGCCGAGGGCATCGACCCGGTGCTGGTCGCCGCGACGCTGCGCAGGCTGCTCCACGGCCAGGACGCGATCGTCGTCGACGAGACCATCACGCACAGCCGCGTCGTCAAGCGCCACGTCCAGACCTCCGACCCCGACTCGTACTTCTACGTGCAGGGCGGGCTCGGCCAGGGCATCGCGGTGGCGCTCGGCGTCAAGCTCGCGGCCAAGGGGCGCCCGGTGGTGCTCACGATCGGCGACGGGGCGTTCGCGTACAACCCGGTGATCCAGTCGTACGACGCCGCCAAGGCGTACGACCTGCCGCTGCTGATCGTGGTCTTCAACAACCGTGTCTACAAGTCGATGAACCTCAACCACCGTCGGTTCTACCCCGATGGCGCGGCGGCGGAGACCGGCGAGTGGCTCGGCACCGACCTGCACCGGCTGCCCCGACTAGCGCAGTTCGCCGAGCCGTTCGGCATGCACACCGAGACCGCCGACGCGCCGGACGCGCTCACGCCCGCGCTGGAGCGCGCCCTCAAGGCCGTGGCCGAGGGCACCACCGCCGTCGTCGACGTTCTCGTCACCCGCTGACCCAGGAGGCACCCGCCACCATGAGCAACACCCCAACCCCCAAGCCGGGGAAGGTCCTGGTCCCCGCAGAGGAGCTGCGCACCTTCGCAGCCGCCCTCCTCGAGAAGGGGGGCCTCGACCCGGACCACGCCCGCACCACCGCCGACGTGTTCGTCTGGGCCGCTCAGCGCGGCGTCGAATCGCACGGCATCGCGCGCGTCCCCGCCTACCTCGACCTGCTCGCCAAGGGTGTGGCCAACGCCGGGGCCGAGATCACGGTCGAGTCCGCGACGCCGGCCGCCGCCGTCCTGGACGCCGACCGCGCACCCGGCCCGGTCGCCCTCACCGCGGCCGCCGAGGAGGCCGTGACCAGGGCCAGGACCACCGGCATCGCCGCCGTGGGCGTGCGCCGCACCGTCCACACCGGCGCCATCGGCTACTACGTGTCGAAGATCGCCGAACAGGGCCTGATCGGCATCGGCTTCGTCGCCGGCATGCCCAACATGGGCTACACCGGGGTCAAGGGCGCGGCCGTGGCCACCAGCCCGCTCGCCATCGCCGTACCCACCGCTACGTCGTCGAGCCACGCCCCACTGCTCCTCGACATGGCCACCGCCACCATCGCGCTGGGCAAGATCCGCCAGGCCAAGGCGAGTGGCACCCCGCTGCCGGAGGGCGCGGCCGCCACCGAGGACGGCACCCCGACCACCGACCCGGAGAAGGCGGTCATGCCGCTGCCGCTGGGCGGCGCCAAGGGGTCCGGCATGTCGCTCGCCTTCGAGTTGCTGACCAGCGTGCTCGTGGGCGCGCCGATCTTCTCCGCCTTCCACTCGGACGCCCCCCAGGGCCGTAAGCACCGCCAGAACGCGCTGCTCATCGCGCTCGACCCGGCGGCCTTCGGCGGCGCGGACGGCTTCACCGCGGCCGTGGACACCACCCTGAGCACCCTCAAGGGGCTGCCGACGGCGGACGGTGCGGCCGGGGTGTTCTACCCCGGTGAGCGCAGCGCCGCGGTGGCCGCGGAGCGTGGCGCGAAGGGAGTGCCGGTGGCGCCGAAGGTGTGGCGCGAACTGACGGAAAAGGCAGGGGAGTTGGGCGTCACGCTGCCCGGAACCGTGTAAGAGGTGCTCACAAAATGGGAGTCCGATCAGCTCGAGGCGTCTGGTGCGTGCGATCGCAAGGCGCCGGAAGACCCTCGTAGCGGAGCTACTAGGGTGTTTCGGCAACGCGGCGAGCGTGCGTGCCAGGCGTCTCGAGCCGGGCGCCCATTTTGTGAGCACCTCTAAGTCCGGGTGGCCGGGCAGCGGCGCCGTGCGGGGACCGCTGAACGTCGCCGGCCGTTCCGGGAGGGACGGCCGGCGACATCCCGCATCGGCTCATGTGGCGTCGGGTGCCTCGATGCCGACGGCCTTCCGTACATGCCGGGCGATCAGCGCATAGACCTGCCGGGCCTTCTCGTCGTCGTCGCCGTCGTACCCGTGATCGGCTCCGGCCACGTCGTGGTGCTCGACCAGGGCGCCTGCCTTCCGCAGACGTTCCGCGTAGCGCTCGCCCTCTGCCCTGAGGAGGTCGAACTCCGCGGTGATGACCAGGGCCGGGGCGATGCCCTTGAGATCGGCGGTGTCCGCCGGGTTCGCGGGCGATACGAGCCGGTCGGTGCGTTTCCGCGGGTCCGGCACGTAGGAGTTGTCGAAGATCTCCGCCATCCATGGGCGCAGCATCGGCTTCGCTATGGCGGCTCGCTTGTCCTTGGCGTTCGTCGCGAGATCCAGCGGCGGGTAGTGGAGGACCTGCAGGGCGATCGAAGGCCCGCTCTCCTCGAAGGCCTGGCGCGCCACGGCCGCGGCGAGTCCGCCTCCGGCGCTCTGGCCGCCCACCGTGAGGCGGCTGCCGTCCCATCCCTGCTCGGCGCCGTGTTCGGCGACCCAGCGGACGACGTCGTACGCCTGGCGGGGCGGGGCGGGGAACGGGTGCTGCGGGGCGACGACGTACTCCACGTTGACCACGGCCACTCCTGCCTGCGCGGCGAGGCAGCGGCACAGCGCGTCGTCGATCTCCGCGCCCTGCAGGACGTAGCCGCCGCCGTGGAAGTTCACGTGGACGGGCGGAGGGGAGTCCGGAGCGGAGCCGGGCAGGTACACCGTGACGCGGGCCGGGGCGACCGAGGTCGGGATCGTCAACTCGCGCGTCTTGCGCGGGAGATCCGGAAAGCGGGCGAGCCGCGACGCCGTAGAACCGGGCCCGGAGGCCCGTCGGCGCGCCAGCAGGAAAAGACGTTGCAGCGCTTTGGCGGCGATGGAGGCCACCGCCGGCCGGGCCAGGATGGACATGCGGCTCCGTTCGTTCTGTCCGGTCGAACCGGTCTCCGTTACGTGGCTGCTCGAGCCGGCGCGCCGACTGTTCCCCATTCGTCGTATTCGCGCCGGTGACGCACCCGATTATCAAGTTTCCTGTTGATGGTTGGCGATCGTAACATCACCGCATCATGCTGGTTTAGTGAGTCTAAATAAGGGACAAGGGGAGAGTCATGACTGAGCGACCGGCGCGCAGGCCTCGGAAGCCGCACACCGCACAGGTGGTGCGGACCGAACGGCTTACCCCGCACATGCAGCGCCTTGTGCTGGGCGGGGAGGGGCTCGCCGCGTTCACGGCGGGCACCTGGACCGACCACTATGTGAAGCTGCTGATCCCGGCCGAGGGCGTGAGCTACCCGGAGCCGTTCGACATGGAGACGATCCGCGCGGAGTTCCCGCCTGAGCAGTGGCCGGTGACGCGGACGTACACGGTGCGCGCCTGGGATGCCGAACGGCGTGAGCTGACGCTGGACTTCGTGATCCACGGCGACGAGGGCCTCGCCGGGCCGTGGGCGGTGCGGGCGCAGCCGGGCGACGTGGTGCGGCTCATGGGTCCCGGTGGCGGCTATGCGCCGGACGCCGGCGCCGACTGGCATCTGCTGGCCGGGGACGAAAGCGCCCTGCCCGCGATCGCGACCGCCTTGGAGGCGCTGCCCGACGGTGCCGACGTGCGTGCCTATGTCGAGGTGGCCGGGCCCGAGGAGGAGCAGCGGATCGACTCGGACGCGGACGTCGTGTGGCTGCACCGCGGGGACCGGCCGGTGGGTGAGGCGCTGGTCGAGGCGGTGTGCGCGCTGGAGTTCCCCGCGGGCCGGGTGCACGCGTTCGTCCACGGAGAGGCCGGCTTCGTGAAGGAGCTGCGCCGGCTGCTGCGCGTGGAGCGGCAGATCCCGCGCGAGGACCTGTCGGTCTCGGGCTACTGGCGGCTCGGCCACAACGAGGACGGCTGGCAGTCCACGAAGCGGGAGTGGGCCGCGCAGGTGGAGGCGGAGCAGGAGTCCGCCACCGCGTAGGACGCCACCGCGTGGGACTTTCGCCTACGCCGATAAAGGTAAGCCCGCTGCCGTCCACTGAGGCAGGCGCACAACACAGCCCGGCCGGGCGCCACCCACGCCCGGCCGGGCCTCTCGTGTATCAGGCCCGGAGCGGAAGCAGCCACGCCAGACGTCGTCGAACAGGGCCGCGACGGCCTCGATGATCAGCGCCCGCGGGTTCGGGTACGGGCCGACACCCCCCCGCACTGCGATCCGCCACGATCGCCGCCCGCCGTCGCCGCCGCAGGCACGCGGCCTGACTGTGGCGGACCTCCGGGCACGCGTCCTGGCCCCGCCGCGCACCGTGTGGCGGCGCACCAAGCCCTCGGGCCGTCCCGGTTGTCCGGATATCAGGACCGATGGCGGCGCAGGGCCGGCATCGTGGCGGCCATGGTCAGCATGGCGGCGATGACCAGCAGGCCACCGCCGGCGACAGCCGTACGTACTCCCAGGACCGAAGCGGCGGTTCCGTGCAGCACGTCGGCAAGCCGCGGGCCGCCCGCGACCACCACCGTGAACACCCCCTGCATCCGGCCGCGCATCTCGTCGGTGGCGGCCGACAGCAGGATCGCTCCACGGAAGACCATGGAGACCATGTCGGCGACTCCGGCGGCGGCGAGGAACACCACCGCAACCCACAGACTGGTACTCAGCCCGAATCCCGTGATGGCCGCACCCCAGGCCACGACCGCCGCGATGACCATCAGTCCGTGCCGGCGAGCACGGGAGAACGTGCCCGACATCAGGCCGCCGGCCACCGCACCGATCGGGATGGCCGCGAACAGCAGCCCGAGCGCCAGACCCTCGCCGTACGGGGCGTACGTCTCCGCAGCGAGCTGCGGGAACAGCGCCCGCGGCATGCCGAAGACCATGGCGATGATGTCGGCGAGGAAGGACAGCAGCAGCACCTTGCGCTGGGCGATGTAGCGGAAGCCCGCGATGACCTCGCGCCACCCCGCGCGCCCGGACGCCGCCCCCGTCAAGGGCGGCAGCGCGGGGAGGCGCCAGACCGCCCACACGGTGACGCACAGGGCCAGGGCGTCGATCAGATAGAGCTCGGCAAGGCCGATGAGGGGGATGAGGGCACCGGCGAGCAGCGGTCCGGCCACCAGCCCCGTCTGCATGACGGTCGATCCGAGCGCGTTCGCAGCGGCCAGCTCGTCCTTGGGAACCAGTCGGGCGATGGAGGCGTTGCGGGCGGGGGAGTTGAGGCCGAAGAACGCCTGCTGAAGGGCGAGCAGCACCATCAGCACCGGCACGGAGTCAAGGCCGGTGACGGCCTGAGCCCAGAAGAGCAGCGAGGTGACGGCTATGCCGCTGTTGGTCAGCAGCAGCAGTCTGCGCCGGTCCATGCTGTCGGCGATCGCGCCGCCCCACAGCGCGAAGACCACCAACGGAACGAGTCCGGCGAGGCTCGCGTATCCGACCCACGCCGATGAGCCCGTGATGTCGTAGATCTGCTTGGGCACCGCGACGGCGGTGAGCTGGCTGCCGACAGCCGTGACGATGGTCGAGGTCCAGAGCCTGCGGAAGGCTGGGCGGCGCAGCGGCCGGGTGTCCATCATCCAACGGCGCCATCCGCGCCCGCGGGGCCTCACCGGCTCTGTTGCCGTGGGGGGCGTATCCGCGCCGGCGTCGGGGCTGCTCTCCTCCGTCCCGGCGTTGTCGGCACCGCTGCCGTCGGTACTGCTGTTGCTCGTATCCACGCTCGTCCTGGCTGCTCGTTACATCTTTCTTGTCAGGACTCACTATCTCTGAGGTGCGGCGGCGGCTCTCCACCGGCTCGTCCCTCTTCGGCAGTCACGCAGCGGTCAACGCGGCGTCGAGCGAGTCGTAGATGGGGAAAACGCCGTACAGACTGGTGAGGTCGAAGATCCTGCGGACGGTCTGGCTGGCGATCACCAGCCTCAACTCGCCGTCGCGTTCGCGGATGCGTTTGAGGATTCCGACGAACACTCCGAGGCCGGTCGAGTCGATGAAGGTCACCCGGCGCAGGTCGAGAATGACGCGGAGGCGGCCTTCTTCGATGCGCGTGACCACGTGATCGCGGATCTGCGGCACGGTGTACACGTCCACCTCGCCGTGGATCTCCACGATGGTCCAGTCGTTCTCGTCGCGGTGGACGATCCGGAAATTCTTCTCCATAGCCAACATAACGGACAGATCATGGGTAAAGGTTTCGGCCTGGACCGCCCCGCTGGGTGCCTCGCCCGATGGCGGCCGGGCGAGGGAGAGCCGGCTGGAGTAGTTGACGGTGTTGGTGGCCGAGCGCATGTACGCCTTCCAGGCGTCGGAGCCGGACTCGCGGCCGCCGCCTACGCCATGGACGTCCGCTACTCCGGGTTCCGGCCCGACCCCCCGCACCTTCGAGGCGATCTCCCAGCGGCTGCGGGCGAACGCCGTCACCGTTCTGGAAGAAGCCGAGCGTCGCGACACCACTCCGCACGCGGCGGCCCGCAGCCTCGCCGAGGAACGCGTCCGCACGGCCATGCGCAGCAAGGGACGCCTACCCGGCTGACGCTGTGACCACCCGCCCGCACGACCTCCCCGGCGACCACCGTGCGTCATCCGTTCAGGACAGGCAGCCGACGTGCGCGAGTGCCTGCTTGAGAAGGGCACCGTGGCCGCCGGGCATCTCGTTCTGTACCAGCGGCGACGATGCCTCCTGCGGACTGAACCAGACAAGGTCGAGGGCGTCCTGCCGGGGGCGGCAGTCACCGGCCACCGGGACGATGTAGGCGAGGGACACCGCGTGCTGACGGGGGTCGTGGAAAGGCGTGATCCCTAGCGTCGGGAAGTACTCGGCGACGGTGAAGGGCTGCAGGGATGCAGGGATCCGGGGCAGCGCCACCGGGCCGAGATCCTTCTCCAGATGACGCAGCAGGGCGTCGCGTACACGTTCATGGTGCATGACCCGCCCGGAGACGAGGGTGCGGGTGACCGTCCCGTCGGGGCCGATGCGCAGCAGCAGTCCGATGCTGATGACTTCGCCGCTGTCGTCGACTCGCACCGGCACCGCTTCGACGTAGAGGATCGGCATGCGTGCGCGCGCGAGTTCGAGTTCGTCGGTCGTCAGCCAGCCGGGCGTGGTTTCGGTCGTGTCAGACATTGGTTGATCGTACTTTCAGCGTCGGCCGTTTTGCGCGCACCACCGCGCCACGTCGCTGCGTGGCTGGTTACGGGCAATCAACGCGCATCGCCGCCCTCCTGCGCCGCCGATGGCCCGACGCCGACCAGGACTTCACCGATCCGGCACGGTTCCCGCCCTGCCGGCCTCGATATTGACCCGTGAGGGCCCGGCGAAGGGAGCCACGACGGAGTGGCCCCCTCCCCGGCGCTCGAAGGACGGTCTGGTCGGCCTCCGAGCCCGCCCTGTCAGCCCCCCAGTCCCGATCCGAAGGACTTGTTGCGGTACGTCAGGCCGAACGCCTTCTCGCTGAACGACAGTGCACCGGAGGTCGTCACGCCCGAGTCGCTGCCGCGCAGCACCCAGTCGGCGCCATCGGCGTAGTGGACATCGTCGTCGAAGACGTCCTCGCCGGAGGCGGCGGCGACGAGGTCCGCGTGGCCGTCGCGGTTCAGGTCCTCGAGGCGCAGGTCGTATCCCAACCGGTCGGAGCTCTCAGCGACGCCTGGTACACCCGAGGTGTCCTGCGAGAAGGACTGGGCCCCGCTGCCCGTCAGGCCGGAGGCCGAACCCTTGAGCAGCCAGACCGCTCCGGAGTCGCTGAGGCTGCCGATGTCCTCGCCGGGCGCGCCCACCGCCACGTCCGCGTAGCCGTCGCCGGTCACGTCGCCGACCGAGGCACTGGCACCGAAGGCGTCGCCCGACTCGCTCACGCCGGGGACGCCCGCGGTGTCCTGGTCGATCGTGGTGCTGCGCGAGCTGCCCGGTATGCCGTCGGCGCCGCCGTAGTGGACGACGAGGGTGCCCGCTGAGGAGGACCCCGATCCGTAGGTGACCAGGTCGTCGTACCCGTCCTGATCGATGTCGCCCGCCGCCCGCACGTGCGCGGCGTCGAGCGGTACGGTCGCGGGATTCTCGGTGAGCGTCATGCCGTCGGCGCCGCCCGCGTAGTAGCCGATCCAGACGCCGTTCGAGTCGTCGTCCTCGAGGTCGCTGTCCCCGGACACGGCCAGATCCTCTGCGCCGTTCCCGTCGAAGTCGCCCGCCACGACCGACCCCGTCCCGCGGTACAGGTTGGAAGGACCGGTCGGCAACTCGGTCCGCGCGGGAGCCGTGGTCCGCGTGAATCCGTCGTCGAACACCGAGAGCCCGCCGTAGCCCGTGACGGCGAGCTGGTCGCGGCCGTCTCCGTCGAAGTCGCCGATCGCGAGATTGGATCCGTACAGGTAGGCGGAGTTCGTGCCCTCGGCTCCGTACAGGGTCAGCGCACCGTGGACCAGCCCCTGGGAGCCGCCCCACAGGATCTGGACGATGCCGAGGTCGGGACCGGACGAGGACTCGGACGGCACGCCGACCGCGAGGTCCGTGTAGCCGTCGCCGTCGAGGTCGCCGCTGGCGTAGGACGTGCCGAACTTGTCGTACGCCTCCGCCGTGCCGGGCACCCCTGAGGTGTTCTGGCTGATCAGGGCGGAACGGCTCGTCGACACGCCGGACGCCGAGCCGTACAGGACGGTCAACTGCCCCGCCTGCGACTGCCCGTTCACCTTCGCCTTGGGGGTGGCGACCACCAGGTCCGCGTAGCCGTCACCGTTGAAGTCGTCGGGGGTGGCGGCCCCGGCGGCGAAGGCAGGAGTGGCGAGGGGCACAGCCCAGCCGCCGGTAGCGGCCAGCGCAGCCACGGCGGTGGCTGCCAGAAGTCTCTTTCGCACGCTCTTCACCTCATATTAGGGATGTGTTCAGAGAGTTGACTCATGAGGTGCTTGAACAGTTGTGCTGCCATTGGGAGATAAGTCGCCTGCGGCGAAGGGCGGTGCGAGAAGGCGGCGTGGGGCCGGGGAGGCTCAGCGGCTGAGGGCGGCGAGCCTGCTGTCGGCGCGGTCGGGCGAGTAGAGGAAGTCGACGACCATGGCCGCGGCGCCGACGAGTCCGGCGCGGTCGCCGAGGTGTGAGGTGACCACCTGGAGACGGGCGGTGGTGCGGGGCATGGCGCGCTGGTAGAGCAGTTCGCGTACGCCGGTCATGAAGGGGACTCCGGCGAGGTCACCGGCGAGCACGAGCACGCCCGGGTTGAGCAGCGTGACCACCGTGACGAGGACTTCGCCGGCACGCCGCCCGGCGGCCCGGGCCAGTCTGATGGCGTCCGGGTGCCCCTTGGCGAGGAGTTCCCGTACGTCTGATCCGGAGGCGGTGGGGATGCCGAGCGCCGAGAGCTGCTGGGCCAGCGCGCCGCCGCTGGCGACGGCCGCCAGGCAGCCGTAGGAGCCGCACATGCACAGGGCGTCCGAGCGGTCGTGCAGCCGGATGTGGCCGATGTCGCCCGCGCTGCCGTCGATGCCGCGGTACACCTCGGAGTTGACGATGACGCCCGCGCCGATGCCGGTGGACGCCTTGACCAGGACGAAGGCGGAGCAGTCGGCGTGGCCCGCGCGGTGTTCGGCGAGCGCCATGAGGGTGGCGTCGTTGTCGACGAGCACGGGGACGGGCCCGGGTTCCAGGCTGGTGCCGACGTGCTGCGCGTAGGCGTCCTGCATGCGTTCGCGGATGGGGTACTGGTCCCAGCCGGGCATGATCGGCGGCTGTACGACCCGGCCGGTTTCCCAGTCGACCGGGCCCGGCACGGACAGTCCGATGCCGCAGATCCTGGCCGCGTCGATTCCGGCGGCGGCGATGAGCCCGGGAAACCAGCCCCCGAGCCGGTCCAGCACCTGGTCGGGACCGTCGCTGATGAGGAGCGGAGCGGTGTGTTCGGCGAGGACGGTGCCGGCGAGATCGAGGACGGCGGCGCGGGCGTGCCGTGTCTCCAGGTCTATCGCGATGACCGCGCCGTGGGCGGGATCGAGGGCCAGGTGCTGGGTGGGCCTGCCGCCGGTCGAGGTGCCGCCCACCTGCCGGAGCCAGCCCGCACCGCACAGCAGATCCAGCCGCTGGGCCACCGTCGACCGGGACAGGCCAGTGACGCGCTGGAGGTCGGCACGCGTGACCGCTTCTCCACTGCGGATGAGCCGCAGCAGATGCCCCGCACTGGCCTGGTTCGCCGGCATGGGGGACCCCCTTGTTTCCTCAGGTCTTGTCGGCGCCGCTGGTGAGACCCTCGGTGAGCAGACGTTCGGCGGTGAGGAAAAGAAGTACCACAGGAAGGGTCAAAACCACTGAGCCGGCCATCAGTACGGTCTTGGGGACCTCGACGCCGCCTGCGAGTTGGGCCAGTCCGAGGGACACCGTCCACTTGTCCGGATCAGCGGCAAGGAACAGCAGAGCGAAGAGGAACTCGTTCCAGGCGATCATGAAGACGTAGAGCCCGGTGGCGGTCAACGAGGGCGCGGCGAGCGGCAGGACGATCCTGCGGATCGTCTGCAGACGCGAGCAGCCGTCCAGACCGGCGGCCTCCTCGACGGAGCGGGGGATGGTGACCAGGTAGTTCTTCAGCATGTAGAGGGAGACCGGCACCGTCTGGGCAACGTAGACGACGGCCAGGCCCACCAGGCTGGACGACAGACCGAGCCTGGCGAAGATCACGAACAGCGGCACGGCCAGCAGGGTGGCGGGGAAGAGGTATACCGCGAGGAACAGTGCGCTGATCTGCCGTCCGCCGAAGAACCGCAGCCTGCTGACGGCGTAGGCGCCGGGCACGGCCGCCAGCAGTGTGAGGACGACCGTGCCCAGCGACACCAGGGCCGAGTTGAGCAGCAGGCGCAGGAACCCCTGTCCGCCGTCGTCGGTGGACGTGAGCACGTTCTCGTAGGTGCTGAGCGTGAAGTCCTTGGCGGAGACCCAGAAGGATCCGGGGTCGAGGAGCAGGGCGTCGATGGGCTTCACCGACAGCAGCAGCATGTAGCAGAAGGGCACGAGGGTGATCAGCGCGAGGAAGACGATGACCACCCAGCGCAGTGCGCCGAACAGCCGCTCCTCGAACTGCGTGCGCGTCATGGCCGGACGCGTCATGGACGGGCGCGGCATCATGACGACTCCTCCTGCACCTTCTTGCCGAAGAACGTGAAGTAGAGGCCCAGCAGGACCATGAGGACGGCGGCCAGGACGAGGGCCTGCGCGGCGGCGGCGCCGATGTCGTAGCGGGCGGTGAGGAAGTCGTAGACCCGCACCGCCGCGACGTCCGTGCCGGCGCCTCCGCCGGTGAGCAGATAGACGTCGTCGAACTTGTTGAACGTCATGATGCCCCGCAGCACGCACAGCAGTGCGATCACCGGCATCAGTTGCGGCAGCACGATGTGCCGGAAACGCTGCAGGGGCGTGGCGCCGTCGACCTTCGCGGCCTCCTCAAGACCCTCCGGCACGGCCTGCAGACGAGCCAGGATGAACAGGAACGCGAAAGGGAAGTAGCGCCAGCACTCGAAGGCGATGACGGTGAGCAGGGCCAGCGGGATGTCGAAGTGCCGGCCGAACAAGGCCACTTCGTACTGACGGGTGGACAGGAAGGCCAGCGGTTCGTCCCAGCCGAAGAGCCGGCGGCCCCAGTCGTTGACGATGCCGTACTGCGGGCTGAGCGCCACCTTCCAGACGAACGCGACGGCCACCACGGGAGCGACGTAGGGCAGCAGCATGGCGCCGCGCAGCAGACCACGGCCGCGGAAGGGCCTGCGCAGGGCGAGGGCGGCGACGAGGCCGAGCAGCACCGAACCCGCCGTGCCTCCCGCGGTGTACGCGAGGGTGGTGGTCAGGCTGGACCAGAAGCCGGCCGAACCGAAGACGAGCGAGAAGTTGTCGAGGGACCAGTCGCCGAACAGCCCCATGCCCTGGATGTCGATGAGCTTGGCCTTCTGGAAGGCCAGCAGGACCGTCCACAGGATGGGCAGGACGACCACCACGAGGACGACGACGAACGTGGGGGTGACGAAGGCGAGACCGGCTCGGTTCTCGCGGCGGCTCGCGGTGAGCGGGCGGCGCCGTAGCGGTGGCCGGGCCGACTCGGGCCGGTGGCCTGGAACTGGGCGGCGCTCCGCCGCGCCGGACTGCACGGTGCTCATCATCGAAGACCTCTGTCAGGGGCGGCCGGGCTACGGGAGGGACTACTGGAGGGCTACTGGAGCGACTTCTGCAGGGCGGTGACCTCGTCGTCGGATGCACGGGCCGCCTCGGCGGGCGATATCTGACCGCTCGTCATCGCGGCGACGGCCTTGGGCACGGGCAGTTCGCCGCTGATGGCGCCCACCAGTGCCCCCTCGCCCTGCTCGATGCCCCAGCGGCGCATGTTGCCGACGCCGTCGGCGAGCTGGTCGAGCAACTGGTCGGAGAAGACCTCGTTCATGGGCTTGAGGGTGTCGACGCCCATCCTGCTGGAGCGCCAGGCGTCCAGATACCTGTCCGGGGCGTCGGCGGTGCCGCGCCGGACCGGGATCTTGCCTTCCGGTGCCATGCCGAACCAGTCCTCGTATCCGCCGCCCATCATGTACTCGATGAACTGCCGTGACGCGTCGGTCTCGGCGGTCTTGGTGGCGACCCAGGACGTGATCTCGCCGAACTGCGCGGGCTCCTCGGCGTCCGGACCCTTGAGCGCGGTGACGATCCCGCTGTTGCGGGCGAGGAACCCAGGGTCCTCCTTGCACTGCGGGCAGCTGGGCAGGGCGTCCTTGCGCAGCCCCGCCAGTTCGTCGAGGAGGAACGACGACCAGATGATCATTGACGACTTGCCGGCGAAGTAGGTGGCCCGGGTGGAGTCCACGGTCTGGGTGCCCGGCGGGCCGTAGTCACGGGCGAGCGTGTCGTACGTCGTGAAGGCGGTCTCGCACTGCGGGGAGGTGAGGGCGACGTCGTGCTGCCCGTCGACCAGCCGGCAGTCGTCGGCCAGCGCCAGGTTCTCGAAGCTCTGCTGGGTGAAGACGTCCCCCGGGTCGGTGGCGGCCGACATGCCGTCACGACCTTGGATGTCGAGGCCCTTGGCGGCTTTCAGGAGCCTGTCGTATGTGTCCGGGACCGCGAGACCGGCCTTGTCGAGCTGGTCCTTGCGGTAGACGAGCAGCTGCAGCCAGGCGTCGGAGGGGACACCGAGGCGGGTGCCGCCGTCGGAGGTGAGCTCCAGGGCGTTGGCGGTGAAGGTGTCCTTGCCGAGTTCGTCGACGATCTGTCCCGGGATCTCGGTGTCGAGCAGGCCGTTGCTGTACATCTGCCAGGCCGGGCCCAGGGGGAGCGCGCCGACGACGTCGGGCAGCCGGCCGGACGCGGCCGCCGACATGATGAGCTGGGGCAGCTGCCCTTCGGCTACTCCCACCAGGTGAACCTCGATGCCGGTCTGCTTCTCGAACCGGTCGACGATCTTCTGCGTCGCGGCGACGCGCGGCGGCAGATTCTCCAGCGACCACACGGTGATCTCGCGGTCCGGTGCGCCGGGACCGGTCCTGCCCGAACATCCCGTCAGCATTCCGATCGCCAGTGCTGCCGCCAGACCGGCTGCGGTCGCCTTCGACCGCCGGGCCCTCATGCGCATGCGCGTGTCCCCATCGCCGACTTTCGTCTACTGGGAACGCATCACAGCACCCACTTTTGCTTGTTGACAAGGCATAAGTTGTGGATATTCTCGACGTAACCGGTGTATCCCCAAACTCTCCGGAGCGTTTCGTGGAGCGGGTAGTGCAGTTCAGCGGCCACTCAAGAGGCCCAGGGGCAGCAGAACTGACGGGGTGTCGGTGCCCTGGGCCGAGGTCTGTCGCGTGAGGACGCTCGCGGGCCCACCCGCACCCACCGTCTCCGGGCATCCGGCACTGTGGCGCTGTGCGGCGCAGGTCCTGCTCGACAACTGGACGGGCGCCTCCACCGTCCCGTCGCGCGGCCTGTACCCGCACCAGTGGAGCTGGGACTCGGCCTTCATCGCGATCGGGCTGCGGCACCTTTCCGTACGCCGCGCACAGCGCGAACTGGAGACGCTGCTCGCGGCCCAGTGGGGCGACGGCCGGATCCCGCACATCGTCTTCAACCCCGTCCTCCCGCTGGGCGCGTACTTCCCGAGCCCGGACTTCTGGCAGTCCTCTCGCGCCGGAAAGGCGGCCGGCGCTCCGGCCGCGCTCGAGACCTCGGGCATCGTCCAGCCGCCCGTCCACGCCCTGGCTGCCTGGCTCGTGCACCGGGCGGACCCGTTGGGGTCCGGGCGCCGGGGTTTCCTCGCACGCGTGTATCCGCGGCTCTGCGCCTGGCACCGCTATCTGCTCAGCCGGCGCGACCTGGCGGGAGCGGGCCTCACGGCGATGGTGCATCCCTGGGAAGCGGGCATGGACAACAGCCCCTGCTGGGACAGCCCACTCGCCCGCGTCGAACCGGCCGCCCCGGGTACCTTCCGGCGCGCGGACCTCGCCCACGGAACCGCCGCCGACCGGCCCACCGACCTCGACTACGGCCGGTACGTACGGCTCGCCCTCGACTACCGCGACCACGGTTACGACGACGCCGCCGTGCACCACTTCGCCGTCGAGGACCCCGCGGCCAACTCCCTCCTCATCGTCAGTGAACTGGCCCTCGCGCGCATCGCCGCCGCCGTGGGCGCCGACCCCGCCGTCCACACCGCCCGCGCCGAACGGCTCACGGACGCCCTCGTGGCACGTCTGTGGGACGCGGAGACCGGCATGTTCCTCGTCCGGGACCTGGTCGCCGGAGAACTGATCCCCGAGCGCAGTGTGGCGGGACTGATCCCGCTCATCGTCCCCGGCCTGCCGGGCGACATCGTCGAGCAGCTCCTGCGGAGCCTGTCGAGCCCCCACTTCCACGCCCGTGCCACCGACCTGGTGCCCAGCTACGACCTGGCCGGTCACGCCTTCGACCGTACGCGGTACTGGCGCGGCCCCGCCTGGTTCAACACCGCCTGGCTCATCGAGCGCGCACTGCGCGTGCACAAACGCGCGGGACGGGCGGACTCGCTGCGCTCGTCCTTCCTGAACGCGGCAGCGGCCTCCCGGTTCTCCGAGTACATCGACCCGTACAGCGGCGAGGGCCGCGGCACGTTCAATTTCTCCTGGACCGCTGCGCTCACCCTCGACCTGCTCTGCGCCGAACGGCAGGAGCCACCGAGGTAAGAGCAGCCGCCGGGGCCGTGACCGGTGCCGGACGGCGGTAGCGTGCTCGGCATGACGGAGCAGAGCGCGGGGGCGGACGGCGAAGCGCTGGCAGGCGGCATGGTGAACGCAGGCGCGGTCCTCCGCCGAGGCGCCCTGGTGGAGCGGCCCGCGCCACGGAACGCGCGAGCTGTCCATGCCCATCTCACCGCGCTGAGACAGCACGGCTTCGACGCGGTTCCCTCCCCGGTCGGCCTCATGGCGGACGGCCGTGAGCAGCTGACCTTCGTCCCCGGCGATGTGGCCCTGCCGCCGTTTCCGCGCTGGGCGATGACAGCGACCGCTCTGGAATCGGTGGGAAGCCTGCTGCGGCGTCTGCACGAGGCGAGCGCGGCCGTCGGGTTCGACGCCTCCGCCGACTGGCCGCGGGATCTGGCCGACCCGGAGGGAGGGACGATGCTGTGCCACAACGACGTGTGCCCGGAGAACGTCGTCTTCCACGACGGCCGTGCCACCGCCCTCATCGACTTCGACTTCGCGGCTCCCGGCCGTCCCCTCTGGGACGTCGCGATGACCGCCCTCTACTGGGTGCCGATGACCGACCCCGCGTCCGAAAACGCCTCCTATCCGTCAGGGCTGGACCGGCAGGCACGACTGCGGCTGCTCGCCGACAGCTACGGCCTCACACCGCGGGAACGCCTCGAGCTGCCCGGCGTCATCGAACAGGCCACCGAGACCTGCCGGGCCTTCGTCGCCAGGCGCGTGGCCGACGGTGAGGCCGTCTACGTCCAGGCGCTGGAGGAGCGCGGCGGCTGGGAACGCTGGGACCGCTTGCAGTCCTGGCTGGCGGATCAGCGCGAGACATTCATGACGGCACTGCTGAACTGACGCCGCCCCGCCGTCCCGGAGCCACGGCTTCGGCGAGCAACTCCGCCACGACGTCCGCGAACTCGGTGAGCCGGTCCAATCGTGGTCCACTGCGGGCGACACGGAATCCGTGGCGGCGGCCCCAGAACGCGGCCCGGACGGCATGGAACTGGGCCCAGCGCCGGACCCGTTCGCGATCGAGCTCCGCTGCCTCGGCGAACACGTCCAGAGTCCGGTGGACGGCCTTGTGCAGGTCGTCCGCTTCGAGGAGCCGCAGAGCGCGCGACTTGAGCAGCGTGCCTCCGTCGTAGGCGGGGTCTCCTGCGTATCCCTTGGGGTCGACGGCCAGCCATGGCTCACGGACGGAACGCAGGATGTTCCCGGCGTGGAGGTCGCCGTGGATGAGGATGTCCGGCTGGACGCCGCCCAGCTCGCGGACGGTCGCCACGGCGGCGTCCAGCACGTAGGGCGACAGTGTGTGCGTCAGCTCCCCGGCATCCTCGCGGAGCTGCTCCTCCCAGGCGCCGGCCTGCTCCCGCAGCCGGGGCAGGCCCGGCGGCGCGGGGACGGCAAGCCGGCGACTGATCCGGCCCGCGACCGCCACGACCTCGTCACCGTCTTCGAGCTCCGCGAGGGTCGAGGTCCGGGCCCGCTCGAGCAGCATCGCGAACCGGTCGTCGTCGCGCTCGTACAGCAGCACAGCGCCACGCCCGCCCCACGCCGCGAGCGCGTCCGGCTCATGGACGTTGCCGGGATGCGGAAACGACACCTTCAGCACAGCGGTCCCTTCGGCGCGCCGTCGCACCGGGACGATCACCCCGACGCCCCCGTGCCTGACCTCGCCGTCCGGGACGCACCCCCAGCGCTCCAGCAGCTCCTCCACGATCCCGGGCAGTTCGCCGAGCCACACCGCTCCGGGTTCTCCTTCGCGCCCGACAGTGCTCCTCGCGAACGCCTCCGGCATTTCGATCATCCGGGCACCCTACGCGCCGTCGGCACTCCTCGTACCGGGTGTGGCTGCGGCGTAATCGATTCACTCACGGGGGGTGCACCGCTGGCCGGAACGCGGGGTCCCGGCAAGTCTGAGGCGACAGCCCTGACGACGGGAGCACGGACGTGGCGAGTGCTGGTGAGCCCCGCACCGACGTGGGAAGCGGCCTCGTACGCCGCGCCCGGCTGCTGCCCGGCGTCCTGCTCGTCGGCGGCGGCCTGCTGGACGTGCTGACCCCGGCGAAGTTCAGCGCGACCGCCTTCTACTCGATCGCGCCCATCATCGCGGCCCCGCTGATGTCGCTGTGGGGAACCGTGCTGACCGGCATCGCCGCATGTGCGGTCGACGCCGCTGTGCTGACCCGTTTCGGCTACCTGCCGCACGAGCTGGAGGGCGGGCTGACGGAGCTGGCGTCGGTCGTGGCCGTTGCGATCATGGCCGTGGTGATCAATCGGGTGCTGTACCGCCGTGACGTCGGGCTGCGTTCGGCGCGCGAGATCGCCACGACCGTGCAGAACGCCGTACTGCCGCGCCCCCGTAGCCGCATAGGGCGGTTCCGTATCGCCGTACGCTACGAGGCCGCGCTCAAGGAGGCACAGATCGGCGGAGATCTGTACGCCGTCCAGAGCACCGGGCAGGGGCTGCGCTGCATCATCGGCGACGTCCGGGGGAAGGGCCTGGGCGCGGTCGAGGCGGTCTCCATCGTCCTCGGGGCGTTCCGTGAGGCCGCTGAGGACGAACCGACGCTGGACGGAGTCTGGCGGAGACTGGAGCGCACCCTGGCCCGTGAGCTCGAGTCCCGGCCGAGCCTGGACCGGACCGAGGGTTTCATCACCGCCCTCCTTGCCGAGTTCGCGCCGTCCGGCGACGAGGTCAGACTGGTCAATCGCGGCCACCCCCCGCCGCTCGTGCTGCTGCCGGACGGTGTGGTCCTGGCCGCCGAGCCGTCCAGGGCGGCGCTGCCGCTCGGCCTGGCGGTGCTGGACGCCGACCCGGGCCGGGTCGCGGTGGACTCGGCGCCCTTCCCCGAAGGCGCCACCCTGCTGCTGTACACGGACGGCGTCACCGAGGCCCGCGACCGCGCCGGGGTCTTCTACGACCCGCTCACCGCCCTCGCAGGCCGCCGCTTCGCCGGCCCCGACACGGTGCTGAACGCCGTGGTCGACGACGTGTACCGGCACACCGGGAGCGGCGGCGCGGACGACGACATGGCCTTGCTCGCCGTCACCGTCACGAGGGGTGGCAACGACGAGCATGGCCGCGACGGCGAGCCGAAGACCGCTCCCCGCTGAAGCGAGACGAGCTGCGGACGCTTACGCAGGGAGCGAAAGGGAGGCGCTGTGCCTCTGCAGGAAGTCGTACGGGTAGCCGGGACGGACGCGCGTGGCGGCGTCGAGTCGTTCGAGCTGCGATGCCTCGAGCCGGACGCTCACCGCGGCGAGGTTGTCGCGGATCTGCGTCAGGGTGCGTGCGCCGATCACCGGCATGAGGCCCTGATGCAGAACCCAGGAGAGGGCGACTTGCGCGGACGTCCTGCCGAGCTCAGCGGCGATCTCGGCAGCGGTGTCCCGAGCCCGTTGCAGCGGTGGGGACAGCCGCTCGGCATCGCCCTGCGCAGACTTCCGGACCAGGTGGCCCCGCGCGAGGGGGCTCCACGCGGACATCGCGAGTCCGAGCGCGCGCGCCATGGGCAGGAGCTCGCGATCGGGCGTGCGGGCGGCCAGCGAGTACTCGAGCTGCAGGGCGCAGAAGGAGCTCCAGCCGCGCAGTTCGGCGATGGCGTCGGAGCGGGCGATCACCCATGCGGGCGTGTTGCTCACCCCGATGGCCAGCACCTTGCCGGCGCGTACGAGATCGTCGAGCGCCCGCAGTGTCTCCTCGGCCGGCGTGCACTGGTCCCAGGCGTGCACCCACAGTACGTCCACGTGGTCCGTGCCCAGGCGGCGCAGGCTCGCCTCGACGCTGCGCCGCAGGTTCTTCCGGTGGTTGCCGCCGGAATTGGGGTCGTTCTTGTCGGTCGGCAGTGTGTACTTGGTGCCGAGCACGACGGCGTCGCGTTCCGCCGCGATCAGGCGCCCGGTGATCGTCTCGCTCGCGCCCTCGGTGTAGACGTCGGCGGTGTCCAGGAAGTTGCCGCCGGCCTCGCGGTACGCGGCGTAGATCTCCCGGCACGTCGCTTCCTCCGCGCCGAATCCCCATGCGGTGCCGAACGTCATCGTGCCCAGGCACAGTTCGCTGACGCGCAGACCGGATCGGCCGAGCACGCGCAGCCGCATGGGGCCGCCCTCGGCTGTGTCATGCGTCATCGTCCACCACCCAGTTGACGAACCGGTGCAGCGGATACATGGCGTCGTGCGGCGTGCCCATGCTGCCGGTGAGGGCGCTGCCGAGCTTCACGACGCGCTGTACGCCGGCGGTGGCGAGGCGGTCGCGGAGCTCCGCCTTGCGGTGCGAGGGGTAGACGCCGACCGTCTGTGTCGCCACCGTGGCGAACTCGGTGGCGTCGAGCATCGAGGCGACCGGCACGACGTTGACGGTCTTGTTCGTGGGGTGGAAGTCGACCGGTTCCGGCGAGCGCACCACGAGGCCGCGGCCGTCGTAGTCACCCCAGATCCGGTAGTCGGGCTCGAGGAACCGCAGGCCGTCCACCGCCTCGCGGATGTCGCTCGCGGGCTTCGGACCGACCGCCGAGGCGAACTCCCGGTCGACCCCGAGCCGTTCGCAGAGCAGGGCGCAGAAGCGGTCGGCCTGCTCGATGTCGCCCTCGACGCAGATATGGCGGGCGGCGAGGCACGCGTCCTGGTTGAAGACGGTGGCGTCCATGGCCGCCAGCTCGGCCACCTCCTGCAGCGTCTGCTCCGACGCGAAGGCCTCCCTGCCGATGACCGACATCGACACCTTCGGGTCGAACGAGATCAGCTGGAAGCCCGGCCCCACGTACTTCGCGGCGTTCGCGATGGCGTCGCCGCCGCCCCAGGCGACCAGCTTGTCGAAGTACTGGGAGCGGTAGAGCACCCCTTCGACCTGCGCGTCGCCGCCGCGCCAGTACACGGCGGACATCGACCGCAGCACGGGGTGGTCGGGCGCGATGTCGGCCATGGTGCGCAGCACCGCGACGGTGGTGAACGGGTCGGCGGACGGCATCTTGAACACGTTGACCGCCTTGACCAGCGCGGCGTCGGCGATCGACGTCATGGCCGCGCTGGGGGAGTTTCCGGCGAGCATGTGGACGAGCCGCGGCGGGAAGGCGCGGACGCGGTTCACGCGGCCGTTCGGGTCGGTGCGCTCGACCCAGCCGTCCAGGGCCTCTGGGCCGCCGAAGGTGCGCTCGAGGCGGTACTCCAGCGCCTCCCTCGTCAGGAACTGCCCCGGCCGGCGGAAGGTGTTCTCGATGATGCGCCGCGGCAGGGCACTTACCTGCACGGTCATCTCGAGCGACTCCTGCAGGTATGCGTTCTTCTCCAGCGTGAGGTGCTGCGCGGTCTCGACCAGGAAGTCGATGATCTCCGCCACCGGCACGTCGAAGGCCGGCCCCAGCTGGGTGCGTGGCACGAACAGCTCGTTCAACTGCAGCCGCGGGGTGACGAACGGAACGCCGAAGTCGCGCGACAGGTACTCGGTGTCCTCGCCCCAGACGAGGCGGCCCCGCACGAAGTGCGGCACCCGGATCTTCGCGCCGGTGGGCGCGTGCGTGGTTGCCGTGCTCATGAGTCCTCCGCTCAGTCCTGGACGAAGCCGCGGACGTACGCGTCGATGGTGCCGGCGCAGGTGATCTTGTCGTCGTCGCGCAGGTCGGAGTACCGGGTGATCTCGGGGAAGACGGTCTGACCCGGCCGGCCGCACGGGCAGGCGCGGAGATCGACGAGGATCTTGTCTCCGCTGATCGTCCCGCCCCACCGCCCGTCGACGGTGAGGTCGAAGAACGCGGCGCGGCCCTCGACCTGACCGTCGGACTCCGGCGCCAGCGACTCGCCGTCCTTGTCGAGCACGAACAGGACGAGCTCGTCCGGCACGTGGTAACGCCCTTCTAGGCACTTGGGGTTGCGCAGGTTCAGTTCCTGCATCGAGTAGTACTGCAGGTGCCGGGCAGGCGTGATGTTCAGCATGCGGTAGATCTGCGTCTGGTAGTCCGGCGGCAGCGTGTTGCCTTTCAGGCCTCCGCCGGTCATCAGCGCGTTCTCTCCGGTGATGTCGCCTTCCGACGCGCCCGACTCCTTCAGGATCTCGCACAGCCGGAACAGCGGCGCGGTCATGGAGTTGAAGAAGATCCGCTCTCCGCGCCGCTTGAGGATGTGCTCCGCGAAGTGGTGCAGGCGTTCCTCGGTCTGCCTCTGCCGCTGGGCGCCGGCGGCCTCGACCTCCGCCACCTCGTCCGGTTCGGCGGTCCCGTCCGCGATGGCCTTGCGGATCGCGGCGAGGCGGGTCATGTAGCGGTAGTGGTCCTTGCGGGCCTCGGTGCGCGGCACGGGGATCGCGTCGGGGCGCCCGTAGGCGGCGATGAGCATCTCGCGGGCGGCGTTGTGCGCGCTCAGGCCGGTCTCCGGCCCCACGGGGATGACGTGCCAGGTGGGCTCCGCGGGGATGCCGGCCTCGGCCAGGCAGGCCATCTGGTTCTGCTGCGTGGCCTCGCGGTCGCGCCGGGTCTTGTTCAGGAACGAGCTCTTGCCGCTCGTGCCGCTGGAGCTCGACACCAGATGCCCGGCCGACTCGAGTCGTTCGATCCAGCCGTCGATGTCCTCGACGCCGGACACGTCGACGTCGGTGACCCGGTAGGTCGACAGCGAGTCGAGCCAGCGGTTCAGCTGCGCCCAGCGCCCCTTCGTGATGAGCGGCTCCGGGTAGCTCTTGTAGGTCGTATGGGGGAAGAGCAGCGGGATCATGTCCTCGCGTGCCCGGATCGCCTTGATGCCCTCAGCCTCGGCCCGCCGCTCCAACACGGGCACCTGCCCGCGCCGTTGCTGGAAACGGGCGTCCAGTCGCTCGATCGTCTCCCGCTGATGGGTCGTCACCGACATTGCGCCTCCAGTCGTCCCTGGGATCGCCTGAACATAACTATACTGTTGAGTCTAGTTTTTGCTCCAGGGTTCGGCTCTGGCAGACTTCGGCGGGTGACCTCGCCGACCCGATCCAGCCCGAGCCCGGGTGGCACACCGCCTCGCCGCGGTGGCCGGCCCACTGTGGAACAGGCCAGGCAGCTGGACCGGAACGTCCGCGAACGCGCCCTCCAGCTGTTCCTGGAGCACGGCTACGACGGCACCACGATGGACGCCATCGCCAAGGAGGCCGGCACCACCAAGGCCTCGCTGTACGCCCGCTTCCCTGGCAAGGAGGCCGTCTTCAGCTCCGTCCTCGCATGGGCGGTCCAGCGCACCGACTGGCCCTTTCCCGAGCCGCCGGCACCGGACCTGGACGACCTCGAAGGGGCGTTGACCGCCATCGCGGAGGTCTCCGTGCGCCGGACGCTCGACCCGTCGATGATCAAGCTCGGGCAGCTCGCGGTCGCCCATGCGGCGCGCTTTCCCGAGATCGCCCGCCAGGTGTACGGCGCCGGGTTCTGGCCGCGCCGGCAGCTCGTGGTCGACCTGCTGAAGCGGCATGCGGCCACGGGCGCGATCGTCGCCGACGACCCGGAGATGCTCGCCGGGCACTTCCTCGGGATGGTCTCGGGCGTACCCGCACGCCACGCGTCCTTCGGCATCGTGCCCGACGCGGCCGAGCAGGAACGCCACACGCGCAGCGCGGTGCAGCTGTTTCTCCGGAGCCTGCGTCCCGACTAGCGGCCAAGGAACCGTTTGTAGAGCTTGCCGTTGGGGTCGCGGGGCAGTGTGTCGACGAAGTCCACGGCGCGCGGGCACTTGTAGGTCGCGAGCTCCTTACGGCAGTAGGTGAGCAGCTCCGCTTCGAGGTCCGTACCGGCGGCGGCAAGGTCGGCGAGTTGCACGATGGCTCTGACCGCCTCGCCCATCTCGTCGTCGGGCACACCGATCACGGCGACGTCGGCGACGGCGGGGTGAGCGGCGAGCACGTTCTCCGCCTCCTGCGGATAGATGTTCACACCGCCAGAGATGATCATGTTGGCTTGGCGGTCGGTGAGATAGAGGTAGCCGTCCTCGTCGAGGTATCCGATGTCCCCGAGGGTCCGCCACCCCTTGTCGGTGGTGATCGACGCCGTCTTGCCGGGATCGTTGTGGTACTGGAACGGGCGGCCCCCCGCGAAGTACACGAGGCCGGGGTGACCCGTCGGCAGTTCCTCGCCGTCCTCACCGACGATGTGGCATTCCTGCCTCGGCCGGCCGACGGAACCGGGGTGGGCCAGCCACTCCTCCGCCTCGATGGACGTGAAGCCGACGTCCTCGGTGCCGGAGTAGTACTCGTGGATGATCAGCCCCAACCAGTCGATCATCTGGCGCTTCACCGCCACAGGGCACGGCGCCGCCCCGTGCTCGACATTGCGCAGGCTCGACAGGTCGTACCGCTCGCGCTCCTCCTGGGGCAGCCGCAGCAGCCTGACGAACATCGTCGGCACGAACTGGGCATGCGTCACCCGGTGACGCTCGATCAACTCGAGACACCGGCGGGCGTCGAACCTCTCCATCACGACGACCGTCGCACCGAGCCGGTGCATCGACATCGAGAAGACGAGCGGCGCGCTGTGATACAGCGGGGCGGTCGACAGATACACCGAGTCCGCCCCGGCGCCCAGCGTGAACATGCCCTGCGCGATCTGCACCGGAGCCGATGACGGGTCGCCGAGCGGCGTGCCGGGCAACTGCTTGCGCACGCCCTTCGGCCGGCCGGTCGTGCCCGACGAGTACAGCATCTCGCGGCCCTCGCACTCGTCCGCGAGCGGCGCCGCGGACTCCCCGGCCAGCACGTTCTCGTACGCCTCGAATCCCGCGAGTTCGCCGGCCGCCACCACCCGCACCGGAATGCGCGAGAGGTCCAGGCCCGCGACGACGCCGGCCATCGCCTCGCTGGTCACGAGCGCGGCCGCGCCGCAGTCGTCGAGGACGTACTGCACCTCGGCCGCGCGGAGATGGCTGTTGAGCGCCGTGTAGTGCAGGCCCGAGCGCTGCGCCGCCCAGGCGACCTCCAGATACGCGCGGTTGTTCTCCATGAGGATGGCGATGTGGTCGCCGACCGCCAGGCCGCGCGAGCGCAGCGCCCGGGCGAACCGTACGGACCGCTCCTCCAGCTGCGCATAGGTCACCACATCGCCGCTCGAGCCCATGACGATGGCCGGCTTGTCCGGCGTCTGAACGGCGTACCGGCTCGGTGTCATCCGCTCCGCTGTCACTGATCCTCTCCTTGGGCGCCCAGAACCGTGAACGCGACGACCGCGGGCTCGTCCGACGGGTTGCGCCAGCCGTGCACGGTGCCGTTCTGCACCACGGTGTCGGCGGCGCGCAGCGTCACCTCCTCGCCGGAGTCCAGGACCAGCGTGACCTCACCGGTGACCACCACCACGTAGTCCACCGTCGAGGTGGCGTGCATGAACACACCGGAGCCGGTGCCGAAGCCCGGGGGGAAGACGTTGATCAGGAACCGCGATCCTTCGGGTCCGGGGAAGAACTTCTGCTCCACCCGGGTCGGGTCGGCTCCGGCGTTGGGCACACGCGGCACCGCATCCGTCGCCCATACGCAGACCGTCTGGAAGCCGGGCCGGCCTTCGGTCGTCAGCACGCATGGAGCCGGACCGTCGCTGACGACGTGTCCCTTTCCGTCGCCGGCACGGCCGGTCACCACTCGTCGCGCAGCCATGTGTCCTCCTTGCCGAGTCTCGTCGTACTCCTGCAGGTGGTGCCGCCGTGTGTGCCGGTTACCGCCGACCGGCAGGACCGTGCAGCGCCGCGCACACGCCGCCGTCGACGAGGAGGTCGACGCCGCTCAGGAAGCCGGCCTCGTCCGACAGCGCGAAGGCGACCACGGCCGCGACCTCCTCGGGGCGTCCCGGGCGCCCGAGCGGCGTGCGCTGCACGAGCATCTCCATGGATGGGTGGCTCGCTGCCTCCTGCCGGCCCTGGGGTGTGTCGATGACACCGGGGGAGACCGAGCAGACGCGTGCTCCGAGCGGCCCGAGCCGTACCGCCTCCTGCTGTACGAAGCGGTGTACGCCGCGCTTGGCCCACGAGTACGCCACTCCTGTGTTCTCGACGGCCGGACCGAGGGCGTCGTGGATCCGGTCCAGGAAGTGCTCGTCGAGCGGGGCGTCCAGGGCCGCGACGGCGGCGGGGTCCGGCTCGGCGGTGTCGAGCAGCGGTGCCATCGAGGCGAAGCACACCATCGCCGTCCCGGTGGTGGCGAGCGGACGGAGTGCCTCGGCGAGCATCGCGGTTCCGACGAGGTCGACGGTGAAGATGCGACGCCAGTCGGCCATGGTCGGGGAGATGCCCGCGGCGTGGGCGACGGCCCGCAGCGTGCCGAGTTCGCGGACGCGGGCGGCAAGCCGGGCCAGGCCGTCCCCGTCGGTGATGTCGAGGACGAAGGGTTCGACGACGGCTCCGCGATCCGCCGTCGACAGTTCCTTGGCTGCGGCGGTCACGGATGCCTCGTCCCGGTCCACGAGCAGCACCGTGTCGACCATGCCGGTGAGCCGTTGCGCGCAGGCAAGCCCCATCCCGCGGCCGCCGCCGGTCGCGATGCCCACAGTCGTCATGGATTTCTCCCGTCAGATCGTCGCGGTCGGCACGGAGTCGACGTCATGCCGTGCCCTTGGGGACGGCCCAGCACTGCTGCAGCCCGGGCTGCGCAGCTCGGGTCACCAGCTCGACCCGAAACCCGTTCTGGCTCCGGTGGAACGTGAAGAACGGGGTGCCGTCGGGCCCCGTCCGGGCCGCCTCGATCACGAAGCCGTGGCGTACGAGCTCGGCGGAGTCCGCCGCCACGTCGTCGGACCAGTAGCCGACGTGATGGATGCCTGTTCCGGCCGCCGGTTCCCACATGGTCCCCGGGATGCTCCGGACGATCTCCAGCCGGGGTGATGTCACCGAGTACGCGCATCTGAGATCGAGGACGGTGTCACCGGTGGGCAGCGTGACCGGGATCGGCCCGCCGACCTCGTCACCCCATTCGTAACCGAACAGGGACGAGAGACCGGCCATGGTCGCTTCGAAGTCCTCCGCGACGATGCCGAGATGGAACTGGTCTTCGGCCTTCATGGCTGGGGCACCGCCGCGACGTCTCTCGTCGGGGCGGCAACGTGCTTCGCGTGTTCCATGTCCATACTCACTCTCCGAAGGCGAGTGCACCGCGGGGCATCAGCCGAGTACGGCGACGATCTGCGGGAGGTCGGCCGTGGTCCGGATGCCCGGGGGCGCCTGGCAGACGTAGGGGACGGCGTTCACGGCGCGATTGGCGGTGTACGACGGGGAGACCGCCGCCAGCCTCTCCAGCGTGACCGGGAAGCGGATGTCGATGTCGAGGGGTGCGTCCCCGTCCAACGTGACATGCCAGCCGGTGCTGCGAAGGTCCCAGTCGCGGTCGAGGTCGGTGCCGCAGTACCAGTTGGCGCGGAAGCGCAGCAGCGGGCGGCCGTCCCGCATGGCCGCCACGGTGACCCGCTGTGCGGCGACGGTCCCGGGCTCGACGGTGCCGGCGGCGATCCGCATGCGGCTGCGTGCGCAGGCGGCTTCCCCGGTCGCCTCGATCCCGTCGAGCCGGACGCCGAGGGTGTCGGCGACCAGTCGCAGCGACGGCCCGAAACTGGCGCCCAGACTCTCCACCCGCCCGGCGTCGAACTCCGCCGGGGGCCTGCCGAAACCCATCACCTCGAAGAGGAGCGCGGGGGAGTCGCGCCGGGACAGGTCGGCGTACTCCTCGATCAGCAGGCTGTCCAGCCGCCGTTGGATCGAGCTGAGCACCAGCGGTACGGCCTCGGTGATGAACCCGGGGCTGCTCCCTGTGCTGTGCAGGGAGGACCCGCCCTTGCGGCACGCGGCTTCGACCGGTTCGCGCAAGTCCGGCTCGAGCCTGTCGCGGTGGTGGAAGTCGGTCCGGGTCGTCACCACGTCGGTGCCGGACGCGAGCAGCCGGCACAGTACGTCGACGTCCAGCTCGCGAGGCGTGTAGAGCACGCAGTCGGCGCCGAGCGCCAGGATCTCCTCGATGTCGTCGGTGGCGGCGACTCCGACGGGAGGCAGACCGCACAGGTCTCCGGCGTCACGACCCGCTTTGGCCGGGGTGTGCACGTACACCCCGGCCAGTTCCAGCTGCGGATGCTGGATGGTGGCCCGCAGCGTCCGGCTGCCGATGTTCCCGGTGGCCCACTGGACGACGCGGTACGGCGGCCGGGCCTCCGTACCGTCCTGTGATCGCATCCCTGGCCCCTGCCTCTCTCTCGGCTTCCGGCTGCGGTCGTACAACGGTCGCCCGCCGGTGGTTACTTGGGCGGGAAACGGAGGGCTCCGTCCAGGCGGATGACCTCTCCGTTGAGGTAGTCGTTCTCGCAGAGGTGGTGGACGAGCTCGGCGTACTCGGTGGGGCGGCCCATGCGCCGGGGGTGCGGGACCTGCGGCCCCCAGTAGGCCTCCAGCTTGTCGCCCGCCTGACCGTAGGCCGGGGTGAGGAACGTGCCAGGCGCGACGCCGACGACCCGGATGCCGAGCGGCGACAGGTCGCGCGCGGCGACCAGCGTCATGCTCGCCACACCGCCCTTGGCGGCGGCGTAGGGGATCTGGCCGATCTGGCCCTCGAACGCGGCGATGGAGGCGGTGGTGACGATGACGCCGCGCGAACCGCCGTCCAGGGGCTCCTGCCGGGCCATCGCGGCGGCGCCCAGCCGCATCACGTTGAAGACGGCCGTGAGGTAGAAGTCGATGGTCGTGCGGAAGCCGTCGAGGCCGAGCGGGCTGCCGTCCTTGCCGACCAGGCGCCCGCCGCTTGCGGGGCCGCCGTGCACGTCCACCACGATCCGCAGCGGACCGGCGGACTCGGCCTCCGCGATCGCCGCCTGCACACTCTCCTCGCTGGTGGCGTCCGTCCGTACGTAGCGGATGCCCAGTTCCTGCTCAAGCGCCTTGCCCTTGTCGTCGGCGAGGTCGGCAGCCACGACCTTCGCCCCTGCCGCGTGCAGCCGGCGCACGGTCGCCTCTCCGAGGCCGCCGGCACCGCCCACCACGATCGCGGAGCTCCCGGTGATCTGCATCTACGCTCCCCACTCTTGAAAGTCCCGCTCTTCGGACCTGAGAATAGCACTCTCATGAATATATCGATGATTCTCGAGATGGCTGCTTCGGGCGGCGAGCGGGCGGCGGTGACACGGGACGGCGGGTCGCTGACAGCTGCCGAACTCCTGGGTCTCGCCCGCCGCGCAGCCGGGCGCTTCCGTGAGGCGCCCGCCGTCCTCTACCGCGGGGTCAACCACCTCGCCTATCCCGTGGCGCTGTTCGGTGCGGCGCTGGCGGGCGTTCCCTTCGTGCCCCTCAACTACCGCTTGGGCAATGAACAGTTGGAGGAGATAGCGGGACGACATCCCGGAGCTCTGGTCCTCGGCCCCGACGACTGCGACGCATTGGTGGACGGCTCGGCCGAGCCGGACCCCGCCGCGGAGCAGGAAGCGGCACCGTGGGACCAGGACGCCGTCGCCGTCATCCTCTACACCAGCGGTACGACCGCCGCTCCCAAGGCGGCCCTCCTGCGCCACAAGCACCTGCTCGCCTATGTGCTGAACACCATGGAGTTCGGCTCGGCGGCCGAGGGCGATGCGGCGCTGGTGGCGGTTCCGCCGTACCACGTGGCCGGGCTGACGAACCTGCTGTCCAACCTCTACACCGGCCGCCGCGTCGTCTACCTGCCCGCGTTCGACGCGGAGGAGTGGATCGCCACCGTGCGCCGGGAGCGTGTCACCCACGCGATGCTGGTGCCGACCATGCTGGCGCGCATCGTCGACCGGGTGCCCGACGGCGGCGACGCCGGAACGCCGACCCTGCGCAGCCTCGCCTACGGAGGCGCCCGCACCCCGAGGAGCGTCGTCGAGAAGGCGCTGCGGGCCTTTCCGGCAACGGACTTCGTCAACGCGTACGGTCTGACGGAGACCGCATCCTCGATCGCGGTCCTCGGCCCCGATGACCACCGCGCCGCTCTCGCCTCCGACGACCCCGCCGTACGCGACCGGCTCACCTCCGTGGGGCGCGCCCTGCCCGGCGTCGAGATCGCCGTGCGCACGGAGGACGACGAGCCCTGCGAAGCCGGCGAGACCGGCCTGGTGTTCGTGCGCGGGGAGCAGATCTCCGGCGAGTACTTGGGGCGCAGCGCCCTGGACGATGGGGGTACCTCCCGCTCGAGCGAAGCCGAGAGTGGGGGAGGCTGGTTCCCCACCCGCGACCGGGGCCGCCTGGACGGCGAGGGCTACCTGTTCATCGAGGGGCGGGCCGACGACACCATCATCCGCGGCGGCGAGAACATCGCCCCCGCCGAGATCGAGGACGTCCTCGTCGCCCACCCCGGCGTCACGGAGGCGGCGGTGGTCGGTGTGCCGGACGAGGAGTGGGGGCAGCGGATCGTCGCGGTCCTCGTCGGCGACGGGGACCCGGACGAGATCCGGCAGTGGGCCAACGCGCGGCTGCGCACCTCCAAGACCCCCGACGCCATCGTCTTCCGTCCCGAACTGCCGCGTACCGACACCGGAAAGCTGCTGCGCCGCGCCCTCCTCGCCGAGCTGGAGAACCCGGAGACTCTGGAGACCACCCATGCCTGAAGCGCCCGAAGCCGTCATCGTGTCCGCCCTGCGCACCCCCGTCGGCACCGCCCGCAAGGGGACGCTGCGCGACACCACCGCCTACGACCTGGCCGACGTCGTCGTCCGCGCCACCGTCGACCGCCTCGCCGGCCTGGGCATCGAGCCCGGCCGCATCGACGACGTCGTCCTCGGCGAGGGCCTGTACGGCGGAGGCGTCATCGCCCGGCACGCCGCGATCACCGCGGGGCTGACCTCCGTACCGGGGCTGGCCCACAATCGGCACTGCGCCGCCGGACTGGCCGCCGTGCAGACCGCCGCCGGCTCCGTACGCGCCGGGATGGACGAGGTCGTCATCGCGGGCGGCGTCAACTCCGCGTCCACCTCGCCCAGGCTGAGTTTCCGGCAGGGCGAGGACTGGACGGACCCGTGGCTGCCGCCCACCCACCCCGACCGGCCGGACGCCCCCAACGCGGACATGTCGATCACGGTCGGCTGGAACGCCGCCGTCAAGGCGGGCGTGAGCCGCGAGGACATGGACGCCTGGGCGCTCCGCTCGCACCGCAACGCCGTACGCGCCATCGACGAGGGGTACTTCGACGCGGAGATCGTCCCCGTCGACACGCCGTACGGTCTGTTCAGGGTCGATGAACACCCGCGCCGCGACACGACGATGGAGAAGCTGGCCGCGCTCAAGCCGCTGCACCCCGAGATCGAGGGGTTCAGCATCACGGCGGGCAACGCCTGCGGCGGCAACGACGGCGCGGCAGCCCTGGTCGTCGCCAGCGGCCGGCTGGGCCTGCCCGCTCTGGCCACCGTACGTTCATGGGCGTCCGTCGGCGTCGACCCCGCCGAGACCGGGCTCGCCCCCGTGCAGGCGATCCCCAAGGCCCTCGCCCGCGCGGGCCTTTCGACCGGTGACGTCGACCTGTACGAGATCAACGAAGCCTTCGCCGCCATGTGCGTCGCGACCGTGCGCCTCCTCGACCTCGACCCGGACAAGGTCAACGTCAACGGCAGCGGCTGCTCCCTCGGCCACCCGGTGGCCGCCACCGGCGGGCGCATGCTCGTCACGCTCGTCCACGAACTGCGCCGCCGGGGCGGCGGGATCGGCGTCGCGTCGATGTGTGCGGGCGGCGGCATGGGCTCGGCCGTGGTGATCGAGGTGGCCGCGCCCTGAGTGCGACCGGGCGCTCGTGACGACGAGCCGGACTTAAGGGGGGCACCCTCATCGGGGTGCCCCCACCTCGTTGGCCGGGCTAGGAAGAGGGCTGATCCGCCGTACGGAAGCGCAACAGGGCCTCCTGGGCGTACGACGCGACAAGGGAGCCGTCGGCGGTGAGCACGTCGCCGCGGCCGTGGCAGCGGCCGTGGGCCAGGAGCGGGGCGTGCTGGCGCAGCAGCAGCCACTCGTCGGTACGGAACGGCCGGTGGAACCACACGGTGTGCGAGGTGACCGCCGAGGTGAAGGCCTGTTGCGCGTCCCGCTGGCTGACGCCTTCGAGCGGGCGCAGGGCGGTGCCGATGAGCGTCAGGTCCGTGGCGTACGCGAGCAGGGCGGGGGCCAGTCGGGGGTCGGCCTGCGGCGTGCGCATCCACAGGTCGAGTTGCGGCGGCTGAGCCGCAGGGGAGTCGAGATCGGCGGACACCCGCGTCTCCCAGGGCAGCAGACCGAGCTCCACCCGTTTCTCCGGAGGAAGGAGGGCGGTAACGGGCGCCACGGTCTGATGGTCCGGTCCGTCCTCGGCGGAATGCATCGACACGGACGCCGTGGCGACGACGCCCGACCGCTGCCGGGCGACGACCGACCAGGTGGCGAAGGTGCTGCCCTCGTGCAGGCGCTCCGCCTCGTACCGGACGGTCTCGTCCGTACGGCCGGCCCGTGGGAACAGCACATGGAGGGACTTGACGGCCTTGCCGGGACAGGCGAGTTGCACGGCGCGCACGAACTGGGCCAGAAGCTGCCCGCCGAAGAGCCGGTGATAACTCAGCTGCTGGTTGGGCCCTTCGAAGACCAAGCGGGGGGACTGGGGGCTCAAGGGCTGGGTGCCCGCGCCATCCGTGTCCGGTTGTGGGGGCGGTGAGGGAAGCGCACGCAGGCCGAGGCAGTCGAGAAGATCGCTCCAGAGGTCTGACATGCACCGAGTGTAAGATAGTTCTTTGGAAACGAGAATAGAATTCTCACCCTTGAGTGGTGTGCGTGCCTCAGCTGCGGGCGAACCCGCCGGAGCAGAACGCCCAGACCTCGTCGGAGGTCAGCGGGTGGGAGGCCGGCCTTGCGTGGGGCCCGCTGGACTGGGCCAGGAACATCGCTGTCTGCATCACCATCGCGGCCGCGCGGCGGGGCTTCAGGCCGGGGCGCAGACCGCCTTCCGCGTCGATCTCCGTCATGAGTTCGGTGAGGACCGTGAGGACGGGTGCGTGCGCGATCTTCACCTCCTCGGGGTGTGACAGCAGCAACCGCGGGGCGAAGTCGGTGAACAGCGGGTGTGTCATCGCAGGGTGGGGCCGGGAGCCGTCGAAGAGCAGGCGTACGGCGGCCTCCAGTCGCGCGGACGGCGTGTCCGCTTCGTCTGTTGCGGCCCTGATCTGTTTCGCCGTCCGGCTCAGGGCGTCCTCGAAGAGCGCCAGCAGCAGTTCGTGCTTCCCGTCGAAGTGCTGGTAGAAGCTGCGCAGCGACTGGCGTGAACGGTCCACGACCTCCTGCACGGTGAAGTCCGTGGTGCCCTTGTCCGCCATGATCGCCTGGGCCGAGTCCAGGAAGCGCTGCACCCGTTGCTCGGCCCGCAGCTGCATCGTCCTCGTGGAACGCTCGACGGCGCGCTGCTTCCAGGTCGGTTCACCGAGGGGTGGACCGCCGTTGAGATCTGCCTTCTGTGTCATGTTGTGATGGTACTGCTCAAATTGGAGAATGGTATTGGAGCCTACTGGGTGGGCCCCGTAGCCTTGAAGAGACTATTGTTTCAGTTCACGAGAACGATATTATCGAGCGCTCGGTCTGCCGCGACGCTGAGGAGCCGCCGTGAACATCGTGTACGAGGTGAAGGACCGGATCGCGACGATCACCCTGAACCGGCCCGAGGTCGC
>NZ_JBSFWK010000031.1:0-108557 GCF_053594815.1 Streptomyces sp. NPDC002577 | reverse complement strand
TGCTGCTTCTCTACCGCGCGCTCGGAGCCGGCATGCGTCGCCTCCTGGATACGGCGCTGCAGGTCCGCGAGCTTCCCCGCGGTCGTGTGGATGTCGATGTCGCTCACTGGATGTTCGCCTGCCCGAGCCCAACGCTCGTCTCGTGAGAAAGGTCCATGGAGATCCTCCGGGTCATTGGGTACCGCTCTTCGGTGCGGGGCCGCCCTTGCACGTCAGAACGTGTCGAGAGGGACGTACACGCCCCAGACGTCGCGCAGGGCGTGGGAGACTTCGCCGGCCGTGGCGCCGAGCCGCAGGGCCTCGCGCATGGGAGGCAGCACGTTGTCGGTGCCCTGGGCAGCCGCGCGCAGGGCGTCGAGGTTCCGCTCGACGGCGTCGTTGTCGCGCTCCCTGCGCAGGGCAGCGAGGCGTTCGCACGGGTCGGTCTCGATCCGGGGGTCGACGCGCAGCGGCTCGTACGGCTCTTCCTCGTCGAGGAGGAACTTGTTGACGCCCACTACGGTGCGCTCTCTGTTGTCGATCTCCCGAGCGATCCGGTACGCGGACTTCTCGATCTCCGACTTCTGGAAGCCCTGCTCGATCGCGGCGACGGCGCCGCCCCGGTCCTCTACGGCCTGGATCAGTTCAAGGGCCGCCGCCTCGATGTCGTCGGTCATCGACTCCATGACGTAAGAGCCCGCGAAGGGGTCGACGGTGCTGGTCACATCGGTCTCGTATGCGATGACCTGCTGTGTCCGCAGGGCGAGCCGCGCTGCCTTCTGGGTGGGCAGGGCGATGGCCTCGTCATAGGAGTTGGTGTGCAGGGACTGCGTGCCACCGAGGACCGCGCCCAGGCCCTGCAACGCGACCCGGACCAGGTTGACCTCGGGCTGCTGCGCGGTCAGCTGCACGCCGGCGGTCTGGGTGTGGAAGCGCAGCATCTGCGACTTGGGGTTCTTGGCCTTGAACTCGTCGCGCATGATGCGGGCCCAGATGCGTCGGGCTGCGCGGAACTTCGCGATCTCCTCCAGCAGCGTGGTCCGGGCGACGAAGAAGAAGGACAGGCGCGGCGCGAAGTCGTCGACGTCCAGGCCCGCGGCGATCGCGGCGCGCACGTATTCCTTGGCGTTGGCGAGGGTGAACGCGATCTCCTGCGCGGGCGTCGCACCGGCCTCGGCCATGTGGTAGCCGGAGATGGAGATCGTGTTCCAGCGCGGCAGTTCCTTGTGGCAGTAGGCGAAGATGTCGCTGATCAGCCGCAGGGACTGCTTCGGCGGGAAGATGTAGGTGCCGCGGGCGATGTACTCCTTGAGCACGTCGTTCTGGATCGTGCCGGTCAGCTGGTGGCCCGCGATGCCCTGCTCGGCCGCGACCAGCTGGTACAGCAGGAGCAGCGTCGACGCGGGTGCGTTGATCGTCATCGACGTCGACACCTTGTCCAGGGGCAGGCCCTGGAACAGCGTGCGCATGTCCTCGATCGAGTCGATCGCCACGCCGACCTTGCCGACCTCACCGTGAGCGATGGCCTCGTCGGAGTCGTAGCCCATCTGCGTCGGCAGGTCGAACGCCACGCTCAGACCGCCGGTGCCGGCGCCGACGAGTTCGTGGTAGCGCTCGTTGGACTCCTTCGCCGTGCCGAACCCGGCGTACTGCCGCATCGTCCATGGCCGGCCCGTGTACATCGACGGATAGACGCCGCGGGTGAAGGGGTATTTGCCGGGGGCGCCCAGCTTTGCACCTGTGTCGAAACCGTCCAGCGCGGAGCTGTCGTAGAACGGCTGGATCGGCAGGCCGGACTCGCTGTGGGAGATGGCATCCACGCCGGAAGCTCCTCTGTTGGTACTCGATCTCGTATTGACGGTACTCAGTACCATTCGGATGGGCAAGTGGCCTCCACGCTTCGAGACCGGGAAGGATGGTTGTTCATGAGCAAGCCACCCGTGCGGATCCGACTCATGGACGCCGCTTTCGCGCTGTTCGACGAGCGCGGATATGAGCAGACCACCGTCGACGACATCGCCGAGCGGGCGGGAGTGGGGCGCACGACGTTCTTCCGGCACTACCGGTCCAAGGAAGCGGTGATCTTCCCGGATCACGACCGGCTGCTCGACCTGATCAGGGACCGGCTGGCCACCTCCAGCCACAGCACCGCCCTGGTCGCCGTGTCCGACGCGGTCCGCCTGGTGCTGCTGCACTACATCGACGAAGGAGACCTCGCTCGGCGGCGATACGCGCTCACCAGCAAGGTGGCCGCCCTGCGCGACCGGGAGATCGCCAGCGTGGCCCGCTACCAGCGACTGTTCCGCGAGTTCATCTCGGAATGGATGGGGGATCCGACGGAGTCGGCGTCGCTCAGGGCCGAACTCATGGCAGCGGCCGTGGCCGCGGCCCACAACCATGTGCTGCGCCGCTGGCTCCGGGGTGAAGCCTCCGACCCGGTCGCGGAGGTCGACGAAGCGATGCGCGAGGTGCTCGCCCTCTTTCCGGGCCCTCAGTCGTCCCGGGAAGCCGGCGACGGCGGCGCCACCGTCGTCATGTTTCGAACGGGTCAGGACTTCGAGGCCCTGCTTCCTTCGCTACGGCGCCTGGTCGAAGGCGGCGCCGAGCGGTGAGGCGCGTGAGGCGATCCCGGGTTCTGTCGTAGCGGCGGCAATTCAACGTGGGCCGGGGTCGCGGGGTGTCGGCCGCCTCGCCCCGCGACCCCGGTGGAGCGCCACACCCACACCTGCTTTTCCTGCCTGGGCAGGTGTATCGCCAGGCGGCCCTCGTCGGCGGATATCGACGAGCCTTCGCGTTCCTGTGGCTTCCCAGATACCTGAGCGAAAGCGCCCCGTTAAGCGTCGCAGCTTGTCCCACCCATCGTGAATTGAGTGACGCAGGTCACATTCGAGATGGAATGAATGCGCGGCATTACTTGTTTGGACAGGTAACGATGCGTCGAGTGTCGTTTGAAGGTGCGCCCCTCGAGGGTGTGCCGTATCCCCTACAACAAGGAGATTGATCATGTCGAAGGCTTTCCAGCCGTACGAGCTGGGCGGGAAGCGTCTGGCGAACCGGATTGTGATGGCTCCGATGACGCGGAGCCGTGCGTACGGTGCTGGGCAGACTCCGACGGACCTGATGGCGACGTACTACGCGCAGCGGGCGAGCGCGGGTCTGATCGTGACGGAGGGTACGCAGCCGTCGCCGATCGGCCAGGGCTACCCCGACACCCCGGGTGTCCACTCCGCCGAGCAGGTGGCCGCGTGGCGCAAGGTGACGGACGCGGTCCACGCCGAGGGCGGTGTCATCTTCCTGCAGATCATGCACACCGGCCGGGTCGGACACTCGAGCTGGACGGGCCGGCAGCCGGTGGGTCCCTCCGCGGTTCAGGCCGCGGGGCAGATCTACACCCATGACGGCCTGAAGGACTTCGAGGTCCCGCACGAGCTTACGGAGGCGGAGATCGAGGAGACCATCGCCGACTACGTCTCCGCGTCGCGCAACGCGATCGAGGCCGGCTTCGACGGTGTCGAACTGCACGGTGCCAACGGCTACCTGATCCACCAGTTCCTGGCGCCGAACTCCAACACGCGTACCGACGGCTGGGGCGGCTCGCCCACGGCGCGCATCCGTTTCGCGGTCGAGACGGCGAAGGCCGTCGCGGACGCGATCGGTGCGGACAAGGTCGGTTTCCGTATGTCGCCGGGCAACCCGTTCAACGACATCGCCGAGAGCGACCGGGCCGATGTGGAGGCCACCTACACCGCGCTGGTGGACGCGCTGGCCCCGCTGAACCTCGCCTACCTGCACCAGATGGAGGCCCCCGAGTACCGCGACTTCACGGTGCAGGCGCGCAAGGCCTGGCCGACCACGTTCATCCTCAACCCGTTCACCGGCCAGGAGCCCACCGGCCCCGAGGAGCTGAAGCTGATCGAGGACGGCACCGCCGACCTGGTCGCCTACGGCGCCCTCTTCATGGCCAACCCCGACCTGCCTGCCCGTCTGCAGCAGAGCGGTCCGTTCAACACCCCGGACCGTTCCAAGTCCTTCGGTGGTGACGAGAAGGGCTTCACCGACTACCCCGCCCTCGAGGGCTGAAGCCGCTCCGTGAAGCGCGGCTGACATGTACCGGCGCCCGCCCGGCCCTTTGGTCGGACGGGCGTCGCGGCGTATCCAGTCGAGGGCGATCAAGGGCCGCTCAGTGCTCGGGCGGGTCACGAGCAGGAAAAACACGCACGATGCGGGGCGGTCGATGGCGAACCGGTCACCTGCAACTTGCCTTCCTGTCCGGGCTCTTGGCGCAGGCCCCGTCCGGTCACTCGATGGTGGCGGGGAAGTGGGTTGCTGCCCAGTCGGCGATCGCATGCAGCACGGGGACGAGTGCCTGCCCGTGTTCGCTGAGTTCGTAGCGGGAGCGGACGGGTGGCCCGGGCTCCACGGTACGGGCGACGAGTCCGGCAGCGCTCAGGTCCCGAAGGCGGCTGGAGAGCATCCGCTCGCTGACGTCGGGCACGGCCCGGGACAGGTCGGCGAAGCCCAGCGGTTCCTCGGACAGCGCGGCGAGGACCAGGCCGTTCCACCGCTTTCCCAGGACGTCGAAACCGCGACGGAGGTCGGTGGCGTCGTTGTGGCGGCCCGGCTCGCGAGGGCTGTCGGGCTGGGAGTGCTGGCACTGGGGCATGTGTGGTGCGGAGTCCTTAGGCGTATGCGGGGCTGCGTAGGGGCTTGCTCGCACCCGAACCGAGCAGCATGGCTTTCTCGCCCTCTGCGGGCTGGCTGTCCGCGGAGCGCGGGTGCCGTCGGCGCCCAGGGCGCCCGCCTCCAGCGCCTTTGATTGTTTGAACAGGTAATTTTAGCCGAGCATTTCGCTGCTTGTGTGACTGGGTCGCTCTGAATAGGTGGGATTGCCTCGTACTTTGCTGTACGGCTTGCGTCGGGAGTGAGTGGATGTCCCCATGGGGTCGCCGTCGAGCGGGATGCAACCCAGAAAGCTGCTCGGACAGCGAAACTGTGTTCTGCCTCGCTGTTGCGGCGCTGCTGCGTGCCGAGGCCGTCACCGGCCGCACCTGGGTCTCGGATCGGCCTTCGGATTACACGTACGGCGCCGCCCCGGCCGCAGGGGCCGAGCGACGCCGGGTGCAAGCGGCTGTGCCGCCGTGGGTGCCGTCAGCGGTGGTGGACCGACTCGACGGTGTAGACGCGGGGCTCGTGTCCGTCGGCGAGCTTCAGCGCTTCATCCATCTGTTGCCGGGCCGCAGGGTCGCCCAGGACGGCGCGCAGGTCCGATTCGCTCTCCCACTGGGCGTAGACGGTCACACGTGTGCCGTCGGTGCTGGCATGGACGTTGGCGGAGATGAAGCCCTCGCGGTGCCGCAGTACCTCGTCGCTGTTCTTCGCGAGCAGGTCCACCAGCGCGCGCTGCCGGCCGGGCTGGACCGTGAACACGCTGATGACCGTGGCCACCGAAGCGTGTGCGGTGATGGTGGTGTTCACCGCGGGACCTTCCTGGGCCGCCGTCATGACTTCGCTGGTTCGGCCGGGCGCTCGACGACGAGGTCGCGCTCGAAGCCGTCCTGCAGCCACTCCCGGCAGGCCTGGGCGTACGCGAGGGGACCGCCCGGGTAGCCGGAGTGGATCAGGTCCGTCTGCGGGTTGGGGGCGCAGTTGAAGTCGGGGCGGGGCATGCCGGCGGCCGCCTGCTTCAGCTGCTGGGCCCAGCGCTCCTCCGCCTCCGGGCGGACCTCGAAGGTGGCGAAGCCGCCGTCGAGGACGCGCCGGACGATGGTGGCGACGTGCTCGCCCTGGTCGTACAGCTGGTGGGTGAAGTTGATCGCGTGCGTGGCCTGGGGGATGCCGCCGACCACGAAGAGGTTGGGGAAGCCCGCGGCCAGGAGGCCGTGCAGGGAGCGCATGCCGTCGGCCCAGTGCTCGGAGAGCAGCTCCCCGCCACGTCCGGCCACGGGGAAGTGTCCTGCGTTCATCGCGAAGCCGGTGCCGAAGATCACGCAGTCGGCCTCGAATTCGACGCCGTCGACGAGGATGCCCTTCTCCGTGAGGCCTTCGAGGCCGCGGCCCTCGGTGTCCAGCAGCGTGACATCGGGGCGGTTGTAGGCCTGCAGGTAGGTGTCGCTGAACTGGGGTCGGTTGCAGCCCAGGTTGTAGTACGGCTTGAGCTTCTCGGCCGTGTCCGGGTCGTCGACGATGGAGGCCATGTCGGCCCGGATCTTCTCCATGGCCGCGTAGTTGCCGAACAGGATCCGCTCGGCGAGGTCCGCGGGCTCGGTGCCCTCCAGCAGGGCGGCGACCTCCGGGGAGGCGCCGGTCATCATCTTGGACAGCCCGGTCAGCGAGTCGTTGAGGATGTCCTGGGCGGGCGGCGTACTCCCGGGAGCAGGCTGGGCGATCGCCGTGAGGTTCTCGACGCGCTCCTTCTGCCAGCCCGGCTTCTGGTCGCGGAACCATACGGGGTCGGTGGCATGGTTGTTGCGGGGTATGACGACCACCGGTGTGCGCTGGACGACGAACACCTGCTCCGCGTACTTGCCCAGCTCGGGGATGAACTGGATCGAGGAGGCCGCGGTGCCGATGACCGCGACCCGTTTGCCGGCAAGCTTGACGAGGCCGCCGCGCTCGCTGCCGCCGGTGTAGCCGTAGTCCCAGCGGCTGGAGTGGAAGACGTGGCCCTGGTACTCGTCGAGGCCGGGCACGTCGGGGATGCTCGGGTTGTCGAGGGTGCCGCTGCCCAGGCAGACGAACTTGGCGCGCATCTCGTCGCCGCGGTCGGTGGTGACGATCCAGCGCTCGGTCTCCTCGTCCCAGCGCATACCGGTCACCTGCGTCTGCATGCAGGCGTCCTTGTCGAGGCCGAACTTCTCCGCGAGCAGCTGGGCATTGGCGCGGATCTCGTCGCCCTGGACGTACTTCTCGGTGGGCATGACGCCGGTCTCTTCGAGCATCGGCATGTAGGAGTAGGCGTCGACGTCGCAGCGGATTCCGGGGTAGCGGTTCCAGTACCAGACGCCCCCGAAGCCGGCGCCCTTCTCGATGAGGCGGACGCGCGGCACGCCCGCCTTGCTGAGGTACGCGCCCGTGATGATGCCGGTGTGGCCGCCGCCGACCACGACGACGTCGACCTCGTCGCGCAGGGGCTCGCGCTCGACACCCGTCTCGACGAAGGGGTCCTCGACGGACAGCACCGTGCTCTGCGCGACGGGGCGGCTTCCCGCCGACTTCTTCGAACGGCGCTTCTCGCTCTCCTCCTGGTACTTGCGCCGGATGGCCTCCGGGTCGAATCCGGTTCCGCCGAGAGCGGCGGGGGTGTCACTCACTTCTTTCTCCTTACTGTGGACTGTGGGGATCTGTGCAGGAGGGCTCTGGCGCCGGGCTAGTCCTCGGGGCTCGCCAGCACTCCGAGCTGCTGCAGGAAGCCGAGTTCGTCCCCGACGGCCCAGACCTCACTGACCTTGCCGTCGGTGACCTTCTGGAACAGGACCTCGTCGAACTCGACCTTGCGGTGTGTGGGGGCGACCCCGAGGAACTCGCCCTCGTGGGTGCCCGAGAAGGTGACGTGCGTGATCACCAGGTCGCCCTCGACCACCTGGGGTCCGACGACGTTGTTGCGCATGTCGGGGAACGCGTGCAGAAGGACGGCGTAGGCGGCTTTGAAACCCTCGATGGGGTCCGCTGGGGGTGCGCTCTGCTCGTTGAGACCGTTGCGCGATGCGTGGGAGAGGCTTCCGAGGTACTGCGCCGACCGCTGCATGCCCATGCGCCGGAGCTGGAGGTCCGGGTGGAGCACCTCGTGGGCGAGGTCGGGGCGGTGGGCGTTGATGACGTCCTCGATCAGCCGGTTGACGACGGCTTTCGGGTCGCTCGACACGTTGGGTCCTCTCGCAGAACTCGTAGCAGGTGACGGCTGGAATCCCGGCCGGGAACGGCCCGGGAACGGCCCGGGAACGGCCCGGGAACGGCCCGGGAATGGGGCGTGCCGACGCGGCGGAAAGAGGCAACGGACATGCCACGGTGGGCCGAAGGGCGTCAGCTGGACGGTGGGTTACCCTCTGTGGCAGGCTCGCCGTGTGCTCCTGGTGCCGCCGCAGCCAGACGCGCCCGCGCGGCCGCGTGGATCTCGGAAGGGCCGCGAGCCCACTCGAGTGCACGGCCGGCCAGGGTGGCCACCGGCCGGTCCCAGCCGGAGCGCACCAGGACAGGCCGGTGAATGCCGAGCTCTGCCCGCGCCCAGCCCGGGAGCAGCCCCACCGCCGCGTTCATCAGCAGGCCCGCGACCAGCCGTTCCCGCCCGGTGCGGCCGAAGCCGCGAAGGAACCGCACGACGTCCAACGCGGCCGGGGTGACGTGGAGTTCGGGGCGCAAGCGGGCCAGATAGCGTGCGACCTCGCGTGTGCTGCGCGGCACCTCCACCGCGCCCAGCGCCTCGGCGACGGGGGCGACCTGCGCGTAGTAGGTGTCGCATTCGGCCGGGGTGAGCCGGGAACGGCGCGGCGCATAGACCTGATAGCCCGCCAGGAAGCTGTACACCTCGGCGGTGTGCACCCACGTCAGCAGCTCGGGGTCGTCCGCACGGTACGGCCTGCCGTCCGGGGCCGTCCCGCGCACCTGGGCGTGGATGCGCCGCACGAGGTCGATCACGTCCCGCGCCGCCTGCTCGGAGCCGAAGGTCGTCGTGGTGATGAACCGCGCGGTACGGATGAGCCGGCCGGTCGGGTCGGTGCGGAAGTCCGAGTGCTGGTCGACCCCGGCCATCGCCAGCGGATGCAGGGACTGCAGCATGAGCGCCGCGAATCCGCCGGTGAGCATCCCCGTCGGGTGGCCGTGCACCCGCCAGACGGGGTCGTCCGGGGCGATCCCGAGCAGTCCGGGATCGCCGGCCGGCCCCGCGTACCGCTCGAGTTTGAGCTCTCCGCCGTGCACGGTCGCCTTGAGCTCGTCCGCAATTCGGGTTCGCAGTCCCACCAGTACCTCCATGTGTTTCGAGTTCAGGCTCCGCCGACTCCGAACAGCTGCCCGAGGCGGCCCGTCATCAGGTCCGCGCCCTTGAACTGGGAGGTGACGTCGGGCCCGGCGATTCCCCTGCCCGGCAGCTGGGCCGCTCCCCCGGTCGGACCGAGAGGGAGGATGATGGCGGCCGGCCCCGGCTGGTAGGCGGCGAGTTCCTGCTTGCCCTCGATCAGTGCCTTGATGTTGCCCGCGACCACCTCGACGTGGCGGTTCGCCGCACTGGCCTGCTTGGGCTCGGCGACGTCGGTGATGTCACCGAGGGCGAAGACCGTGTCCTGGCCCTTGACCTGGAGGGTCTCGGTCACCGCTACCTGTCCGTTCGCCCCGCGTACGTCCGCCAGAGCCCCGGCGAGGTAACCGGTCTGCGGGACGACACCGAAGCAGCGGAACCAGATGTCGGCGGTGATGTCGACGTCGGAGGTGGTGCTGACGTGGAAGGTGCCGCGCTCGCCCGGCTCGGTGGGCGGGTTCTCCTTCAGTGGGGAGCCGAGGACGAGCTGGATGTCCAGTTCGCCGAGCTGACGGCCGACCTCCTCGCGCAGCTCAGGGTCGTACTCGCTGAGGATGTCGGCCACCGGGTCGACGATCACGACCTTCTTCTCCGGCCAGACAGCCTTGATCTCCCCGGCGAACTCCAGCCCGACAGGCCCGGCACCGAGCAGCAGGACGTGCTCGGCCGCGTGCAGGTTGGCCTGCGCCTGGCGGTACTTGTGCTGGGCGGCCGCGGTGTCGTCCACGTCGCTCTTGGCGGGGAAGGGGTAGCCGGAGCCGGTGGCCAGCACGATGTAGTCGGCCGCGAGCTCCTCACCGGAGGCCAGCATCACGCGGCCCGGTTCCACCCGCACCGCCCGGTCACGTACCACGCGCCCGTTGGGGAGCAACTTGTCGTAGGGGAAGAAGATCCGGGGCAGGAAGTCGGGGTCCACCGCCGCGCGCAGGGCGCCCACCGCGTGGAAGAAGGCCTCCTTGGGCTCGACCAGGACGACGTCGGCGACGCCGTCCAGCGCCTTCGCCGCGGCGCTGCCGCCGTAGCCACCGCCGACAACCACTACCTTCTTGGACATCACGTACTCCTCAATGGGTGTGCATGTGGTGCATGTACTGGGAGCAGGCTCGTGCGGGGGCCTGCCAGAGATGGATCAGGGTGCGGTCAGCAGGCCGTGCATGGCGCCCGACTGGTAGCGCTCGACGGCGTCCACGACACGCGGCTGGCTGGACATGCAGAACCCGCCGTACATGTAGGCGGGAGTGCGCAGCGGCCGGCCCGCTCCGAAGAGGAACTGCGCCCCCTGTTCGCCGGCCTCCACCTCCACCGCGCCTTCGCCCTGCTCGAACACGGCCAGGCCCACCGGGCCGATGTCGCCGCGGCTCGTCGGCGTGGCGATGCGCCCGTTGCCCCTGACCGTCATCAGGAAGCCGCGGAAGTCGGGGTCCACGGGGATCTCGACGCGCGCGCCGGGCCCCAACAGCAGGTCGTACACATGGGATTCGGCCGCCTCACGGACGGGCGAACGCATCCCGAACGCCTCGCCGGCCACCACGCGCATCGTCACGCCCTCGGAGAGTTCGCCGGAAGGCAGGTCGCCCGGGGTGAAGTGCATGCCGTACGGGTCGTTCTCCTCGGCGGATTCCGGCAGGCGTACGAAGATCTGCACGCCGTGCCCGAGACGGCCGGTCTCCTCGACCACCTCGTCGTGCACGATCCCGGAAGCCGCGACGGTCCAGTGCAGGCCGCCGGGTTCGATCAGGCTCTTGTCGCCGAGGCTGTCCCGGTTGTGCAGCCGGGTGACGGAGTCGTCGAACATGTAGGTGGCCGCGGAGAAGCCGGCGTGCGGGTGCGGCGCGAAGGTCGGTCCGGTGATCTCGAACAGATCCATGTTGAGGAAGGGATCCAGGTCGACGGCGAAGCGCGAGCCGCGCGCCGAGAACTGCGTCCCGATCTTGTGGGTGTCGATGTCCGTGACGGTCGACAGGACACGGGGTCCGTGCATGTCGTCCTCCTTGAGGTCGTTCGCTTCGGGGCGCGGGGGTGGGCGGTCAGCCCATGTGGGCGGCAGGAGCGGACTCGCCCTGCTTCTGCTTGCCGGCGTTGATGGCGAACAGCGTGATCAGCAGACCGCCGATGAAGAACACCGCCGCGACGGCGAAAGCCGTGGTGTAGCCATGGGTCAGGGCGTCACCGGCCCTGGCCACCAGGCCGAAGTCCTTCATCGCGAAGGCGCGGTAGAGGGTCGCCGCCGCGTCGGGCAGTCGGCTGTTCGCCGCCGACGTCGAGATCGTGGAGAGCACCGCCAGCCCCAGCGCACCGCCCACCTGCTGAGAGGTGTTCAGCAGCGCGGATGCGATGCCGGCGTCCTGGTCCCGCACCCCGCTCACCGCGCCGAGGGTCATCGGGACGAAGGTCATGCCGAGACCGACCGCTGTGACGAACATGGCAGGCATCAGGTGGGTGATGTAAGAGGCCCCCGGCTCGAGGGTGGCGAACCAGAACATGCCCGCCGCTCCTACCGCCAGACCGGGACCGGCGATCTGCCGGGGTGCCAGACGGGCGACAAGTCGCGAGCTGACGCCGGCCGCCACGGCCATGCCGACGCTGAACGGCAGGTAGGCGAGTCCGGTCTTGACCGGGCTGTAGCCGAGGATCTGCTGCATGTAGAGCGTCAGGAAGTAGAAGGTGGCGAACATGCCCGCACCGACGAACAGCATGCTCGCGTACGCACCGGCGCGGCTGCGGTCCTTGAACAGGCGCAGCGGCATCATCGGATGGGTCGTCCGCACCTGCAGGGCGACGAAGAGCACCAGCAGGAGGAGGGCCGCGGCGAAGAAGATAAGCGTCAGGCCGTCGGTCCAGCCGTCCTCACCGCCGCGGGTTACGGCGTACACCAGGGCGATCAGACCGCCGGTCCCTGTGATCGCTCCGGGCACGTCGAGGCGGCCCGTGTTGCGCTCGCCCTCCGCGAGCAGCTTCGTCCCGACGAGTACGGCGGCGCCGATGGGGATGTTGACGAAGAACACCCAGCGCCAGTCGAGGTAGTCGGTCAGGACACCGCCGAGCAGCAGACCCACCGTGGATCCGAGTCCCGCCATGGCCGCATAGACACCCATAGCCCGGTTGCGGGGCTTGCCCTCGGGGAAGTTGGTCGCGATCAGCGACAGCGCGGAGGGAGCGGCTGTCGCGGCGCCGATCCCCTGCAGGATGCGGGCGCCGATGAGCAGCCCCTCGTTCTGCGCCAGCCCGCCCAGCAGCGAGGCCACCGTGAACGTCGCTATGCCGATCTGGAACATGCGACGGCGGCCGTACAGGTCGCCGGCCCGGCCACCCAGGAGCAGAAGGCCACCGAAAGCCAGCGCGTAGGCGTTGACGACCCAGGCCAGGTTGGAGGCGGAGACGTCGAGCTCGGTCTGGATGCTCGGCAGCGCGATGTTGGTGATGGTGGCGTCCAGGACCACCATCAGCTGCGCGGCGGCGATGACGACGAGAGCCAGGCCGAGGTGGCGGCCGGGGGGCGCCTCGGCAGGTGCTGCGGACTGCTGATCCGCGGCGAACGTCGAGTTGTCGGTGGACATGCGGGGGACTCCAGGGTCAGAGCTGTGTGGCAGGCGGCAACGAGAAAAATATACAAGCGTTGAGAAAAATTCCCAAGCAAAGTGGCGTCGGCCCGGCGCCGGCTGGCGCGCGGCAGCCTGAAGAACCCCTTGACCTGCGAAAACGTCTCGATCGACAGGCGCACCTTTCGATGCGGCCGTACCGCTGCTGTTCGCCCTCTCCCTCGCCATAGCATTGCCTTGGCGCGACGCGCGTCGGGCGCTGTCTCGGCAGAGCCCGACCCGTCTCAGCCCGGCTGGTGCGCGCCGATCATCAGGCCGGCCGTCGTCACTGGCGCTTCGAAGGGGATAGGCGCGGCCATCGCCGCAGCGCTGACCGGGGAAGGGGCGAGCGTGGTGGTGAACTACGCGAGCCCGCGGGACGCGGCGGAGAAGGTGGCCGCCGGGATCATCGCAGCCGGCGGCAAGGCGGTCGCCGTGCGAGGCGACGTCAGCAAGGCCGACGACGCCCGCGAGAGCGCGGAAGCCGCCGTGCGCGAGTTTGGCGAACTCGACGTGCTCGTGAACAACTCCGGCGTCTACGAGTACGCCGGCCTAGCTGACTTCACCGAGGCCGGTCTCCACCACTTCTTCAACATCGACGCGCGTTGTCCAGGGCATCGCCGACGGTGCCGACGCAACCGAGCCGGCATCCCAGCTGGTGCTGGAGGCCGTCCATCACGTGTTCACCGCGTGCCGCCTCGCCCTGTCCATGAAGGCCGACGCGATCGTCGTCGAGTCCAACTACGGCGGGGACATGGCCCGTCAGGTGCTGTCGCAAGCCTGGGAGCAGCTGCGCCGCGATGGCACCACCGCCGGGCAGCTCATGCCCCGAGTCCTCGAAGTCGCCGCCAAGGTCGGCAAACGCCTACGGGCCGAACCGATCGCCCAGCTGTACGAGCAGGGCCTCATCCACCACGTCGGCACCCACGTGCGCCTCGAAGAGCAGATGGTCACCTGGGTCGTCGGCATGGACAGCCCCGACCGGATGGACGCAGCCGTCCACGGACTGACCGAACTCGCTGACCCCGACCAGCTCGCCACCGTGGCCGGACACATTCACGACGACCGCCTCGGCGGACGCCGATAACCCCCGGAAAACGGGGCTCTGCCCGCGATTCCGTGAAGGACCACGGTGGGTACCGCCTCAGCTCTCACCGGAGATGCTCGCCCCAGGGATGATCTCCGTACGCCTGGGCGATGGCAGCTGCCAGCCACTGTCGCTGCCCGACGTCGAGCGTTGGGAGTGCGGCTCCGAAGTCCTCTTCGTCCTTCGGTCTGGGCTGGTGGGCCTTGTAGAAGAGTTGGACCTCTGGCGCCAGGTAGGGCACGCCTTCTGTCGAGTGCCTCCCCAAAAGGTTGATCGGGCGTCGGACCTGGGCGCATCGCCTGGAGATCCAGTCCTGGCCCTCTGCTTCATCGAGCATGATCTGGATCTGCCAGGGCTCCGAACGGCCGGGACGGCACCAGATGTCGTGGACGCCGGCGGACAAGATCTCTCCAGGCTGCCACGGCCTGAGAGTCCCAGGCGGGTCTGCCGCCCACCACTCCCATGTCGGCATCACCTCCTGGACGACCCGTTGGTCGCGCCGAAGCAACAGGACATCGATGTCGCTGTGTTCTCGGAACGAGTAGCCAACTGCGAGTTCGATGGCGTAACCCCCCGCAACCCACCAGGGGGCCTTGGCCGAGGAGAACAGCCTTGCCGCATCGGCCAGAGTTGCAGGCTCCCAGGGCCCCACGGCGTCTCGGTGCGTGTCACTCAGAGAAAGTACTGCTGCATGATCCTTCACGGAATCGCGGTCAGAGCCGAAAACGGCCCATAAAGCCCAACGTCCCCAGCCCGTTACGGCTGCTAGCCTCACCGCCCATGACGATCAGGGGGAAAGTCACCGCCGCACTCGTGTGCGCCCTCACCGCCAGCACGCTGCTGAGCGCGTGCAGCAACACCCCGAAGCCGCCGACATCGGAGGAGATCAAAGCGTCCGCGCAGGCCCGCGTGGACGCCTCCCTCAAGGCGGGCCGCGAGGCGCGGGAGATCGCCGTGGACAGCGCCTACACGCCCAGCGATGAGCTGTGCCAGGCCGTGTGGGACCGCAAGACCAAAACGGAGCAGCAGGCCCTGTCGCAGTCGATCTGGATGCACGGCTGCGCTGACGCCCCTGCCAAGTAGCGGGAACCGGGCGGAATACCCATCGCAAAGTGACCGAATGCGTGTCGCCGAGCAGCAGGCGGCGCCCACGCGGGTCTACTGTCCGTTCTCAACGAACTGGGCCGTCTACGTTTCCCAGTGAACTCGATCTGTAACGGCGCGACCCTGAGCGTTACTCGAACGGGCTAACATCTCCGTCTTCACCGCTTACGGTGGCATGCCCGCCGCGGCCTCGTCATCGGCGCGCCGAAGACGTTGGATGAGGTCATGGACAGCACAGCCAACACCACTGGGTGCCTGCCGGACCACACGCACCACCACGCGACCTATGCGGAGTTCACTGACGCGTACTGGCTGGATTCACCCACATTCGTCGACGACGATCCGCCAGTTCGGCTGCATGAGGTGACGTCCGCTGACCGTCCGCACGGGCAGATGCAGGCAGAGCCTCCTGAGCGCCAGCTGGGCGCGGCTTGAGCCGCTGCGCTCTGGAGGGGGCAGCGCATCGGGCTGACGTGGTTCATGTCGTAGCGCCGCCCGTATTCTGGTCGGCGGGGGCGCGGGGCCTTGCACGCGTGGAGGGCACCCGTGAGGCTGCGCGAACTCGTCATCGACGCCTGGTCGTGGCTCAACTACAAACCGGCGATGGCCGATCCGCACCGCCCCGACCACCGCACCTTCGCCGAGGTCAACTCCTCCTGGGTACCCGAGGCTGACCGGCGGCGCCTGGACGCCTCCCTGCTGGAGGGCCGCAAGGAGCAGCTGGCGATCCTAGAGTCTGGACAGGCTTCTACTCGCGACCTGGACAAGAGCCTGTGGAAGAAGAAGACCCCCCGCCGAGCAGCACAGCCCTGCTGTACAAGGAGTAGCTGACCGGCCACGGTCAGCCAGTAGCCGCCCAGTTCTCGACCGGGCCCACCGAATTCGGGCGCCCCAGCGCGATACGTCCGAGGATCTTTCCTCTCATGAGTGTGGTTAGAGAGCACTCGCCCCTCGACGCGGTCTCGCGGCGGTCGTTGTGCCGTCACGGTTCGCGACAGGAAATGTCAATTGCCAGCCACGCAACGTGAGTTGACTCGCCGCGCGGGTGGGCCCTCTGGCATCATCTGACTTCGCGTCGGCAGGGGGCGAGTGAACGGTACCCGGGTCGGTGTGTCGTGTGTGCAGGTCAGTCGCCGGAGGGTCGTATGGATGCAGCATCGCTTGCGCTAGCGGTGGCTACAGCTGTTGGGCAAGGTGCATTGAACAGCGTCGGTACAAGAGCCGTAGACAACCTGCTGGAGATGATCCGGCACCGGTTCCGGCGCGACAACGACGCACTAGCTTCGCTCGACCAGGCCGAATCGGACCCTACGCTGCTCGCCGCGTCCCTGGCGCGGTACATCGAGAGCGACCCAGCCTTCGCTGAAGACCTACGTGACTGGCTCGACGAAGCTGAGACGAGCCCGAGGGATACACAGGGCACACAACTCAGGCACAGCAACCAGGTATCCGGAATCGTGAACGGGCCCGTCATCCAAGGGCAGAACGTCAAGGGGCGCTTCTCGTTCCGCGGGTCCCGCGACCGAGGGCGCTAGCCCGTGGGATCTCATGGCTCCTCCGACCGCACCAGCAACGAGATCTCCGATGGCTCGCAGGTGGGCGGCGACGCATATCAGGCTAAGAACATGCACTTCGGCGCCCATCGCGCCGGATTCATCGCCGTAGCGGTCGTAGCCGTTGTAGGACTGATGTCAGCCGTCGCCCTTGCCTTGATCAACAAGTCTGGCGACGACACACGGGGGCTTGTTGGTGCTCCCCAGCCTGGCGAAACGCCGACCTCAGCATCCGCTAGTCCGTCGCAGAGCGCACCTTCACCGACTGCGGATTCACCATCTACGACGCCCAGTGCCGCACTTTCGAAGAGCCCAGCCAGCAAGCCGACGAACACGGTCAAGGCTGAGTCGCCGATCCAACCGTTCACAGGCTCGAACATCTACTGCGGGGAATGGAGGTCTCAAAATTCGGACCGCCTCCAAGCGCGTAGTTGCGTACGCATCGACGGATACGGCGCCACGTTCGGCGTCGCCGTGAAGAACGTCGGGAAGAGCCAGGTCACGGTATCCGTCCTGGTGCAGTACAACTACGGCTCATACAGAGATTGCTCACAGGGGCGCTACTCCGTCGACGGGGTCATCATTAACCCTGATCACACCTGGTTCAGCGACCTCGGGCAGTGCTCCGCAGCCAACCTCACCGACCACAACTTCCAGACTGCCGCCTGGGCTATCGAGAATCCCGACGGGTCAGTGAACCCAAAAGTCGGTGACGTCCGGTATTCGCCCACCATGTTCTTCGATACCAAGGGACAGCCCATCTGCAAAATCGACGGCAACTGGGGATCCTGCGACTCAATGGCCTACGTTCCCGGAAGCTGACCCAGAGTGGGCCGCCGCCGAGTGCGGCGCAGCCCAAGGTACGCGGGCGGCTGTGCGCCGTATCCTGGTCGGCGCGGGCGCGGGGCCTTGCAGCGTGGAGGGCACCCGTGAGGCTGCGCGAACTCGTCATCGACGCCTGGTCGTGGCTCAACTACAAACCGGCGATGGCCGATCCGCACCGCCCCGGCCACCGTGCCTTCCCCGAGGTGAACTCCTTCTGGGTGCCCGAGCCGGACCGCCGGCGCCTTGCGGCCTACAAGTTGCTGGCCGCGTACGACTCCAACCAGGCCGGGCAGCTCGCCGCCGTCACCGGCGATCACGAGGGCGTGGAACGCCGCGAGTTGGGCGACCCCTCGAAGCTGATCGACACCACACTCGGGTATCTGCTGGGCGCGGAGCAGACCATCGTGGTGCCCGGCGCCGACGACGCCGAGCAGGAAGAGCCGCCCCCCGGCGCAGTGGCGGCGGCCGACCTGCAGGAGCGGCTGCGCGCCTGGGCGGACAAGGAACTGTGGCCGCTGCGCGTCCAGCAGGCCGAGCGGTGCGCGGTGCGCAGCGGGGACGGCGTGTTCACCCTGGCGTGGGAGCCGGCCAAGCAGCGGGTGCTGCTGCGCACCTACGACCCCGGGTTCTACTTCCCCGAGTGGGACGACGGCGAGCAGGACTCCGCTGAATACCCCTCGCGCGTGCACTTCGCGTGGGAGCTGCCCGCCGACCCGGTGCGCGGCCTGAAAACACGGCTGCGGCGCATCACCTATGAGCTGGGGCCGATCGGTGCGGCGACCGCGCCCGGCGTCACACCGGATGGCCGGGCTGTCCGTGAGCAGGTCGTCGGCGCCGAGGGCGACCCGGTGCTGACCGTCGGCGACACCCTCGATGCGGTGACCGGCAGCGTGCAGCGCACCTACCCGTGGGCGCCCGGCCGCCCGTCCGGCACGACCTGCTACCTGTCGGATGCCGAATGGCTGCTGGAAGACATCGGCGGCGCCCACGACGTGTACTCGCTGCCCGCCGACAAGGCCGCCTACCGGTTCCGCTCCGACGGCCAGGTCCTGGACCGTCTCGACCTGATGGTGGACTTCATCCCGGTCGTGCACATCTACAACTCGATCCCCGACGGCGGCGAGCACTGGGGCAAGTCGTCCCTGGCGACCGTGCTGCAGCTGCTCGACGAGCTGGCGGCCACTGACACCGACAGCGCCTCGGCCTCGGCGACGACCGGCACCCCGATCGTGGCTCTCGCCGGGGCGCGCCTGCCCATCGACCGCACCACCGGCCAGCCCCTGCCGGTACGCGTCGAGGCCGGGACGGTGTGGCAGCTGTCCGACACCGGCAGCATGGACGCCTTGGACACCTCCGCGCAGCTCGCCGAACTGCGCCAGCGCATCGACCACATGCTGGATCGGCTCGCCGCCAACACGCGCCTGACCACCGCGGGGCTCGGCAGCCTCGACCCGGCTGCAGTGCCGTCGGGGTATGCGCTGCAGCTGGCGCTCGGCCCGCTGGACTCCCTCGTGGGGTCGATGCGTCTGGCCCGCGCCCACAAGTACCAGCTGCTGCTGCGCATGGTGCAGCGCCTGCACCAGGCCGGGCAGGCGTGGCCCGCCGGCGAGTCGCTGCCCGCACGCATGGTGTGGGGCGCACACACCCCCACCGACCGCACCACCGTCCTCGAAGACGTCGTCAAGGGCTACGCGGCAGGCGTGTTCTCCCTGGAGACCGCCGTGCGGATGCTGCACGAAGCGGGCCATCCCATCGGAGCCGAGGTGCTGGGCGCGGGAAGCTACGTGCTGTGAGCGGAGGCGCGCCCCGGCCGTGAACTGCTGTGAGGGTGACCATCGCTTCCAGAAGCGGTAGTAGCCGAGCCCTCCGCCAGCTGTGTGAAGCGGACCGTGTCACGCGGCGCGGCCGGGCCGTCGTGCCTCGCGGATGCGTGAGCGGTCGAGGACGGAAAACCGGGTCGATGCGATCACTGAGCTCACACATCAGTTCAACGCGTGGGTTGCGCGAGGATTCCCGCAGCCGCGCGGGATGCGCGTGGTCGCCTGCAAGCGGCCCGGGCTGGATGCCCGCAGACGGGCCGGCCTCGGGTCCCGCCGCCGGGGTTCCCGCGCGGCAGTCCCTACGCTGGCCCCGTGACGGACAAACGCAGGGAAAGCAGCAGGGACAAAGGCAGGGCCGACGGCAGACCGCTCGACGTGTTCGACCTGTGTGTTGCAGTTCGCCGAGAACCTGACCGATCGCCATCCGGCCAGCGATCATGCCGGCCAGTACCTCGGTGTTGCCGACCTTGAGGTTCCGGCGCCCGCCGTAGTAGTAGTTCTCGCCCGGCCGGGAGAAATAGGCCAGCAGGACGCGGCGCGCGCCGGGGGCGGACGCGGTGGATCGCTCGGCGGCCGCGGATGTTGATGCGGTCTGGCTCGCCGGGGCGGAGGAGGAGCAGGCACCTAGCAGGCACTGGCTGCGGCACCGGCCGTCACGGCAGCTCCGCCCGCCAGCAGGCCGCGCAGCACGGTGCGCTGGCGAGGCCTGCTGGGAACGGTGACTCACTCATCGCCAAGGCACTCCGGTTCAGTTGTCCAGGCGCCGGGCGCTGAGCCACTTGACGATCTCCGGATCGTGGTGGTCGAAGAAGAGCGTGGCCCCGGTGTCCAGGGTGGCGATGGACGCCATCTCGTCGTCTGTGAGCGCGAAGTCGAAGACGTCGAGGTTCTCCGCCATGCGCGCGGGGCGCACTGACTTCGGGATCGAGGGGACGCCACGCTGGACGGCCCAGCGCAGCACCACCTGCCCGACTGACTTCTCGTACTTCTTGCCGATCTCGCTGAGCACCGGGTTGGTGAACAGGCCGTTCTTGCCCTGAGCGAAGCCGCCCCACGCCTGAAGCTGGACGCCCTGCTCGCGCATCAGCTCCTCGTAGTCGGTGCGCTGAAAGAAGGGGTGAGTCTCGATCTGGTTGACGGCGGGCGTGATCTCGTTGTTGATGATCAGGTCGAGTAGGCGGTCGGGGTAGAAGTTGGCGACGCCGATGGCCTTGGCCCGGCCGTCCCGGTTCAGTTCCTCCATGGCCCGCCATTGGCCATACACGTCGCCGTAGGGCTGGTGCATCAGGTACAGGTCGACATAGTCGAGCCCGAGCTTGTTCAGTGACGTCTCGAAGGCGCGCTTTGTGTTCTCCTCGGCGGGCGCGTCCTGGACGTACAACTTGGTGGTGACGAAGAGATCCTCGCGCGGGATGCCGCTGTTCTTGATGGCGCGGCCGACGGCTTCCTCATTGCCGTACGACGCCGCCGTGTCGAGGAGGCGGTAGCCGGCCGCGAGGGCGTCGGTGACGGCCTGCTCGGTTTCCTCGGCCGGGATCTGGTAGACGCCGAAGCCGATGATCGGCATCTCGACGCCGTTGTTCAGGGTGACGTTCTGCATGGGTTTTCCTTCGGTGCGGGAGGATCAGCGTTCGAGCATCTTCAGCTGGGCTTCGGTGTGGGTGGCGCCGGCGGCGGGCGGAAGGCTCGTCAAACGGTTGAGCTGGGCAGGGGTGAGCTGCACGGCGTCGGCGGCGGCGTTCTCTTCGACGCGGTGGACACGCTTGGTGCCGGGGATGGGGGCGATGTCGTCGCCCTGAGCGAGCAACCAGGCGATGGCGACCTGGGCCGGAGTGGTGCCCACTTCGGCTGCCACGGCCTGGACCTCGTCGGCCAGGCGCAGGTTGTGCTGGAAGTTCTCGCCGGTGAAGCGCGGGTTGTCCCGCCGGAAGTCGTCCTCGGCGAAGCCGTCGGTGGAACGAATCGCGCCGGTGAGGAAACCGCGGCCCAGCGGCGCGAACGGGACGAAGCCGATGCCGAGTTCGCGCAGCGTCGGCAGGACGTGGGCCTCCGGGTCGCGGGTGAAGAGGGAGTACTCGGACTGGACGGCGGTGACCGGAGTAACGGAGTTCGCGCGGCGGATGGTGTCGGGGCCGGCCTCGGACAGGCCGAATGCCCGGACCTTGCCCTCGGCGATCAGCTCGCCCACGGCGCCCGCCGTCTCCTTGATCGGCACGTTCGGGTCGACCCGGTGCTGGTAGTACAGGTCGATGTGGTCCGTGCCGAGGCGGGCGAGTGACCCTTCGACGGCGGTGCGGATGTTGGCCGGGCTGGAGTCCAGGTGCCCCGGCCCGTCGCCACCGTGCGCGACCAGGCCGAACTTCGTTGCCAGCACCACCTGGTCGCGGCGCCCCTTCAGAGCCTGGCCGAGCAGGTCCTCGTTGGTGTAGGGACCGTAGATCTCGGCGGTGTCGATCAAGGTGACGCCCAACTCCAGAGCGCGGTGCACGGTACGGATGGATTCCGCGTCGTCGGTCCCGGCGCCGGTGTATCCCTGGGACATGCCCATCGCGCCGAGACCGATCCGGGAAACGTTCAGGTCACGCAGGTGGATGTGGTGCATCAGCGCTCTCCGCTCCGTCGTTTTCGGGCTGGTTCCACTCTGGTCCTGTCTTCCCGTGGCCGCTCGTCGCGAGCTCGCTGGCACGGGCGCCCAGACCGGACCCGGCACGGCAGTGCGCGCCGCCCGTCACCCGGGCGGGCACTGCGGCCGTACGTCTCGCAGGAAGCGTACGTCCAGGTTCCGTCTGTATTCGTGCCTGCGCGCCCCCGGTGAGGGGCCGAGCCGTTCGGGGGGAACGACAGGGCCCCCCAAGGCAGGGCCGAGCGGTCGAAGCGGCGCAATCGCTGTGGCATCAGACGAAGCTGCCTTCGCCGCTGCGCTCCGCCATCGCCACGTGTTCTGCGGCGCGGGCAGAGCCGCCAACGTCCTGCTCAGGCCGCTCTTTCCGCCCGGGTAGAGCGCCTGGCAGATGGTCTCGTGGCACAGGTGCCACTCGGGCCGGTCCGGCCAGGTACGGCGCAGTTGCGTGGCTGTCTACTCCGGGCTGCACTCCATTTCCGGTTTGGCCTGGACCTCGGCGCGTAGCCCGGCATCACGCAGCAGCCGGCCAGTCCTCGGGCGTCGCGGGCGCTGGCGGGCCCGTGCATGCACGAGGTCGCCGTCGTAGATGCCGCCATCGTGCGCGAGGGTGTTGCGCCCCAGTTCGCGGCTGATCGTTGAGGGGGCCCTGCCCAGGCGGGCGGCGATGGCCTGGATGCTCAGGCCGCGTTCGCGCAGCGTCGCGATGCGCTGGCGCTCCAGCAGAGAGGGGTACCGTCCCGAGCGCGCGGCCTCTGGCAGCCGGTCCGGTGGCAGTCCGCCGTTCTCCACCCGCCACCGGTAGCCAGTCTTCCGGCCGATTCCAACGATCTGGCACGCATCGACACACCGGCCTGGATCAGGCGCCAGTACTCCGTCTCCAGCTCAAGCCGGCGCTTCCGTCCTCGTCTTGCCATCAACACGCCTCTCATGATCAAGGGTGTTGTGACAAGCACCAGAACTCACGTGTCCATAGCGGGTCCAGGTTCAGCCGACGCCGACACTTTTCCCTGGGTCATCGGTAGTCGAGATCCGCGGTTCCCTCCCGGGCGTGCACGGCAACCAGCAACCAGCCTTTGTAGTCGCCCAGTGGTGCGCGCAGCAGTTCGTCGGTTCCTCGGACGTCCTATTGATGACACAGCGGACCGTCCAGCGGACTCCGGCGAGGAATTCGGCCACCGCCCGGGGCCGGCACCCTTCCTACCGAAGGCGCTCCACAGCGACAGTCCACCCGCCACAGACATGGCAACCATCGACACGGTGACGTAGCGCAGAGCAGGCCAGCACCAACAGCAGGGCCGGAAGCCTGCCGGAAGAGAAGGGCGCGAAGCACCCGGCGGCGGCAAAGGCGAGCAGGAGAGGAACGGCGAACAACAGCGCCTCCCAATGCCGGTCCATGAGCCGGAGCAGCGTCACGCCGCCCCCTGTCCCGGCCATGCGGCGGGAGGAAATCAGGGGTGGTTCTAGCAGCAGGCCGGGACCCGCTGCGGACCTGCCAGGCCGTAGTCACTTCTCGGCGACTACCTCCCACCGCTCTACCAGCGACGTCAACAGATCGACGACGAGGCCTTGGCCGCGTGGGCCGTATCCCTCCATCAGCAGGACGTCGAGCTCGCGGGCACGACGGACCAGCGACTCCATGGTTTCCTGGCCGCTCTCGGTCAAGTACAGCAGCCGCTTGCGGCCGTCCTCGGCCGACTTCCGTCGCTGCAGCCACCCTCGCTTCTCGAGCCTGGTGACGATGCTGGCCATCGTCGACCGGTCGAGGGCGACCGACTCACCGATCGCGCCCTGCTCGACACCCGGATAGGCGTTGACGGCCATCAGGACCGCCACTTGCGGATTCGTCGCCACCGGATCGACGTGGCTGAACCACGCGGCCTGATAGGCCTGATACAGCCGGCGCAGCACATATCCGGGCGCGGTAGCCATGTCGAGTGGGGTAGGAAGGACGCCCCGGACCTTGCCGTCGGGCACCTCGGCGAATTCGTCCGTCTTCACACGATCAGCTTAGAGCGTCCGGCAGGCTGCCGAGGAGCACCCTGGATGCACCGGTATTGCATCAAGGCCGAACAGTTCCCTGCCCGAACTGGACGTGACCAGGTCCCCCCAACGCGGCTCGCGCTCAGGTGATCGATGCTCACGAAGTACCGGGCCAGGTTGTAGCTGGGTGAACGCCGCGGATCGGTGTGCGTGACACCGATCCGCTTGATCCCTGGACACAACGTACTCACAGCTCCTCCACCTGGCTCCGGCATCGGCGCCAGTCTCTCTGTCAGACCTCTGCCGATGGGCTGGCCTGGGCTTCACGTGAGCGCTCCAGGGCCAGCTTCACCGCGGCGACGATGTTCTGGTAGCCGGTGCACCGGCACAGGTTGCCCGCGAGGGCCGACCGGATCTGGTCGTCCGAGAGCTCGTTCCGCTCCTGCAGCAGCGGTTGAAGCGACAACAGGAAGCCGGGAGTGCAGAAGCCGCACTGGAGTGCGTGCTTCTCGTGGAAGGCCTGCTGCAGGGGATCGAGCTGGCCCTCAGGGAGACCGTCGGTCAGCCCCTCGACGGTCCGCACCCGATGGCCGTCCGCCTGGACTGCGAACAGCAGGCATGCCCGGGCGGGCTCGCCGTCGAACACCACTGTGCAGGCCCCGCACACGCCGTGCTCGCAGCCCACGTGCGTTCCCGTCAGGCCGGCCTCGTGCCGGATGAAGTCGGACAGCAGGAGCCGGGGCTCGACCGTCGCCCGGTAGTGCTGTCCGTTGATCTCGACGTCGATGTCACGCATGTTCATCGTGTGACCCTCCAGCCCGCTCGGCAGCCGTGACGATCGCGCGACGCAGCAGTACCTCGATGAGGCTCGCGCGGTACTCGGCGGAGCCGTGCAGGTCGTTCGGCGGTGTGATCCCGGTCGTCGCCGCCCGCGCAGCTGCTGCGGCGGTATCCGCGTTGATGGTGGCGCCGGACAGGAGTTGCTCGGCCCGCTCGGACCGGTGGGGCGTCGCCGTTGCCCCGAGGAGGGCCACTGCAGCGTGGTTGCAGGCCCCGGTGGTGTCGAGCGAGAGTACGACTGCTGCGCCGCCGATGCTGCGATGGCGGTGGCGCCGGGAGTACTCGACGAACGACGTGCCGGTTCGTTCCCGGACCGCCGGAACCTCGATCCCTACCAGGAGTTCGTCCGGCGCGAGCGCCGTCCCTCCGGCTGCCAGGAAGAAGTCCTGCCAGCCGAGCGTGCGCGACCCGCGGACCGAGCGGGCCTCGAAACGCGCGTCGAGGGCAAGCAAGGCTGCGGGAATCTCGGACGTCGGATCGGCGTTCACCACGCTGCCGCCGACAGTGCCCCGGCTGCGGATCTGCGGATGGGCCACCCACCGAACTGCTTCGCGGAGCAGAGGCCAACGCTCCCCGACGGGGGACGATCGCTCGATCTCCGACTGTCGTGCCATCGCGCCGACCTGCAGCATCGTGGTGGAGCAACGGACGTAGGAGAGCTCGGCGACACCGTTGATGTCGATGATCCGCGTCGGCGTGACCTTGCGGAAGTTGAGCAGAGGGACCAGGCTTTGCCCGCCGGCCAGGACGGCCGCGGAGCCTTGGTGCTCCGCCAGCAGGGCGAGCGCTTCGTCGAGCGTCTTGGGGTCGTGGTAGTCGAACGGGGGTGGTTTCACCGAATCTCAAATCCGATCACGTCACATGTCGGCGCGGGGCTCGACACGATGGCTCGTGGGGCTCGGCATCTGTGACCGATACCCTGCGCGGCGATGAGGGGCAGGCCGTCACGCACGGTTGAGGTCGACCGTGCGCGTATCACCGAGTGCGCCGGCGCAGATCGCGCTGATCACACAGAATACCGCGACCATGATCGAAACCGAGTGGACCCCGGCGCCGGACCCGGCGAAGACCGACGCCAGCAGGGGGCCGATCCCGCCACCGATGAGGCCAGCGAACTGATAGGCGGCCGAGGCGCCGGTGTAACGGGACTGTGTCGGGAACAGCTCGGCCAGCAGCGACCCGACCACTCCGACGGTGGCGGCGTTGAGGATCGTCATGCTGATCACGAACACCAGAGTGATCAGTACGGCCGAGCCGGTGCCGACGAGGTCGTAGATGAAGAACGAGAACACGCCGGCGAGCAGGGCGGCCGGGACGTAGACGACCCGCCGGCCCACCTTGTCCGACAGCGAGGCAAAGATCGGCACGGTCACCAGCATGCCGGCCAGGGAGATGATCAATCCGTTGAGGAGTACCTGGCGGGGCAGCCCGAAGGTGGTGGTGGCGTAGGAGATCAGGAACGTGGTGACGATGGCCTGCGCCATGAAGGGACCGGCGTAGACGCCGATTCCGACCAGTACCCGCATCGGTCGCTCACGCAAGAGGGCGACCAGCGGCGAATGGGCCGGCGCCTCTTGTTCCTGGGCGCGCTGGGCGAGGAAGACCGGGCTCTCTTCGACCCGGAGACGAATGTACAGACCGATCACGATCAGCACGGCCGACAGCAGGAAGGGGAGCCGCCACCCCCATGACAGGAACTGCTCCTGACCGAGCCCGCCCAGCGCGCTGAAGGCGGTGTACGCGAGGAGCACGCCGCATCCCGAGCCGACGCCGGTCGCGCTACCGAAGAGGCCACGGTTCGAGCCCTTCGCGTGCTCGACCGACATCAGGACGGCGCCGCCCCACTCCGCGCCGACGGCCAGCCCCTGAACCAACCGAAGGAGGATCAGCAGGATCGGCGCGAGGGACCCGATCTGGTTTGAGGACGGCAGCAGCCCGATGAGGAAGGTGCTCACGCCCATCAGGGCCATCGTCCAGATCAGCACGGCCTTCCGGCCGAGTCGGTCGCCGTAGTGGCCTCCGATGAGTCCGCCCAGTGGTCGCGCGGCGTAGCCGATCGCCAGCGTCGCGAACGAGGCTATGGTCCCGACGACTTCCGAGGTGCCCTCGAAGAACACACTCGGAAAGACCAGGCTTGCCGCGGTGCCGAAGGCTATGAAGTCGTAGAACTCGACGGTCGTCCCGATGAAGCTGGCAGCGTAGATCCGCCGCCCCTGACGACGGCTGTGGCTCCCCACACCGGCGGCCAGTGCACTCTGCTCGATGGTCATTGTGTCCTCTCAGGCGAGAAGGCTGTCGGGAACCGGGACCCGGCATCTCCGGTGACGCCTGGCTCGGGTGGCACCTCCGGCTCGCAGGCTCTTCGGCTCTGGGGCCGTCGGTCCGCGGGCCTCAGGGCCGGACGGTGGTGTCCGCCCCCGTACGCCGGCGCGTGTCGGCGTACGGGGGCGGCGGTCGAAGGACTATCGGTGAACCAGTGGGTAGGACTGCGGCATGGCGTCAGGGTTCTGCAGCGGCGTGCCTCTCCATAGCCACTCGTACGAGACGTCGGACTCGCCCTCGAAAGTGCGGAGGAGACGGTCCCGTTCCTCCTGCTCCGGTCCGTCCGCCAGGTGGTAGAAGCGCATGTTCTTCAGCGAGGCGTCCTGAACCATGCCGGCGTGGGTCGCGCGCCGGGACATGTACCGCAGCAGTGCGTCCGGGATGTCGCTGCGGGGGACCACGGCGAGCTCCTCCGCGAGGACCGCGGCGTCCTCGATCGCTTGTGACGCACCCTGTGCCTGGTAGGGCAGCATCGCGTGGCACGCGTCGCCGAGCAGCGCGATGTGTCCGTCCGCCCAGAACGGGTCGCGGCGCTGCCTGAACAGCGCCCACTTGCTTGAGATGCCCTCGGCCTTCGACAGGATGGTCGCGATGCGATCGTCCCAGTCGGCGAAGGCCTCGACCATCTCGTCGACGGTCGCCGGCGCGCTCCAGCCCTGGGACAGGTCCATGGTGTTCGGCACGGCCGCGCCGACGTTGAGGTACTCGCCGCCACGGATCAGGTAGTGCACCAAGTGGCGGTCCGGGCCGTACCACATGGTTGAGTGGAACCGGTCGAGCAGGAACCGTGTCGCCGGGTCCGCCGCGATCTTGTCACCGGGAATCAGCGCGCGATAGCACATGTCACCTGAGAACACCAGGCCGTCGGGCAGGCCGATCGCGCGCCGCACGTTGGAGCGGACACCGTCGGCTCCGATCACGACGTCGCCTGCGAAGCGTCGGCCGTCCGACGTCACCGCCACGGGGCGCGTCTCGTCGGTGACGTCGACCGAGACGACCTCGGAGGCAGTGTGCACCTCGACGACGGGCCCCGGCCGATTCTCGTCGAGGCACGCCTCAAGCAGGACGCGATGCAGATCGGCGCGATGGAAGTGCCAGTAGGGTGCTCCGTACTCGCGCCACACCGCCTCGCCAAGCGGGCGGGTCGCGATGATGGAGCCGTCCTTCCAGCGACGGCGCACCTGGTCGGTCGGTTCGGTTCGAATGGCTTCGAGCTGGGGTCGCAGACCGAGGGCGAGCAGGACGCGGCTGCCGTTGGGCGCAGTCTGGATCCCGGCACCGACCTCCCCCAGCTCGGTCGCCTGCTCGAGAACGGTGCACTGAACACCCCTCTGACGGAGCGACAGGGCAGCGGTCAGGCCACCGAGACCGCCGCCCGCGATGGTGACGGCGTGGGTGTGGCGGGACATATTCCTCCTTGCTGCGAGCGATGACGGGGCGGGCGGCTGTCCTTGTCGGACCGAGGGCTGTCGGGGCCGGCGCAAACGTCGACTCTCCGGCGCGGCGGTACCACTCGCCTTCCGAGGTAATACGAGCACAAACTATCTGCTCGGGCAAGGCTCACTCAGCCTTTTAACCCGGAGGTAATACGGTGCGAGGGAGTGGTTGGCGGGAGTCTGGTCTCTCGTGGCCAAGCGTGCCGCAGTGTTCCATCAAGACTGGTGTCTCGTCTGCCGGAAAGCCTCTCATCAGCGATTTCTATGGTCATAGTCTGGGCTCGACACGAATCTTCACGATCGATCACGGGTCGGGAGGGTGCTGGATTGAACCAATCGTGGCGTCCTGGCCGGTCTTGACAGGCAGACCCCTCGGTGCGAATCATCAGTGTTCCAACGATTTTCGTGTGCACCTGGACGATCTCCTGGAGGCGGCAGTGAACCCCACTCTGTTCAACGAGCTCTGCCTGGAACAACTCACCCTCAGCCGGGTCACCGAAGGCGAGACCGTCGCGGTACTGAGCCGCGGTGACGAGCGCCTCGAGTACGCGGCGTCGTTCATGTGGGCGGCGCAGAGGCTTGGCGCCAGCGCCTTCCACCTCCGCCTGCCCGAACCTGCCAGTGCTGCGGGCGACTGGGCGGTCGGGGATGTCGGGCTGGGTGACAATCCGCTGGCTGTCGAAGCCCTGAAGAGCGTCGACATGGTCGTCGACACCGCGCTGATGCTGTTCAGCAAGGAACAGCTCGAGATCCAGGCGGCCGGTACGCGGATCCTCACGGCCGTAGAGCCGATCCCGCTACTGGCCCGCCTGATGCCCACCCGCGAGCTGCGCGAGCGCGTCGAGATCGGTGAGCAGTACCTGTCGAAGGCCCGGTCGCTGCGCATCACGAGCCCCCACGGCACCGACGTGACCTACAAGCTCGGCGCCTACCCGACGATGACCGAGTACGGCTACACCGACGAGCCCGGGCGTTGGGACCACTGGGGGGCCGCGTTCGTCTTCACCGGTGCCTCGGACGATGGTGTCGACGGCACCATCGTCCTCGGGCCCGGGGACGTCCTGCTGCCCTTCAACACCTACGTCCAGAACCCGGTGCAGTTCACCATCGAGAAGGGCTTCGTCCGCGACATCCGCGGACTGGCCGGCCAGTCGAGCCTGGACGCCGACCTGCTGAAGTCCTACATCGAGTCGTTCGAGGACCCGCGTGGTTACGGGATGAGCCACGTCGGGTGGGGCCTGGACGAGCGGGCGCGCTGGCATGGGCTTACCCAGTTCGGCGGTGGGCTCGGCCTCGAACTGCGCTCCTTCTACGGCAACGTGATGATCTCGACCGGCCCCAACAACGAGCTCGGCGGCCCGAACGACACGGCCTGTCACCTGGACATCCCCATGCACGGCTGCTCGCTTTACCTGGACGACGAGTTGATCGTGGACGAGGGCGAGCTCACCGTCGAGGACATGCGTCCGGCGGCTCGGCGCTGATCCCCTGACCACGTGCACTGGAGGCTCGATCTGATGAACACGAACAGCCTGTCTGCGAGCAGGGGCATTACCGAACCCGCACCAGGCGTTCCTGCCGCGGCGTTCCCCGCAACGGTGGTGGTGCCATGAACGCCCCGGTAGTGGCCCCCGGGACGGTTCGAACGGTGCACCAAACGGCGCTGGCCGATCTCGCCGATGTCGCCGCCACGAGCCGGTGGGTGCACTCGGGGCAGCTGAGGATTCATGTCCTCGACTACGGCGGCCACGGTGTACCGGCCGTGATCCTGCCGGGGATCACCAGCCCCGCGATCACCATGGACTTCGTGGCGCGAGCTCTGAGCGACGTCGTCCGGCCGGTCGTGGTCGACATGCGGGGACGGGGGCTCTCGGACTCGGGCGAGTCGTACACCCTGGACCGGTACGTCGACGATGTTGTCGCGGTCGTGGACGGTCTCGGACTGGACCAGCCCGTCCTGCTCGGGCATTCGATGGGAGCGAGGGTTGCCGCCGCCGCGTCGGCTCGGGGGATGGACCTTCGGGCAACCGTGCTCGTCGACCCGCCCATGAGCGGACCGGGTCGAGGACCGTACCCGGTCACTCTCGCTGCGTTTCGTGACCAGCTGGCCGCGGCGGCCGGTGGCATTACCGCCGACGATGTCGCCGCTCTCTGGCCGAACTGGCCGCGACGCGAGCAGGAGTTGCGCGCACGGTGGCTGTCCACGTGCGATGTCGTGGCCGTCGAGGCGACTCATCACGGGTTCGAGAACGAGGACTTCTTCGACTGGTGGCCGCGGGTCACCGCACCGACTGCCCTCGTGTTCGGTGAGGACAGCCCCATGGTGCCTGCTGCCGGTGTCGCGGAAGCTGCGACAGCGAACCCGGCCGCACGCCTGATCGGCGTTCCGGGCGCCGGCCACATGGTCTTCTGGGATGCCCCGGATGCCGCTGTGTCCGTCGTGCGCGAGGTGCTCACCGAGTGGACCCGCGCCAGTGGGTGAACCATCGCCGAACAGGGTGACGCTCCACGGCGGCGGCAACGAGGAGGATTCGATGAGAAGTCACGAGATGCCGGAGCCCGCCGGACCACACGGGAGTGCGTTCTCCGGCCGGGTGGGGTGGGGCAGCCGCCCCGCTCTGCTGGTGATCGACCTGGTCCGGGCCTACACCGAGCCGGACGGCCCTTTCGCGCTGCCGGAGGCCGCTGCTGTGGTGAAGACGACCGCGGCGCTGGTCGCAGCCGCCCGCTCGGGCGGTCACCCGGTGATGTGGACCACCGTGCGTTACACGTCGGACATGGCTGATGGTGGCCTGTTCGTGCGCAAGGTGCCCGCCCTACGGGCCTTCGCCGCGGACGCGGACGGCCGCTGGGGGGAGCCGGCGCTTCTGCCCGACCCCGCGGACGTGATCGTCTCGAAGCACTACGCCAGCGCGTTCTTCGGTACCTCGCTCGCCTCGACGTTGCACGCCTCCGGCGTGGACACCCTCGTCATCGCCGGGGTCTCGACGTCCGGATGTGTGCGGGCCACGGCGATGGACGCGCTGAACCACGGATTCCGGCCGCAGGTGGTCCGCCAGGCATGTGCCGACCGCACCTCCGAGTTGCACGACAACAATCTGGCCGATCTCGACGCGAAGTACGCGGACGTCGTCGGCACGACCGAGGCGCTGCTGCACCTCGGCCGTCCGACTACGACGACGTCACAGACACCTGTGGAAGCGGTGGTGAAGCAGTGAGCGCAGCAATATCGGCGCCCTTCGACGGTGTCGCCATCCTGACCGGGGCTGCCGGCGGGATCGGAAGCGCGACCGCCCTCGAACTCGCCCGTGGCGGCGCGTCGGTGGCGCTGGTGGATCGTGACGCGGAGGCCGCCGAACGGACCGCCGAAAAGATCCGCGCGGCGCTGCCGGAGGCGACGCTGCTGGCCATCGGTGCGGACGTCACCCGCGGGACCGACGTCGACGCGTACGTGGCACGTGTCGCGTCCGAGCTCGGCCAGCCCGGGCTGCTGGTGAACAATGCCGGGATCGAGGGCCGCGTGCGTGCGGTCCACGAGTACACGGAGGAGGAGTTCGACGCGGTCTGGGCGACGAACGCGCGAGGCGCCTGGCTGAACATCAAATACGTGGTGCCGTTGATGCTGGCTGCAGGTAAGGGAGCGATCGTCAACATCGCCTCGGTGGCCGGCATCAGGGCGTCGCGCAACCTCGCGCCCTACACCGCGAGCAAGCATGCGGTGATCGGGCTGACCCGTACCGCCGCGAGCGACCTCGCGGCCGGAGGAATCCGGGTCAACGCCGTGTGCCCCGGGCCCGTCGACACCCGGATGATGGCGTCCCTGGACACCCAGCGTGTCGCCTGCAGTGCCGCACCGGAGGCGGAGCAGGACCGCATGGCCAGCAGGGTCCTGCTCAACCGTTACGCCCAGCCCGAGGAGATCGCTGCGATGGTGGCGTTCCTCGCCTCGGATGCCGCGTCCTTCGTGACCGGCGCAGCCATGGTGGTCGACGGCGGCCTGACGATCTGACGGCCGCTGTCCCCGGCCTCTGGCGGGGCCGCGTCGCGGTCGCCGACGCCGCCGGGTCAGGGCAACCCGGCCGTACCCGAAACAGCTGTCCGAACTCGAGTCGGCGCAAGTGATGCGCCGTTGGAGGAGAGATCACAACGATGCGTACCGCGAAGAGAGCCGTGCTGGTCGCACCGGGCGCGCCAGTGGAGATCTGGGAAGGCCCGGTGCCCGCCCCGGATGGCGGGGACGTGGTGGTGTCGGTGGAGATGGCCGGCGTGTGCGGCACCGACCACCACTACACACTCGGCGAAGTCGAGTTCCCAGGTCCGATGGTGCTCGGTCACGAGGGCATCGGCCGCGTGGAGGAACTCGGCCCGGACGTCAACACCGACTACGGAGGGGACCCGATAGCCCCCGGCGACCTCGTCTACTGGGTGCCGTTGAAGCCCTGTCACCGCTGTCACGCATGTACGGTCCTCGAGGACGTCTCCCTTTGCCCCCACCTCTCACCGGGACGCTTCAAGGACCCCCGAACGCCGCCGTCCGCGACGTACACGGAGTACGCCAACCTGCCGTCGGGCCTGGCGTTCTTTCGGGTACCGGAGGACACCCCGCCGGAGGCGGTCATCGCGTTCGGCTGCGCCATGCCGACGATGCTGCACGCGATGGAGCGGCTCGGCGGCATCCGCTTCGGGCAGAGCGTCGTCGTCCAGGGATGCGGACCGGTCGGCCTCGCCGCGGTCGTGCTCGCCCGTCTCGCCGGGGCAGGGGACATCGTGGTCGTCGGTGGTCCCACCGCGCGCCTGGAGATGGCGAAGCGGCTCGGGGCGACCTCGACCGTCGACCTTGCTGCTGCACCGGACGCCGAGTCCCGGATCGCTGCGGTCATGGATGCGACTGGCGGGAGGGGCGCCGACATCGTGATCGAGGCGGCGGGCAGGGTGGAGGCATTCCCCGAGGGCCTGCGGATGGTCGGCCGTGGCGGTCGTTACCTGATCGTGGGCCTCTGGTCGGCGCCCGACGCGTCCTCGTTGACGCCTCGTATGGTCAACAACGCGAACCTGCGCATCATCGGGTCGGCGCTGTCCAGGCCCCGCCACCTCCACCAGGCGGTCGCGGTGGCCCGCAACTACCATCATCAACTCCCACTGGCCGATGTCGTGTCGCACCGGTTCCCGCTGGATCAGGCGCAACAGGCCCTCGATGCGGTCGGACGTCAGGAGACGATCAAAGCCGTGATCGTTCCGGGTCACTAGTCGTCGGCTCCTTATGCGTCACGTTCGAAGGTGAGATCAATGGATTATTCGCTGGAAGAGAATGGAGTCATGCGCGATTCCCTGGCTGGCCGGGCAGTTCCGCGGGTCGAGGACGAGGCACTGCTCACCGGCCAGGCGACGTTCCTCGACGACATCGAGCTGCCCGGTGCGCTCCACGCGGTGTTCGTGCGCAGTGCGGTCGCGCACGGGACCATCCGCGAGATCCTGATCGAGGATGCGGCTCGAGTCCCGGGCGTCGTCGGTGTGTTCACCGCGGCCGACTTGGCGCTGTCCGACATCGTCACGCCGCTGCAGGACGGCATCTTCAGCCCGCCTCGTCCCGTGCTGGCCGGCGACCGAGTCCGCTTCGTCGGTGAGCCCGTTGCGGTCGTCGTCGCGGAGTCGAGGTACTCGGGTGAGGACGGTGCCGCACTGGTCGAGGTCCGGATCGACCCGCTGCCGGTGGTGACCGACATCGCTGGCGCGCTCGACGCGTCCAAGCCAGCCCTGCACGAGCAGCCGGACGGCTCCGGCAACGTCGTGTTCGCGCAGGAGGCACGCTTCGGGGACCCGGACGGTGCCTTCGCCACCGCCACCCATGTTATCGAGCGGACCTTTCACCACCCCCGGCTGACCGCGTCGCCCATGGAGGCCTGCGGCGCCGCTGCGCTCCCGGAGAACGGAGGCGTGACGATCTGGTGCTCGACCCAGTTTCCGCACACCCTCCGGCGTATCGCACGCGAGCTGTACGGGATCGACGACGTACGCGTGCGATGCCCCGACATCGGCGGCGGGTTCGGCCACAAGGGGATCAACTATCCCGAGGAGGTCGCCGTCGGTCGATTGGCGTTGTTGCTGGGCCGGACGGTGAAGTGGGTCGAGGACCGCGAGGAGAGCCTGCTGTCCTCGGCGCATGCGCGCGAGATGGAGGTCCGGGTGCGCGCCGCCGTCGACGCGGACGGCATCCTCGAGGCGCTCGACGTCGACGCGCTCTGCGACATTGGCGCGTACGGGACCTATCCACTCGGTCATGTCTTGGAAGTGCTCGGCGTTTTCGGCATGGCACCCGGGCCCTACCGCGTGCGCAACTATCACGCCCGCGCGCGCTCGGTCGCGACAAACAAGTGCCCTTCGGCGGCCTACCGCGGTGTCGGGTTGCCTGTCGCCACCCTCGTGCACGAGCGGATCATGGACATCGTGGCCGCGACGACGGGCATCGACCGGGCCGAGGTCCGCCGCCGCAACACGGTCGCCGCGTCCGAGATGCCCTACACCTCGATCACGAACCAGCGCTACGACAGCGGTGACTTCCACGCTGCGCTCGACGCTGCGCTGGAGCTGATCGGCTACGACACGTTCGAGGACGACAAGCGGGCGGCCGGGGCCGACGGCAGGCTCCTCGGGCTGGGCATAGCCTCCTACGTCGAATGGACCGGGACGAACTCGAAGATGTTCCAAGCGCGCGGGATGACCGCCGTGAATGGCTTCGACGGATGCCATATGGAGTTGGACGCCGAGGGGCTGCTCCAGATCTGGACGACGTTGCCCTCGATCGGCCAGGGCACGAGGACGACGTTCGCCCAACTCGCCTCCGATTCCGTCGGGGCCGACTTCGCGGATGTCCGGGTGGTGCAGAGCGACACCGGTGTCAGCGACATCGAGGGCACCGGTACCGGTGCGTCAAGGAGCGCGAACATCGGTGCCGGAGCGTTGCACCTCGCCGGCACGGAGCTGCGCAGGCGGCTCCTGGAGGATGCCAGCGCCCGACTCGAAGTGGGGCCGGACGAGCTCGAGATCGCGGAGAGCCGCATCACGGTCCGAGATCTGCCGACTCGCTCGCTATGCTTCGCCGACCTGGCCAAGACTGCCGCCCCGGGCCGCTACCACGTGAGCCGGCAGTTCGACCCTGAACACGTGCTGTTCTCCTACGCCACGCACGCGTGCCGGGTGAGCGTCGACCCGGAGACCGGCGACGTCGAGATCCTCGACTGGGTGGTCGCCGAGGACTGCGGACGCGTCGTCAATCCGGTCATCGTCGAAGGGCAGACGCAGGGTGCCATCGCGCAGGGCATCGGAGGGGCGCTCTACGAATCGCTGCACTACGACGAGACAGGCACGCCCCTGTCGGCATCGCTGATGGACTACATCCTCCCGACCGCCTACGAAGTTCCCCGAGCGCGGATCCAGCACCTGGAGCTACCCGTCCCGGACGCGATAGTCGGGAGTAAGGGGATGGCAGAGGGAGGGACGGTCGCAGCGCCGGCAGCGCTCGCGAACGCGGTGTCGGATGCCCTCGGCAGGGAGTTCAACGCCCTGCCGCTCACCCCTGAACGCCTCTGGCAGGCAGCCCGATCCGGGCGAACGGGCTGAACGGACCCGGAGCGCCGCCCCCGACCGCCGCACCGGGCGAGACACTCGTCATCGGCACGAGCTCACCCCGCTCGGTCTCGGGGACTGTGTTGGCCCCTGGGGACTCGCAGTGTCTCAGGGGAGGCGTCAGGTCGGATCGGGCGCTGCGCTCTCGAGGCGGTTGGTGGTGGCCTCCCACGATGCGAGCAGGCTGAGCGCGTTCGCAGGGCAGGTGCCGGGCTTGTCGCTGCACGCCAGCAGCGACAAGCCCGCCCGGGCGGTGAGGTCCATGGCCTCGTAGGTGAGCTCGAGGTCGTTTCGAGTCAGGCGACGGAATCGATCCCCCGCGCCTCCGAGTTTGGCCCGTCGTGGGGAAGTGGGTCGTGGTGAATCGGTATGGGTGCGCCGGTCAGCGCAACACCGCTGCCGCCGCGCCGGTTGGCCACGATCTGTGCAGCGATGGACAGGGCCGTCTCCTCGGGCGTGCGCGCGCCGAGATCCAGGCCGATGGGCGAGTGGAGGCGGGCGAGCTCCAGCTCCGTGACGCCGGCCTCACGCAGGCGCTTGTTGCGGTCGAGGTGGGTGCGGCGGGAACCCATCGCTCCGACGTATGCGACGGGGAGGCGCAGGGCGAGCTTCAGCAGTGGGATGTCGAACTTCGGGTCATGGGTCAGGACGCAGAGGACGGTGCGCGCGTCGACCTCCGTGCGCTCCAGATAGTCGTGCGGCCACGCCACGACGACCTCGTCGGCCTCGGGGAAGCGGGCGCGGGTGGTGAAGACGGGGCGGGCGTCGCACACGGTCACGCGGTAGTTCAGGAACCTTCCGATGCGGACGAGCGCCGACGCGAAGCCGATCGCGCCGAACACGATCATCCGGGGTGGCGGCACCGATGACTCGACGAGCAGGGTGAGCGGTGCCCCGCAACGCGAGCCCTGCTCTCCGATCTCCAGTGTGCCCGTGCGGCCCGCGTCGAGGAAGGCGCGGGTCTCCTCGGCCGCGGTGCGGTCCAGCCCGGGGTGCCCGCCGAGCTCGCCCTCGTACGAGCCGTCCACTCGTACGACCAGGGCCCGCCCCAGGAGTTCGGCCGGCCCCGAGACGATCCGCACGAGCGCCGACGCCTCACCTCCGGCGGCGGCCGACAGCGCGGCTGCGAACACCTCCCGGGCGGGAGAGTCCGCGCGTACCGGAGTGACCAGGATGTCGATGACACCGCCGCAGGTCAGGCCGATGACGAAGGCGTCCTCGTCGCTGTACTCGAAGCGTTCGCAAACTGACTCCCCGTCCTCCAGGGCTTGTTGGCACAGCTCGTAGACGGCGCCCTCCACGCATCCGCCGGAGACCGAGCCGACCGCGGTGCCCTGGGAGTCCACGGCGAGCGCGGCCCCCGGCTGCCGCGGCGCGCTGCCGCCGACGGCCACCACCGTGGCGACAGCGAAGTCGCGGCCCTCATCGGCCCATCGGGTGAGCTCCGCGGCGATGTCCAGCATCTGTGTTCTCCTTGCGACGGTCCAACGGGCGTTCGCCGGCACTCGGGGGCCGCTGACCGCGCGCGGTGGCCGTCGGCGGCGCGGGTCCCGCTTCCTGTCAGGTGTAACGCTGTTCCAGCTCGCGCACCTCGGGCAGCCCGACGAGGTCGGTGAACTCGTCGAACCCGGGGAGGCCCGGGAGGGCTGCCTGCGGGGTGCCGTCCTTGCGCAGCGTATCCAGCAGCCCCCGCATCCCCGCGGTCGCGGCGAGCAGGGTACCGATCGGGAACAGCACCAGTCCGAACCCGAGCTCGGCGATGCGGTCCAGGCTCAGTGGCGGCGTCTTGCCCCCCTCCGCCCAGTTGAAGACGAGCGGTGCCACGCCCGCCAGCCGGCCCGCCACCTCCTCGATCTCCGCCTCCGAGGCGGGCGCCTCGACGAACAGCAGGTCGGCGCCGGCCTCGGCGAAAGCGCGGGCCCGCTCGACGGCCGCGTCCACGCCCTCCACAGCCACCGCGTCCGTCCGCGCGATGACCACGAAGTCGGGGTCGCTGCGGGCCTCGGTGGCGGCGCGGATCTTCCCGAGCATCTCCGCGAGAGGCACGATCGCCTTGCCGGCCATGTGCCCGCACCGCTTCGGCGTGACCTGGTCCTCGAGCTGGATCGCCGCCACCCCGGCCTGCTCGTAGACCTGCACGGTGCGGCGCACGTTGAGGGCGTTGCCGTACCCGGTGTCCCCGTCGGCGATGACCGGCAGGTGTGTGGCGGCGACCAGCCGGCGGGCGTTGTCGGCCATCTCGGTGCCGGTCAGCAGACCGACGTCGGGGCGGCCCAGCAGCCCGGCCGTGGTCCCGAAGCCAGTCATGTAGACGGCGTCGAACCCGGCCTTCTCGACGAGCAGGGCTGAGAGCGCGTCATAGGCGCCCGGCGCCACGAGCGGGCCCGGTCGCGAGAGGAGTTCGCGCAGCCGGCGTCCCGCAGTTGCTGTGGTACCCGAGGTCGTCATGGAGCGGACTCTCCGTTCGTGGATTTGTCGTCGGCACGCTGTCGCGCGCTCGCCCGGTGCGGGCACGGCGCTCTCCCGCGCGGCCGCGGTGGTGACCGGACCGTGGCCGGGATCGCCTGCCCCGGGCCCGCACGCACATTAATCTGAACGCGGAGCATACTGCCTCTGGCCGGGATGCGCACCAGCGGGCGGCGAGGGGCCGCGCCGATGAGGGCTGGTCCGGTTCCCGGACGGAGACCGAGGCGGCGGTCACCGTGAGTGCGTGACGCCATGCCAGCAAAAGGTGCTTGAACAGGCACTATTGGGGGGGCGGAGAGGTCTCTGGCGTACCGTCAGGGGGCGGCGAACGGAGAGGTAGTGTCGGCTGGCTCCAGGGGGCACGCAGACGTCGAAGGGCCCGAACCCTCTTGCGCGGCAGAGATAGTCTGTGCTCGTATTATCTCACCCGCAGGGCGAATCATCCGCCGAGCGGCGCTAGTTGATCGAGCACAGCTCATTCGGCCATCCACGGTCGGATGGCAGACTCCCGTCCTCACTCCCCGTTGGGAGGAAGATTGCCCCGCCATGCCCATCGTGTGATCGTCGCCGGCGCCGGTCTCGGCGGCCTGACCGCCACCGCGTCGATGCGCCGGCGGTCGCTCGGCAATGCCGGCCACGTCACGCTGCCCAGTCAGGCATAGGGGCCTCACGGGCAATCGAGGACGACGCCGTGCTCACTGTCGTCCGCGGCGCGCTCGCGATCCGTGTCGCCCGGTGCGCCACCCCCCGTCGGCACGATGCAGGACGCCTCGTCCCGCAGCGAGCCCCACACCACCTCGAGGACGGCCCAGCCCAGTACGGGCGCGGCCGCACACCGCGCTCGTTCGATGGCGAATCCGGCGCGCCCTCATACCGAGTACGAGCACAACCGTCTGTGTCGGTGCACCGCATCCCTGCAAGGCATCGCAGCCGGGCCCCGACCTCGCCTTCCAGGGTGAAGTCGCGGCCCCATGAGGAGGGTGAAGGCATTGGAAACCAGCAAGAAGGCCGGCGGGCCGGCCCCCGGAGACACCATCGAGGTGGAGCCCGCGGGCACTCCCGGAGTCATCGAGGAGACCACCGCGAACCGCAGCCAGCAGCGGCGCGTGTACCTGGCCAGCCTGATCGGCAGCGTGGTCGAGTTCTACGATTTCGCCATCTACGGCACCGCCGCGAGCCTCGTCTTCGGGACTGTCTTCTTCGCCTCCTCCTCGCCGGCGGTGGGTCTGATCGCGTCCCTGGCGACCTTCGCGACCGGGTATGTGGCGCGCCCCCTGGGCGGCATCATCTTCGGTCACTTCGGTGACCGGGTCGGCCGCAAATCGGTGCTCCTGGTGACGCTCTTCCTGATGGGGGCGTCCACCGTCCTCGTCGGCATACTGCCGACCGCGGCGCAAGTCGGGACGCTCGCACCGGTCCTGCTGGTCACCCTCCGCCTCATCCAGGGACTCGCGGTCGGCGGAGAGTGGGGCGGCGCCGTGCTGATGTCCGTCGAGACCGGGAGCCAGAAATCCCGCGGGTTCTTCGGCAGCGCGACCGGCGTGGGCGCCTCCGTCGGCGTGCTCCTGGCCAGTGCCTTCTTCGCCGCTCTGGGCGGGCTGGACCAGGACCAGTTCCTGGCGTGGGGCTGGCGCCTGCCCTTCCTCGCCTCGGTCCTGCTGATCGCCGTCGGCGCGTACATCCGGCTCAACGTCGAGGAGAGCCCGGTCTTCGCCGCAGCCCGGGAACGCAAGGCCGACGACGCGCGGCCGGCGTCCGCTCCGCTGCTCGCCCTGCTGCGTGAGCAGCCGGGTCGGCTGCTGCTCGCCATCGGCGTCTACTGCGGGCCCGTCATGGCCCAGTCGATCGTGAAGGTCTTCCTCATCTCGTGGGGCGTGAGCCACGCCGGCGTCTCGCGGCAGCTCATGCTGAACTCCCTGACCTTCGCGGTGGCCGGCATGGCCGTGGCGGTCCCGCTGTTCGCCGCGCTGTCCGACCGGATCGGCCGGCGCGCCGTCTACGCCCCCGCGTCGATCCTGTTCGGGCTCTTCGCGTTCCTGATGTTCCCGATGGTCGGCACTGGTTCGACGGTGATGGTCGTGCTGGCCTTCGTCATCAGCATGTCGATTCTGGAAGCGGCCGCACTCGGCCCGGTGGGGGCGCTGCTCAGCGAACTGTTCCCGACGCGCTCCCGCTACACCGGAACCTCACTGGCCTACCAGTTCGCCGCCCTCATCGGCGGTGGGATCGGTCCGCTGATCGCCGCGGTCTTCGTAGCGCCCGGAGGGCCCGGAGCGATCGGCGTCTCGACGATGATCGCCGTCTTCTGCGGGCTCAGCGCCCTCTGTACGGCCCTGCTGGGCGACACCCGCAAGGTCAGCCTCAACTGAGGGTGAGCAGTCCGGCGCACGGCGCCGGTCGGGGCGTCCGGAGAGCCCACTCTCCGGACGCCCTGTCGAAAGAAAAAGAAAGAGAAGAGGAGAAGAACGCATGACTCGTTGGGCTTCCGATGTCGGCTGGCGTGGCAAGGTCGGCCTGATCGCGACACCGGCGATCGACAACAGCCACCTCGAGCTGATGCGGGTCGCCCCCGAGGGGGTGGCGGCCTATCAGACCGTGCCGTACGTTCCCGACTTCCGGGTCGACCCGAGCTTCATCCTGCAGGCCGTGGAGCAGCTGGAGCACTGCGCGCGGGCGCTGAGCGCGGGCGGCATGGACGTCATCGGCCAGGCCGGGACGCCCTTCTCGTTCGCCCACGAGGACGGCCTGCAGTTCGCGCTGAAGATGCAGGCCCGGCTCGAGGACGCCGCGCAGAAGCCGGTGACCATGATGGGCCTGTCGATCATCGAGGCGCTGCGCAGCTGCGGATTCGAATCGGTGGCCGTGGCCTCCACCTACTACTCGGCCGACCTGTGCGAGCGCTACACCAAGTTCCTCGACGACGCCGGCTTCCGCGTCCTGACCATGAAGAACTGGGTCCACCAGGGCTTCCTGACGGACGAGAGCTTCCTGCGGCAGCCGCGGTACTGGTACCCGAACAGCCTCGCGTACCAGAGCGCCCGCGCCGTCGCGGCGGAGGCACCCGAGGCCGACTGCGTCCTGCTGACCGGCGGCGCCGTGCACACCATGGACATCATCGCCGCCCTCGAGGACGACCTGCAGAAGCCCGTGATCACCAGCGACTCGGCGTTCTTCTGGAGCCTGCTTGGCAAGCTGGGCATCAAGGAGCGGCTCGACGGCTGGGGCGCCCTGCTCTCGACCCTGTAACCGTGCGGCCGGCAGCCGGCGCGGCCTGCTCACCCGGGTGGGCCGCGCCGGTGAAGACCTCCGGCCCGCGGACCAACCTCCCCCAAGACCACGATCACGAGGAAGGACAGCATCCATGCTCTCCCGCCTGTTTGCCCCCAAGCTGAAGGCCAGTGCGCACTGCGACCTGCCCTGCGGTGTGTACGACCCGGCCCAGGCCCGCATCGAGGCGGAGTCGGTCAAGGCCGTCCAGGAAAAGATGGCCGCGAGCGACGACCCGCACTTCCAGGCCCGCGCCACCGTCATCAAGGAGCAGCGCGCCGAGCTGGCCAAGCACCACGTCTCGGTGCTGTGGAGCGACTACTTCAAGCCCCCGCACTTCGAGAAGTACCCCGAGTTGCACCAGCTGGTGAACGACGCCCTGAAGGCCCTCTCGGCAGCCAAGGCGTCGACGGACCCGGCCACCGGCCAGAAGGCACTGGACTACATCGCCCAGATCGACAAGATCTTCTGGGAGACCAAGAAGGCCTGAGCCTCCGCTTGGCCGTCGCACGAGAGGTCGTACGCGGCAGGTTCGCACCCGGCATCCGCATTGAGCCGGGTGCGGGCCTGGCGATCAGGCCTTCACAGCCGATGCTCGTTTGGCGAACACATAAATGAGAGGTGATGAGTTGTCGAAGCTGCGCGTGAGTGCGAAGGAGGCATTGGTCGACGTGCTCAGGTCCGGCATGACGATCGCTGTTGGCGGATTCGGCTTGTGTGGCATCCCCAAAGACCTCATCGAGGTCGTTCGCGACTGCGGGGTCACCGGTCTGACCGTGGTGTCCAACAACATGGGGGTCGACGGCAAGGGTCTCGGGCTTCTCCTGGAAAACCGCCAGGTGGACAAGGTGATCGCCTCTTATGTCGGCGAGAACAAGTTGTTCGCCCAGCAATACCTGGACAAGACACTGGAGGTGGAGTTTGCGCCACAGGGGACGCTGGCCGAGCGGCTGCGGGCCGGTGGTGCGGGGATCGCGGCCTTCTACACCCGGGCCGGCGTCGGCACCCCGGTGGCCGAGGGCAAGCCGCTGGCGGAGTTCGACGGACGAACCTACGTTCAGGAACGGGGCATCCTCGCCGACGTCGCACTCGTGCACGCTCACATCGCGGACCGGGCAGGCAACCTCACCTATCGGGCGAGCGCCCGGAACTTCAACCCGCTCGTCGCGACATGCGGGCGGGTCACGGTGGTCGAGGCTGAGTACCTGACCGAGGAGTACATCGACCCGGAACGGGTCGTTACGCCAGGCATCTACGTCGACCGCCTGGTCCTCGCCGAGCAACGCATCAAGGACATCGAGAAGCTCACGGTGCGCCCCCGCGACACCGTCTCAGCGTAGGAGGACCCGTGGCCTGGACGCGCGACGAAATGGCGGCAATTGCTGCCGCCGAACTCCACGACGGCGACTACGTCAATCTGGGGATCGGTATCCCCACGTTGGTTGCCAACTACGTTCCCGACGGCGTGCAGGTGACACTGCAGAGCGAAAACGGCATCCTCGGCCTCGGTCCCTTCCCGTACGAGGGTGAAGAAGACGCCGATCTCATCAATGCCGGCAAGCAGACCGTCACGGTCAACCCTGGGGCGAGCTACTTCGACTCGGCGGCCTCCTTCGCGATGATCCGTGGCGAACATATCGACATCGCCATCCTTGGGGCGCTCCAGGTCAGCGCGAGCGGGGACCTGGCGAACTGGACTATTCCCGGTGCCCTGGTGAAGGGAATGGGCGGCGCGATGGACCTCGTGGCCGGCGCCCGGCGGATCGTCGTGCTCACCGACCACGTGGCCAAGGACGGTAGCCCGAAGATCGTCGAACGGTGCACGCTCCCGCTGACCGGCACGGCGTGCGTGGACCGGATCATCACCGACCTGGCAGTGCTCGACGTGACCCCGACTGGTCTTCACTTGGTGTCGCTTGCTCCCGGCGTCACCGAACAGCAAGTTCGCGACAAGACCGGCGCGCCGATGGGGGAAGCGATGGTTGCGGGGTAAGTCTCACTCCTCCTCTGTGCGTTGTTGAACGGGCTGAGCGAGCCATTCGTAGAGTTGGCTCACCCATGGATGCCGATGTGGCTGGTCCCCGCCGAATTCGCGCAGGCGCGCGTGGAGCGGCGGGCATGTCAGAACCCCGGTCCGTCCGGGCGGGCGCACAGGCGGTGTACACGTATTCGCGTACCATCGCCAGCGTGCTCTGGGCGACGCGGAACAAGGTGACGGCGCCCTGCGCCTCGAGGAGTGGTTGGTGCGCTCCAACCGAGCGGAACTCCACCCGCGCCGCGGTCCCGTCGGCCTGCGGACGGGCGCACAACAGATGCAGCGAGCCCTCCAAACCGGCCTTGCGACGGCGGACGGGGCGAGATCCTGGATGATCCTGCGGGTCTCGACGAGGCCCGCGTCCAAGCCGTCGGCGACCGCACGGACGCGGGTCCGCGCCACATTAGGACGCTCCTTGCGACGATCATGCGAATTCACCCTTCATCACCGGATCACGCGGCAGGGCGACGGGCCAGCCGCAGTAAGCTAGTCGGCGCCGCGTGCGGTCATCGCGTCACCGAGGGATTCGGCCGAGCGCAGCAGGCGGACGATGACGGGCACAACGACGCGCCACGATCCTCGGCGCAGGCCGCGGGCCCGGTGGGCGTCGATGGAGGCTTGCCAGGCCTGCGCGACCATCGGGATGCAGCGCATCGTCAATGAGAGCACGAGCGCGATGCGGTGCGAGCTGATCCCCACCCGGTCCAGTGGCCGCGCGAGACGCTCGAACAGCGCGAGCATGTCGCTCACCCGTGTGGTGACCGTCACCAGTCCCGCGAGTAGTGCAGAGATGAGCAGCTGACCGCCGATCACCGTTCCGCGTTGCCACCCCGCGGTCACGAGCTGGAAGCCCACCACGAATACCAGGCCCGTCGACGAGAACGCGGCCGCGCTGTGGGAGCACCAGCCCGTTGAACATTCTGGCGAGCGTGGACTTTCCGGAGCCGTTGGCGCCGATGATGCCGATCTGCGATTCGCCCAGCGTCAGATCTGACGACGCAGCACCGCGTTCTCGTGCCGCAGCGCCAGGACGACGGCGACGGTCGGTCAGGTCGAAAAGATCAAGCTCGAGGGTGTGACGAAGGCGATCAGTGACCGTCCTGACGAGGGGATCACGCGGGAGTGCCGTGTCCGGTGGAGGTCGTCGACGTCCCCGAGCTCGCGACCACCCTGTCGAAGGCCGGCCAGTTCGTCCTGGATGCGAATCTCCTCGGCGAGCGTGACCTGCCGGTAGTGCGCGACGATATCGGCGGGGGCGGAGTCGGGTAGGCCCTGCAGGCCCTCGACGGACGCATCAGTGATCTGCCGCTGATTCGCCAGCCTCGTCCGATAGGCGGTGGGGTCGGCGAGGGCGGCCGCGCTCAGCTGCCGCTCCGCCTGCAAGTTGTAGAAGATGGTGACTACCGGGAGCGCGACGTGTGTCCCTGCGGTCTTGCGGTTGTTGACGTCACGTCAATTACGTAAAGCTGGGCCGAGTTCATCGACCACGGGTGACCCAGGGCGATGCTGGGTACAAGAGCCAGGACAAGCAGAATTGCCCGAAGAGACAGTTGCAGCTTCTGACTTGCTTCCTGGCTGTCCTGCCGTTTTGCCGCTCGTGCGTGCACTGCCACTTGATTCCCCGGGCATGTTGGCGGTGGCGGACTGCTCCGAACGGGGCCCCGCGCACGCTCGGAACCACCCTGCCCACGGCTCCTCAACTGGAGCTTGCAGTCGGGGCCGCAGGACGCTGATCCACCCAGGGACATCAGCCCGTGGAGTAGGAGGCTCTGCCCCCACTGCTGTCGAAGTCGCTGATGGGGGTGCCCTTGGCCCATTGGTGGAACACCGCCGTGGCGAGCAGCCCTGGCCCATGGCCCACGGAGCAGAGCTCCTGTGCTCTCGCCACGGCGGTGGGTTCAGAGGTCGAGGACAAGGCGGAGGGAGCGGGACCGGGAGACACAGATGAACATGACGTCTCCGGAAGCGCGTTCCTTCTCGCTGAGCAGTGAGTCCCGGTGGTCGGGATCGCCCGCGAGGACCGCGGTCTCGCAGCTGCCGCAGGTGCCTTCCTGACAGGACGAGAGCACGGGTACCCCGGCCTCCTCGACGACCTCCAGGATGGAGCGGTCAGGCGGTACGGTCAGCGTCTTCCCGGAGAGCGACAGTTCTACCTCGAATGAGGTCGACGGGGCGTCGTCGCTACGCGCTTTGGGTACGAAGCGCTCGATGTGCAGTGCCCCGTCCGGCCAGAATGCGCACCGCTGCTCCACAGCGTTGAGCAGGGGCTCGGGGCCGCAGCAGTACACCGCCGTGTCCTGCCGCGGCGTCCCGAGCACCGCCCCCAGGTCGATGAGGCCACTCTCGTCCTGGGGGCAGATCTCCACCCGGTCGGGGTGATGCGTGGCCAGCTGCTGCGCGAAGGCCATGGAACCGCGGGTGCGGCCGCCGTACACGAGGCGCCAGTCCGCCTGCCGCCGCCTGGCGGCGGCGATCATCGGGAGGATCGGGGTGATGCCGATGCCGCCGGCGATGAAGAGATAGCGCGGCGCATCGACCAGTGCGAAGTGGTTGCGTGGGCCTCGGACCCGAACCGTGTCGCCCTCGGCCAGCTTGTCGTGCACGTGGAGGGAGCCGCCGCGCCCGGCGGCCTCGCGCAGCACCGCCACCTGCAGGACGGACGTGTCGTCGGGGTCGCCGCACAGGGAGTACTGCCGTACGAGGTCGGGGCCGAGCACGAGGTCGATATGGGCGCCGGGCTCCCAGCCGGGCAGCTGGAGGCCCGAGGGGTGCGCGAAGGTCAGCCGGAGGACGCTGTCGGCGAGGATCTCCTTGCGCATCAGGGTCAGGTCGAGCTCGACCTCGGCACGCGGGGGTGTCGTGGTGGTCATGATCGTTCTCTTTCTGGACCGGGGCCGTCAGGCGAAAGCCCTGTCGAGATGTCGGGCACCGGGCGCAGGCGTGTCGGCCGGAGCTGGTCCGGGCAGATGTCCGTCGGGGTGACCGAGCAGCCAGTTCCACAGGAGCACCGGGTCTTCGAACTCCTGCTCGGCGCCGCAATGGCAGACGGCGAGCAGCCGATCAGTGCCGAGCACCCAGTGGATGCGATACACGGTGTCGCCGGTGAGCACCGGGGGATGGAGCGGTTTCATCGGACGGCTGCCACTGGTTGTCCGGCGCCCTGCTCCGCCAGGCGGGCGAGGATCCGGCGGGCGGCGAGACCGCCGGTGTCGATGTTGATGCTGAGTTCCTGGTACCCGTCGGGCTCGGTGTCCAGGGTCTTCTGCAGCAGGTTGAGTGCGTTGACGTCTTGCATCACCACGGTGTGGTTGAAGTCCCGCATGAAGGTGGTTACTTCGTCGTCCTCCAAGGCGAAGTCCCGCGAGACGGCCCAGAAGTCGTAGACCTTGCCCTCCGAGGAGGGGGTGATCGCGTATGTGATCTCGGTGTGGAAAGCGTGGCTGTCCTCACCGCCCGGGCCCGGGCCAGGGGCGCCGACCGGAGCGATCCGGCTGTGCAGCAGATACAGGCACGGGGCGTGGTATTCGATGTCCTGCCAGCGGCTGATCCGGCCCTCTATGCCGGTGGAGCGGGCGTAGAACGGCGGGCACTCGGCGTCGTCCATGTGCCGGTTGACGCGGACCACGCCCGCTTCCTCGTCCACCTCGGTGGTGATCGGCGTTTCCGCGACCTCAGGCGTGCCGATGTACCCGCCGTGCAGATACGTCTCGTGCGAAAGGTCCATCAGGTTGTCCACCAGCAGGCCGTAGTCCCCGTCGATCGGCTCCATGCCGCTGACGGTGGTCCACGTCGGATCGACCATGTGGCGTGCCCGTGGAATCGCGGTCGGGTCGGCGAGATCGGGTTCGCCGATCCAGATCCAGACGAAGGAGTCCTGCTCGACCACCTTGTACGAGCTCACCCGCGCGGTGCGCGGAATGCGCTTCTGACCGGGGACGTAGACGCAGGTGCCTGTGGTGTCGTAGGTGAAGCCGTGATATCCGCACACGACCCGGTCGCCGTCGAGGTGGCTCTCCGACAGCGGGAAGCGGCGGTGCACACAGCGGTCCGCGAGGGCGACGACCTCGCCCGACTCCTCCGTGCGGTACAAGACGATGGGTTCGCCCAGGATGGTACGGCCGAGGAGCGCGCGCCCGACTTCACGGCCGTAGGCGGCGACGTACCACTGGTTACGTACGTAAGCGGTCATCTTCAGAGCTCCCTGGTCTCAACGGTTCGTGCAGCGGTGGGCCGGTCCCAGGCGACCTGAAGGCTGCGGCGGATGGGCAGCATCGCCAGGGGGAGGAAGTCCTGGGGCTGTTCCGGCACGGCGTGCAGCCCAGCCAGGCGTTCGTACGCCACGCGCAGCCCGATGGCGCCCTGAGTGCGGCCGAGCGGTGCGCCCAGGCAGGTGTGCCGGCCCTTGGTGAAGGAGTAGTGCTCGTCGAGGCCGTCGCGGTGAATGTCGAACCGCATGGGATCAGTGACACCCGCCGGGTCGGTGTTGGCGCTCGCCAGCGCCAGCCAGACCATCTCGCCCTCGCGGACCGTGACGCCGGCGATCTCCACATCGGTGGTGGCGACCCGGGAGGCGAACGGGGCCGAAGGGCGACGGCGAACGGTCTCCTCGAAGACTCGCGGCCACAGCGCGGGATCGGCCTGGGCTTCGGCGAGTTGTTCCGGTTCCGACGTCAGGAACAGGATCGCGTTGGCCATGGCCTGCGCGGTCGTGTCCGTCCCGGCCGCGGCGAACTCGGTGAGATGCATAGCGATGCGCTCCACCGCCAGAGCGGGTTTTCCCTCCCTGTCCCTGGCGGCGGCCATCAGAGTGATGACGTCGCTGCCGGTGCCGTCGCGGCGTTCCTGCGCGAGCTGCCGCAGGCGCAGTTGCGCCGTGGTGTACCGGTCCCAGACCTCGCTGTGCTGTGGCTCCTCCATCGGCTCATGGCCGCTGGCGAGCACCCTGAAGTGGTCGTCGCGCAGCTGGCGCATCAGGGGCTCGTCCTCGGCCGGGAGGTCGAGCAGAGCCATCAGCGTCTGTGTGGTCAGCTCCAGGCAGTAGGTCTCCATCAGTTCCGAGGCGCCGAGATGGGCGAAGCGGTCGATGATGCGATGGGCCCGGGCTTCGATCTCGGGCGCGAGCGCCTCGATGACCGGCTTCAGAAAGCCACGCTGGGCCACCTTGCGAGCCGCCGTGTGCTTCGGCGGATCCATGCTGATCATGATCTCCGCGATGAGCTCGGGCGGAACCACGTCGGCGTATTTCTCAGGTACGGGAAGGCGGCCGCCGTTGGCCTGGCAGGACCACGTCTCCCAGTCCATGAGGACGGCGTCGATGTCGGCTCGGCGGGTGACGATCCAGGTCCCCAACGGTTCGTACCAGAATACTGGCGTCTCCTCGCGAGTCCGTCGGAAGACCGAGGCGGGGTCGCGAAGATACGTGTCGCTGTACGGGTCGAACTCCGGAGGAGGAGCGGGACGGTTCACGGTTTGAGTCATCTCTTGAATCCCGGTTGTTGAGGCGACGGGTCCGTCCATGCGGCGTCGAGCAGGACGAGTCCGGTCGTGGGGAGTGAGGGGAGTGGGCGGCCCCGGGACGACAGGGGCGGCCGAATGCGCTCAGAGCGCGGCGGCGGCAGCCAGCGTCGACAGGCGCTGGAAGCGGAGCACGTTTTCGCTCTCCTCCATGACTCCAGACGTGAGACAGGCGAAGGTCATGTCACGCTGCGGATCGACCCAGAACAGGGTGGTGCCGGCCCCGTAGTTGCCGTGGGTGCGAGGGCTCGTGGTCGGTCCGAAGAACGATGCGTGGGTGCCCGAGCCGGACAGTGCGAACCCGAGGCCGAAATTGCCGGGGGGCACATCCCAGCCACGTGCCTCGGCGAGGCCCCGATAGAGGTCGTTGGGCAGGTCCCCGGTCTGGTTGGTGGTGGCCAGGTCGAGGATGGCCGGGGAGAGGATGCGGCTGTTGTCGATCTCGCCACGGCAGCGCAGCATCTCCGCGAAGGTGTGGATGTCCTCGACCGTGGAGACGGCGCCCACCCAGGGCATCTCGGCATCCTCGGTGATGATCTCTTCCATCACTTCGATGTCTGCCGTGGACAGCCAGCCGCCGTCGGGGAAGCTGGCCCGGATCGGCACGTAGTGCTTGCCCCACTCCTTGGGGGCGCCCAGCGCGGTGCGGGCCATGCCGAGCGGCTCGAAGATCTCACGCCGCATCAGATTCCGTACGGAGTCGGAGCCCGTGGCCCGGCGCACCATCTCGGCCATCAGCGCGTGGTTGAGCGCGGGGGAGTAGTTCAGGGTGGTGCCCGGCTCGCCGACGACGTCGAGCTGACAGATCGCGTCGATGACCTTGTCCAGGTTGCCGAGTTCCGAGTACGGCAGCGGGGTGGGGGTGGTCACCAACCCCGCGCGGTGGGTGAGGAGATGGGCGAGGTTGATGCGTCCCTTGCGTGCAGTACGGAAGCGGTCGCGGCCGAAGAACTCCGGTATGACGTCCACGACGCGGGTGGTCAGGGCGAGTTGGCCGCGGTCGATGGCCTGTAGGGCGAGGACGTTGGTGAACGCCTTCGTCATCGAGAAGATGCGGTAGATGTCCGTGGTGGTGGTGTGGCGGCCAGCCTTGCGGTCCGCGTAGCCGATGGAGGCGTGCAACCCGATTTCGCCATGGCGGGAGACGATGATGTTCGCGCCGTCGTACAGCCCCGCTTCGACGTCGGCCTCAATGGCTTTCTGCAGCCGACGCAGTGCTGCAGCGTCCAGGGCGGTGTGGTCTTCGTTGATCACAGTGGTGCCTCTTTGTGGGATGGTCTTCTGGGGGGCGTGGGCGCCTGTTCACATGTGCAGGCCGCCGGAGGGCGACAGGGTCTGGCCGGTGTAGTAGGCGCCGTCGTCGCAGGCCAGAAACAGGAGAGTGCGGGCGAGTTCGTCCGGCGTGGCGGCACGGGCGATCGGCTGCATAGCCACGAGCTGGGCCACGATCTCCGGCGGCTGGGCGTTGAGCAACGGAGTGTCGACGGAGCCAGGGGCGATGGCGTTGACCCTGATGTTGTGCGGCGCCAGTTCGCCTGCGGCGGCCCGGGTCATGCCGAGCACGCCCGCCTTGGATGCCGGGTAGTACAGCGGCATCGGAGCGCCAATGAGCGCGGCCACGCTGGAGATGTTGACGATCGAGCCGCCGCCGGACCTACGCATCAACGGCACGGCCGCACGCAGACAGTAGAACGGACCGGTCAAGTTGACGGCGATGACCCGGGCGAAGTCCTCGTCGGTCGTGTCGCTGAGGAAGTCGGGGTGGAAGGCCTCGCCCCGCTTCCCGGCCTCGAAGGCCTTGACGTTGGCCTCCACCAACTGGTCGTTGGCCGCCTTCGTTGGGGCGTTGATGCCGGCGGCGTTGATCAGGACGTCGAGTCGTCCGTGCTCGCGCTCCACCTCGTCGAAGGCGGCGTTGACCGCTGCGCTGTCGCTGACATCAAGAGCGATGCCCTTCGACCGGGCGACGCCCGACAGGGACTCCTTGATCTTGTCGGCGGAGAGATCCGCCCCGATGACCGTCGCGCCCTCTGCGGCGAACAGCCTTGCTGTGGCGGCTCCGATCCCTGACGCCGCCCCGGTGATGAAGGCGACTTTCCCGTCCAGCTTCATGCGTATCCTCCTGCGTTCGGCTCTGCCGACCAGCGGCGGAGCCGGTGTGGTGGGCGCAACCATGCCACTTCGTTAGATACGTGTCTAGTAACAAGACAGCAATCCAGTGGTAAATTCGGTAGCATGATCCGAGCGCTGGGAAGCACCCCGATGAGCCGCTACCGCGGGGGTGTGACGCCCAGCTTCAGGGGGTCGTGGGCTGTTGGTGGGCGAGGGGAATGACGGAGCCTGTGGGGGTGCGTAACTCCGAGTCGTCGCCTGCTGGCGAGTCGCTCAGGGAGGCGCAGAAGCGGCTGACGCGAGAGCGCCTCATCGAGGCTGCATTCACCGCGTTCCGTGAGCGCGGATACGCGACGGCCACGGCCGCGCACATCGCGGCGGCGGCAGGGGCGAGCCGGGCCACCTTCTACTTGTACTTTCCCAGCAAGGCTGAAGTGGTCATCGAACTGCTGGAGCGCATTGAACCCGCGGTCCTGGAGGTCTATCAGCGTCTGGATTCCCTGCCCGATCCCTCGCTCGACGCCGTGAGCGGATGGGTCGAAGATGTCGTGGCGTGGTGGGAGCGCGACAGGTTGCGCTTCGAAGCGATGGAACAGGCTCTGGCCGTGGAGCCCAAAGTCTCTGAGCGCTGGTACGAAAGCCTGCGGCGGGCTGCTGACGCGATGCCCCATCATCTGGAGACGTTCCTGGAAGGCGAAGAACGCGACAAGGAGCGGCTGCGGCTGGTAACGCTCATGGCGCAGCTGGACAGGACCATGTACTTCACGGTGGTCCGCGGTGTTCTGCATGATCGTGAGCAGCTGGTGCGTGTCCTCGCCGAGCAGTGGTGGGCCGTTCTGGGGCACAAGCACCCGTAACGTTGCTTGGGTATGCGGCCTGACGGTGTGGCAGTCAGCGGGCGTGCTCAATCTAGGTGTGCGCCTTACCGCTTTTGACGGAATGTCAGTTCTTTTTGACGACCGGTTAGGTCCGTGCTCCTGCAGTACACATTGCTGCCGAACTGCGCAGGTTGCCGCTCACTCTGCCTCGGCCTGCGTAGTAGTCGGCTGCGTGTGCCCGTGCGAGCGTCGGGACAATCTGATCCGCCGCTACTTCAAGCCGTCCCCGGAGGCGATCGCCGAGCTCACGAGCCTGCTCGCTCCCGGCGATAACAGCCGTCGAGCCCCGTTCCTTGATCGTTCTCACCGCTAACCCTCGTGGCTCGTGACGTCGTTGCCGCTGGGGTGCCGCTGTGGTGTTGAGCGCTGAGCCCATTTCGGTGTCCAGGTGTCGGTGTCGGGGTGGTCGGGCTGCGTGGAACCGAGGTAGTTGCGGAGTGTGGTGAGTGCGGGGTGCGGGTTGTCGCTGCGCCAGATCAGCGAGTGCGGGTAGACCGGTGTCGGGTCGTGCACGGCGATGCGCCGTAGGTCGTAGTGGGCGGGCCAGACGAGCCGGACCTCTTCACCGACGAAGGTCGCCAGTGCCGAGGAATCGGCGATCACGTCCAGGAGGGCGTCGGTGCCGAAGTTGGGGCCGATCGCGTCGAAGGTGAGCCCGAACTCGGTGGCGAGTTCGTCGTAGTAAGCGGCCCACTCGGTACCGGGGACGATGGCGGGCATCCAGATCCGGTACCCGGCAAGATCGGCGGGCGTGACCGCGCGGACGCCGGCGAGCTCGTGGGCCGGCCCGGTGAGGAGTTGGAGGGGGTCGTCGAGGACCGGCTTCGTCTTTCTGCTGGTCACAGGCCCTTCGGTAGAGTGGACACACGTCCGATCGGAAGGGTCTCTAGTGCCGGAGAAGGCTGCCCGAGTGTCGCGCGCCGAGCAGAAGCGTCGCACGCGCGCCGCGCTGGTCTATGCCGCGCGCGGCCTGTTTGTTGCGCAGGGTTACACGGCGACCACGGCAGACGCCATCGCGCGCGCGGCCGATGTTTCGCGGGCGACCTTCTACCTGCACTTCCGCTCCAAGGGAGAGATCGTCGTTGAGATCATGCGTGGAGTCGAGCCGGACGTGGTGGCCGCGTACGAACATCTGGCGACACTGGAGCCCACGCCTGCCGTAACGGGTGAATGGCTGCGGGAGCACGCTGCCTTGTGGCGCCGGTACCGCATGGAATTCACCTCGATGGAACAGGCGCTGGCAAACGAAGAGGCTGTGGCCGAGGAGTGGTTCGCCCTCTACGGCCGCCTCACGGACGCGATGCCCGCAGCAGTTGGCCGGCTCACCGAACACGGGGTGGCGACGGAGCGGGCTCGGGCGCGCATCATCGCACTCATCATGGCAATCGAGCGTGCGTTCTACTTCGCTGTGGTGCGCGATCGCCCGGCGTTCTTCGACGTGATCGTGCTGGAACTCGCCGATGCCCTCGCCCATGCCCTGAGTGGGCAGCCAAGCCACTCCGACTGATCTCAGTGGATTGACGGCCGTCTAGCCAATATGCACCCCCTGTGCGATGGTGCGCAGGGGCGCGGTCGACGCGTGCCGTCACGTCCGCGCCAGGGGCACGGGGATGCTCGGTGGCCTCCCGCGGGCGATCCGGCTGCTGTTGTGCAGTGGAATTCGGCACCGCATCCCGCGCCATGCGGTTACCGCCCAGAGGCGCAAGGCCGGCCCTGTCGGCAGGAACCCTTCTGTAGCGTGGTAAACCGACGCCGCCTCGGGAGCCGACGGCCTCCGTGGCCCTTGCCTGGCCAGCCGCCGCGGTTTTGCTGCGGGGGCTCGACGCCGCACCACTCGTAGCGGTGCGCCTCACGCCGGAGGGTGGTCGCTGCAGCAAAAAGGCACTCCACTTTCACTAGACATATGTCAAGCAAATGTGCGAGCCTCCGTTGTGCTGATCCCCGGTGTCAGGTGACCTGGGAAGTTGCAGGAGGAACAATGAAGTTCGCTGATCACGTCGTTCTCGTCACTGGAGCGGCGTCCGGCATGGGTCTCGCGGTGGCCCGTGCCTTCCATGCGGAAGGTGCCGTCGTCTACGGCGCCGACATCTCCGCTGAATCTCTGGGCGAAGCGTTCAAGGGCATGGAACGCGCGATCCCGCTTGCCTTCGACATCGCCGACAGCACGGCTGTGGGCGAGGCACTGGCACGGGTGGAAGCGGATCATGGCCGCCTGAACACCCTTGTCAACGCCGCCGGTGTCAACGCGCCGAACCGCGCCGCTCTCGAAGCCCTCAACGAGGAGAACTACAAGGGATTCATCGCGGCGAAGGAGGGGCGCCGCCACAACCCGGAGTTCATCGAGCACATCACGGACGAGGACTTCGACCGGGTGTTGAGGATCAACCTCTACGGCACCTTCTACACGATGCGGGCCGCCACGCCACTGCTCAAGAGGAACGGTGGCGGCGCCATCGTCAACTTCTCCTCGGCCGCGGCGCTGATGGGTGTGGCCATGCCGTCCTACTACCCGGCTTCCAAGGCGGCCGTTCTCGGCCTCACGCGCGAGGGTGCGGTGGAACTCGCTCCGTTCGGCATCCGTGTCAACGCGCTCGCCCCGGGCGCCATCGACACGCCGCTCTTCCGCCAGAGCGACGACGAGTTCATCGACTTCCTCGTCGGCATGCAGCCCATTCGCCGCACCGCCGCACCGGAGGAGATCGCCAGGACCGTCCTGTTCCTCGCCGGTGACGAGGGCTCCTACTACACCGGCCAGACGATCTCGCCCTCGGGCGGGCTCGTGATGCAGTGAAGGGTCTGGCGATCATGACCTCTGACACCACCACCGTCCCCGTCGCCCAAGCCGCCGGACCCGGTGTCGTCGCCCGGGACGACGTCGACCCCCGCGCGCTGGCCCGGCTCGTCGCCGAGATCACGAGCGACATCGCCGACGGCACCTACGACGGCGCGCACATGATCCTCGCCCGGGGCGGCGACATCGTCGCGGACACCGCACTCGGCTGGCACGAGCGTGCCACCGGTCGTGAGCTCGCAATGGACGCCGTGTTCCGTGTGCTGTCACTGACCAAGGCTTTCACCAACGCGATGGCTCTGCGTGCGATCGGCGAGGGGAAACTGGCTCTGTCCACACGCGTCGTGGACCTGATCCCGGAGTTCCTGGGAACCGATCCGTTCCACATGCTGCGCAAGGACAAGATCAACCTCATCCATCTGCTCACCCACCGCTCCGGCATGCCGCCGACGCCCAACCCAGGACTCGGGCCGGACCGCTTCGGGGCGCTCGCGGACGTCGTCCAGGCGCTGGCCACGGTAGACGTGCTGTTCGACCCCGGCACCAACCTCAACTACGCCCCCGCGATCAACCACGCGCTCATGGGCGAGATGGTGCGGCGGGCGTACGGCGCTGCGTCGTTCCGGGACCTGGCGCGAGAGCTGATCTTCGATCCGCTGGGCATGGACGAGACCTCGTTCGGTCTGCCGGCGACGCTGAAGGACCGGGCCGTGCCGCTCAAGGCGTACCTGCCCCAGGGCGGATTCCTACAGCCGAGCGACATCGAGTGCCTCAACGAGCACATCACCGAGGACGCGGAGATGCCGTGGGTGGGCTCCGTATCCACCGCCCGTGACGTCTTCACGTTCGCCGAGATGATCCGCCGCCGTGGCCTGCATGACGGGCAGTGGGTGCTGGCCCCGGCGGTCGTCGACCAGGCCACCACCCTGCAGACCGGTGACATGCCGAACGACCTCTACGCCCAGATGGCGGTAGCCCGCGGCTGGGAGGTCCCTCAAGGCAACTTCGGTCTGGGCTTCTCCCTGTCGGGTACGGGCACCGCGCCCAGCTTCTTCGGCCCGTTCACCTCGCCGCGCACGCACGGCAACTACGGCGCCGGATCGTCGCTGTTCTGGATCGACCCGGACCGCGACCTCACCTTCGTTTTCCTGTCCGCCGGAGTCATGGAGGAGAGCGAGAACGTCGCACGTTTTCAGAAGCTCTCCACCATGGCCGTGGCTGCGGCCCTGTGAGAACCCGGAGTCGGCGATGATCGAAACAGCAATACCGCCCGCCACCGGCCGTTGCCCCGTAGCGCACGGGTTCGACGCGATGAGCGACGACTACTACCACGACCCCTCCATGCACTTCGCCAAGGTGCGCGACGAGCACCCGGTGTTCTGGTACGAGTGGCTCAACGCCTGGGTCGTCACCAAACGCCAGGACGTGCTCCGTGTGCTGGCCGACTGGAAGGAGTTCTCCTCCTCCGGCAACACCGCGACGATCGACGTCCCGCCCAAGTACCGGGACGTCGTCCCCCAGGGCCTGATGTCCCAGATGATCGTAGGCATGGACCCCGACCTGCACACGGTTCACCGCAACGCGGCTCTGCGCGGGTTCAGCAAGGACCGCATGGAGGCGCTGCGCCCGCAGATCGAGGAACGCGCGCACCGCATTTTGGACAAGATCGAAAACCAGGGCTCTGCCGATCTGATGGAGGAGTACTGCCTGGAGCTGACGACCCAGACCCTTCTCGCCCACCTGGGCCTGGGCTGGGAGCACGACGCCATGATGCGCCGGCTGCGCGGTGACATGGGCCGGGTTCTGTCCTCGGCGCAGGAACAGATGCCGCCGGAGATCGTCGACGAGGTGTGGGAGCGGTTTGCCTCCTCCTTCGCCCAGTTGCAGCAGGTCGTCACCGAGCGTCGTGAAAACCCTGGTGACGACTTCATCAGCGATATGGCGACGCAGCGGACCAGCGACGGTCAGTACGTCCTGTCCGTGCCCCAGGTGGCCTTGCACGTCTGCGAGTTCGCACTCGCCGGAGCCGACACCACCGCCCAGGCGATGGCGAACGCCGTGTTGTTCCTCGGCCCCAGGCGCGACTTCGTCGACGAGGCGCTCAAAGATCCCGCGCTGTGGGCGAACGTCTTCGAGGAGACCGTCCGCCGCCGTCCGTCGTCGCCCTTCGCCTCCCGCAAGGCGATGCGCGCCATGGAGATCTCTGGTGTGAAGATCTCTCGGGGCGACATGATCTGGGTCTCCCTCGCGAGCGCGAACACGGACCCGGCCCACGTCGAGCGGCCCTTCGAATTCGACATCCACCGCGAGGACCCGGCCGACCATCTGGCCTTCACCGCCGGCCGGCACACCTGTCTCGGGCAAGCGCTCGCCCGCGTGCAGGGCGCGATGGGGCTCCAGGTCCTCTTCGAACGGTTGCCTTCCCTGCGCCCTGCCGACGAGGTCCCGCTCGACTTCGCGAGGATGGCGCTGCTGCCGGTCCGCCTGTCTCTGCCCGTGGTCTGGGACCCAGCTGACGTCGAGCGTCAGAAGAAGCGGGTCAAGCGCGAGATGGAGCTGGTCCTGGTCGGGAAGGAAGCGGTGGCGGACGGTGTCGTCGCACTGCGCTTCGCCCATCCGGACGGCGAGGCCCTGCCGGAATGGGGTCCTGGCGCGCACGTCGACATCCGCGTGCCGGTCAACGGAGGCGTCGTCGTGCGGCAGTACTCACTGTCGTCGTCGCCGTCCCAGCCGGACGAATGGCGGCTGGGCGTGCTGCGGGAGGCCAACGGCCGCGGCGGATCGCAGGTACTTCACGACACGTGCGAGGTCGGTACCCGACTCCGCCTGGGCTGGCCACGCAACAACTTCCAGTTCGTGTCCTCACCGCGCTACGTCTTCGTCGCGGGCGGCATCGGCATCACCCCGATCCTCCCGATGATCGAACAGGCCGAGGCAGCGGGCGCCGACTGGGAGCTGCACTACGGCGGTCGCACCCGCGCGTCGATGGCCTTCCTCGACGAGTTGGAGAAGTACGGCGACAGAGTGAAACCGGTACCTCAGGACGAGTTCGGCCACCCGGACTTGCCGGGCATCTTCGCCACCGTCCAGGCCGAGACGCTCGTCTACGCATGCGGCCCGGAGCCACTGCTCCACGCACTTGAGGGCGCGCTGGCTCACTGGCCGGCAGGGAGCCTGCACACCGAGCGGTTCGCACCCAAGAAGGCATTGCGCGACCTACCCGACGCAGCGTTCGAGGTGGAGTTCGCCCAGACCGGCGTGCGGGCGGAAGTACCCGCGGGCCGATCCGTCCTCCAAGTCGCAGAGGCCCATGGCATCACCGTGCTGTCCTCTTGCAAGGAGGGGACGTGCGGCACCTGCGAGACACGGATTCTGTACGGAGCCGCCGACCACCGGGACTCGATCCTCACCGCGGAGGAGCAGGCAGCCAACGACACGATGATGATCTGTGTGTCACGTGCCACCGAGGGCTGCCCCCGTCTGGTCCTGGACCTCTGACACCTTCGAAGCAATACACATGACGACGTGGCGGGGCATCCCAACAGCGGATGCCCCGCCACGTCGTGGGCAGGGCGGCGGCCTCCCGGCAGGTCTTCCGCTCGAGTGCTGGAGGTTGCGCCTGTGGACAGCCCCACGAAACCGCGCACCATCAATACGCGCGCGGTACGAGCTGGCGGTGCTGAACCTTCCCCTTGATCGTGGACACCTGGAGACTGGGACGTGAGGTTCCAGAGGAAGTAGTGCCAGGTGGGAAGCAAGAGCAACCGCAGCAAGCGGTACACGGAGGAGTTCAAACGGGACGCGGTCGCGCTCGTGCGCTCGTCCGGGAAGACCGTCACCGAGGTGGCCCGGGAGATCGGGTCAGCGCCGAGAGACTGCGGAACTGGGTCAAGCAGGACACGATCGACCGTGGGCAGGGGGGCGCCGGGAGAGCTGACGACGGCCGAGCGCGAAGAGCTGCGCCGACTGCGGAGACTGGCCGCCGAGCAGGCGGAGACGATCGATGTGCTGCGAAAAGCAGCGGTCTTCTTCGCGTCAATGCCAAAGTAGAGGGCGCCGGCACCCGGGTGGTGTCAGAGTGGCAGGACCGGCGGGGTTGGCTCCCCGCCTGCTCAAGCGTCGTATCTCGGACCGGGTCTTCCGTGCTCTGCTCGCCGATGAAGCCGCACGGCTCCAGTGCAGCCAACCCGTTCCAGAGCCAGTTGAGTTGGCCGCTTGACATAGGAGCATCAAGGAGAGCGATCGATGAGCGAGGTGTACGCGTTCATCGAGGCGGAGAAGACCACCCACAATGTTGCCCTGTTGTGCCGGCTGCTGAAGGTGGCCCGCTCCTCCTTCTACGCGTGGCTGGCCAGCGAGAAGGCGCGCTCGGCGAGGAAGGCCGCCGATGACCTGCCGGTGAAAGGGAGGCGCCCGCCACAACCCGGCGAACCTATGCGGCCACAGCACTAGCTGCGCTCGGCATCAAGGTGCCGGCTCCACCGTCTGGGAGATCCTCGAAGAACACGGCATCGCTCCCTCCCCCAACGCGACCACGGGACCTGGGCCGACTTCCTGCGCAGCCAGGCGGAGGCGCTGCTCGCGTGCGACTTCTTCGAGACGCGCACCCTGACCGGGGCACGGCTTTACGCCTTCGCTGTCATCGAGCACGCCACCCGGCGCATACGGATCCTCGGAGCCACTGCGCACCCCACCGGGCAGTGGGTTGCTCAGCTCGGGCGCTACCTCGTCATGGACCTCGAGGATGCGGGCGCGAAGGCGAAGTTCATGATCAGTGACCGGGACTCGAAGTACACCAGGGCGTTCGACGCCGTGCTCAAGGTTGCCGGGCTGCGCGTGGTGACCACAGGGATCCAGATGCCACGCATGAACTCGATCATGGAGCGCTGGGTGCAGACCTGCCAACGCGATTTGTTGGACCGCACCCTGGTCTGGAATCAGCGCCACCTTCTGCACGTGCTGCGTGAGTTCGAGCGCCACGATATCGAACACCGGCCCCACCAGGCCCTTGGCCAGGCCGCTCCGCTGCATGCACTGCCCGGCCCGGTCACCGATCCGGACCGGATCACCCGCCTCGATGTTCACCGACGCAACCGGCTCGGCGGCACCCTCCACGAGTACCGACATGCCGCGTGACCTGCCCGGATGATGTGTCGGCACCCGCACCGTCAGTCAGTGCCGCCGCCCCTGCCGGTAGCGGTGTTGGGAAGGTGGCGAGCGAGGAGCTGGGCGAGGTGTTCGCCGCGGCGACCAGCCAGGTCGTCGAGCTGGGTACGGCAGCTGAAGCCGTCGGCGAGGACGGTGCCGTCCACGGAGGTGGCACGTACCGCGGGCAGCAGCTGCCCTTCGGCGATGGCGACGGAGACCTCGTGGTGCCCCTGTTCGACCCCGAAGTTCCCCGCGAGTCCGCAACAGCCGCCCAGGCGCTGGATATCTGCTCCGGCCCGGCGCAGCAGGGCGGCGTCCGCCTCCCAGCCCATGACGGCGTGGTGGTGGCAGTGGGGCTGGGCGATGCCGGTGGCGTGGGAGAGGTCGGGTGGTGTCCAGCCAGGCGTGGCGGTCAGTAGCTCGGCGAGGGTACGGGTGGCGGCCGCGATGTCCTTCGCGCCTTGGGCGGCTTCGTCGTCACCAGCACCTGCGAGGAGTTCGGCGGCGTCGGCGCGCAGTACCCCGGTGCAGGAGGGTTCGAGTCCGACGACGGTGGCGCCGCGTTGTACGTGCGGCAGCAGCGCGCCGACCGTTCGCCTCAACTGGGCGCGGGCGCCGTCGAGTTGACCGGTGGAGATCCAGGTGATGCCGCAGCACACGGGTTCGGCGGTGACTGTCACCCGGTATCCGGCGTCCTCCAGGACCGCCACCGCGGCCTGGCCGACCTCGGGCGAGAAGGCGTCCGTGAACGAGTCCACGAACAGCACGACCTCCCCGTGGGGAGCCTGCGCGCCGCCAGGGCGGGTGCGGGAGCCGAACCAGCGGCGGAAGGTGACCGGCGCGAATGACGGCAGCCCGCGGCGGGCGTCGATGCCCGCCGCCCACGCCACCAGGGGCCGAAGCGCACGGGACTGGAGGACGGCGCCTGCGATGCGGGCGCCGTGCGGTATGCGGGCGGCGAGACGGGTCCAGCGGGGCAGCCAGCCGAGCGCGTAGTGGCTGCGGGGTCGCAGGCGGCGCCGGTAGCGCTGGTGCAGGGCCTCCGCCTTGTATGCGGCCATGTCGATGCCGGTGGGGCAGTCGGAGGCGCAGCCCTTACAGGACAGGCACAGGTCGAGCGAGTCGTGCAGCTCCTTCGAGCGCCAGGGGTTGGGGCCGAGTTTGCCGGAGACGGCGTCCTGCAGGACGCGGGCCCGGCCGCGGGTGGAGTCTTTCTCCTCGCGGGTGGCCTGGTAGGAGGGGCACATGACGCCGCCAGTAGAGGTGTTGTCGGCGCGGCACTTGCCGACGCCGGTGCAGCGGTGCACGGCGAGCGACAGGTCGCCGACGTTCTCCTCGTATGCCCAGGCCAGTGTGGGCAGTTCGCGGTGGGTCAGCGGGGACACGGTGGCGGCGCGCAGATCTGCGTCCACAGGCGCGGGGCGCACGATGACACCGGGGTTGAGCAGGTCATCCGGGTCGAAGATCTGCTTGACCTTCTCGAACAGGCCGATGGCCGCGTCGGAGTACATGTGCGGGAGCAGTTCGCCGCGGGCCCTGCCGTCACCGTGCTCGCCGGAGATGGTGCCGCCGTGCCGGGCGACCAGCGCCGCCGCCTCCTTGAGGAAGGCGCGGAAGACGCCGCTGCCGCCGGGCCGGTGCAGTGGGAAGTCGATGCGTACGTGCACACAGCCGTCGCCGAAGTGTCCGTACGGCACCCCGGTCAGACTGTGCTCGACGAGCAGCGCCTCGAAATCTCGCAGATAGGTGCCGAGTTTCTCGGGCGGTACGGCGGCGTCCTCCCATCCGGCGTGCGCGGGGGCGCCGGTCTCGGTGCGGGCGACGAGGCCGGAGCCGTCCTCGCGGATACGGAACAGCGCGGCGGCACGTGCCGGGTCGTCGACGACCATCGCGTCGAGGGCGCCGGAGTCGGAGATGAGGCGCTGGGCGGTGCTGACGAGCTCACCGATGCTCTGGCCGGCGAGTTCGACGAGCATCCAGCCCGATCCGCGAGGCATGTCGGGCACTGCCCGGGCCCCCCGCCGCCGGCGTACGACGTCGGTGATCCGGCTGTCGAGGCCCTCGCAGGCGACCGGGGAGTACGGCAGCAGCGCGGGTACCGCGTCGGCGGCCTCGGCCATCGATGCGTAGCCGAGGACAACGAGGAGCGTCGCGGCGGGCTGACGCACCAGGCGAAGCCGGGCGCCCAGCGTCAGCGCCAGAGTGCCTTCGCTGCCGACGAGGGTGCGGGCGACGTCGAAGCCCCGCTCGGGCAGGAGGTGTTCGAGGGAGTAGCCGGAGACCTGGCGGCCGAACCGGCCGAACTCGGTGCGTAGCACCGCCAGGTTCGCGCGCGTCAGATCGCGCAGCGAACGGAGCAGCGGGTGGTCCCGGTCGGCGTCGGTACCGGGCATCTGGCCCAGGCGCAGCCGGTCGCCGGTGCCGCAGGCGACGTCTAGGCCGAGGACGTTGTCGCTGGTGCGGCCGTAGCCGAGGGCGCGGGAGCCGCAGGCGTTGTTGCCGATCATGCCGCCGAGGGTGGCGCGGGTGCGGGTGGAGGGGTCGGGTCCGAAGCGCAGCCCGTGCCGTGCGGTCCGCCGGTGCAGCTGTTCCTGGATGACACCGGGCTGCACCAGCGCGGTCCCTGCTTCGGGGTCGATCTCCAGGATCTGGTTGAGGTGGCGGGAGGTGTCGATGACGACGCCGGGCCCGACCGCGTTGCCGGCCAGCGACGTGCCGGCACCGCGCAGGGTGAGCGGCACGCCCAGCTCCCGGCAGACTGCGAGCACGGCCACGATCTCCTCCACCTCGCGGGGTGCAACGACCGCGCGCGGCGGGATCCGGTACAGCGAGGCGTCGGAGGCGTACAGGGAGCGGGCCAGCGCCGAGTCGTCCACCCTGCTGACCCCGGCGCGTCGCAGTGCGGCGACCAGCTCCCCGCTGTCCGGCTCCGCCGACCGGGCGTGCCGCATCGTGTCGGTCGTCATGCTGCCTCTCGTTTGGTTTGTCATGCGCTCAAACCGGCCGTCTCGCCGAGGTGGGCCCACACCGATCCTATGCCGGGCAAGATCACTCCCAGCCGGTCCCCCGCGTGCACCTCCACGGCGCCAGACAGCGCTCCGGCCAGCACGATGTGTCCGGCGGGCAGCGCCTCGCCCCGCTCGGCGAGGGTGTCGGCGAGGTGGGCGAGCACGCCGAGCGGGGTACCGGTGACGTCGGATCCGCGCCCCCAGGCGACGAGTTCTCCGTTGACCTCCAGCTCCGCGAGGCACTCGTCGAGGTCCAGCCCGGCCGGCGGCCGGCCGCTGCCCGCCCCGAGGACGAATGCGGCGGCGGAGGCGTTGTCGGCGACTGTGTCGGCGAAGGACGTGTGTCGCATCCGCACCCGCGAGTCGATGATCTCCAGGGCCGGCAGGACTGCGCCGACCGCCCGAGCGGCGGCTTGTTCGTCCACCCCGGGGCCGGCGAGCGGGCGGCTCAGCACGAACGCGAGCTTGGGCAGCGCGCGGGGCGCCAAGAACCGGTCGGCGGGCAGTGTCGCCCCGTCGTCGTAGCGCATGGTGTCCAGCAGAAAGCCGTGGGCGGGCCGGTCGGTGCCCAGGCGGCGGCGCAGCGCGGCCGAGGTGATGCCGACGGTATGCCCGACGAGGCGGGCTCCGGCGGCGGTCCGTGCCGCCAACTGGTGGCGTTGCACGGTGTACGCCTCGGTGGTGTCCAGCTCGCCGGGTCGCTGGTGCGGCGGCGGCACGGGCACGCGGGTGTGCGCGGCCCGCTGCAACTCATCGGCGAGGGAGCGCAGTTCGGCGTCCCGTGTGACGGCGGCGGACGGGAGAGCGGTCATGGCCTGACCAGGCCGACGGTGTCCGCCGGCTGTGCGGTCGTCACGGCGAAACCAGCGATGTATTCCTCGATGGGCCGGTAGTAGCGGGACGTCATGGTGTATGGGCCTGCCGCCGCCAGGGCGGCGTAGGCGGCGATCCAGGTGCGGATCTCGTGCGCGGAGTTGCCGCCCTGCGCGCTGATCTCCTCGCTGGTGTACGCGTCGAGCGCCGCGAAGTCGCCGGCCTGCAGGTGGTCGAGGAAGCGCTCGTCCCATGCCGGGTTGAGGGGGCGCAGCTCGCCGCTGCCCGCTGCGAAGGAGGCCGCCGCGTCGATCACCCGCTGCTGCCGGGCCGCCCGCGCCTGGGGGCTGGGGGCACGGTTGGCGATCAGCTGTTCCCGCACCTGGGGGGTAGCGCCGTCCAGGCGGGGCACCGGCGGGTCGTGGGACAGACCGCCGGAGCCGACAAGCAGCACCCTGCCGTCCAGCCCCGCCAGGAAACCGCCGAGTGCCTGCCCCAGCTCCCGTACCCGGGAGATGGGGGCGAAGGGCGGCGCGACCGAGTTGACGAAGCAGGGGATGACGGGCCGGGCCGTGAGCGAGCCGAGGAGGATCTGAAGCGGCTGCACGGTGCCGTGGTCGACCTGCATGCGCAGCGACACGGCCAGGTCGATGCCCGCGTCAAGGACGGCCTGCGCACAGCGCCGGGCCAGGTCCTCCGGTACGTCCAGCAGGCCGGCGGCGGTGCCGAAGTCGCCGATGCCCTCGGCGGCGAGCCCCAGGCAGTACGGCGGCATCAGGTCGTAGAAGAAACCGTTGTAGTGGTCCGGGGCGAACGCCACGACCAGGTCGGGGTCGTAGTCCGCCACGAACGAGCGGGCCGTGTCGAACGCCGACTCGACGTCCTGGCGGATCTCGGGCGCCGGGTGGGCCAGGTCAAGCAGTGGGCTGTGCGACATGCAGACCAGTGCGAGCGGCATCGACGTCTCCCTTCTCCTTCTCTTGTGTGTCCGTCAGCGTGAGGGCGGCGGCCAGTCGGCGGACGGTGGCCGAGGCGTCCTGGGCGTGGCCGCCGGCGGCGACGAACCGGTCGGGGCGGACCATGACGACCGGCGCCTCGTGTGAGTCGAACCAGCGCTTGAGCGCGCCGGTGCGGTCCCCGACGATCACGACCTGGGACCCTTCGGGCTGCCGGGCGCGGGCCTCGGCGACCTGGCTGGCCGGCACCACCTGGACCAGCCGGGCCCGGATGCGCCGCAGCACTGCTGCGGCGTCCGCGTCGAGGACGGCGGCCGGGTCGTTGCCCCAGGACACGACGGCGAACCACGGGCCGAGCACCTCGTCGAGCCGTACGTTCTTGGCGTGTTCGGTGTCGACGCGGGGCTGGATCAGCAGCCGCCCCACGGGCGAGTTCTCGGTGGCGTCCGCCGCGCCGACGACGGCGCCGGTGGTGTAGCGGGGCATCGGTTTGAACCGCATTTGGGTGAAGTAACTCTTTGCGGCGGGGAAGAAGTTCAGGCCCGCGGCGGCCAGGTCACGCAGCCGGGCGACGGCCTTGTTGGTGGGCGAGATGACCCGCCCGGCCACCACCGAGATCTTGATCATGCCGGCGGCGTGGTCGCGGCGTTCGCTGTCGTAGCTGTCGAGAAGCGCGTCACCGGCGATGCCCTTGACGACCATGGCGAGTTTCCAGCCGAGGTTGGTGGAGTCGCGGATGCAGCTGTTGTAGCCCTGGCCCTGCCAGACGGGCATCAGGTGCGCCGCGTCCCCGGCGATCATGACGCGGCGCTTGCGGAACGAGCCCGCGAGCCGCGCATGGTGGGTGTAGACCCGGTGCCGGATGTAGTCCAGGCCCGCCGGGTCGGCGACGTGCGGGGCCAGCAGCCGGTGCAGGAACGCCGGTTCGGCGGCCTCTTCCTCGCTCTCCTTGTCGAGCAGCATGAACTCGAATCGGCGGATGCCGTGCGGCAGGCCGATGGACACGTAGGGGCGGGTCGGGTCGGCTCCCATGTAGGCGTTGGGAGTGCCGATCGGGTCGTTGCGGATGTCGACGACGAGCCAGCGGCTCGGCGATGAGTGCCCTTCGAAGGCCACACCCATGGTGTGCCGGGTCAGGCTGCGTCCGCCGTCGGTGCCGACCAGATAGGCGGCGCGGACCGTGAGTGGCGCGCCGCCTGGCCCTTCCAGGGCGACCTCCACGCAGTCGTCGTGCTCGGTGTAGCCGGTCATGCGGTGCCCGAAGAGCACCTCGGCGTGCGGGAAGCGGTCGAGGCCGGAGTACAGCTCCCGGTCGACGAGCGGCTGAATGAACGCGTTCTTGCGGGGCCAGCCGAACTCGTCGGTGCGCGGGGCGATCTCTGCGAGCAGCTTGCCATCGCCGTTGACGAACCGCTGGATCTGGTTCGGGGTGACGTGCGGCAGAACCTGGTCGACGAGCCCGACGGCCTGAAAGGACCGCAGGCACTCGTCGTCCATACCGACCCCGCGCGGAAAGTCGATCAGCTCCTCGTTCGCCTCCACGACAAGGACGTTCACCCCGAATCCGCCCAGGTAGTTGGCGAGGGTGAGGCCGGCGGGGCCTGCCCCGACGACGAGGACACCGTCGGTCAGGTCGCGCCCTGTATGCCCGGCGGTGCTGGTGGTGTCCACCATGGTCAATCCCCTTCTCTGACGTCCGTCTCTCAGCGGTCCAGCAGGAAGTCGAGATGGATCCGGTTGAATGTGTCCATGTCCTCCCACTGCGGCCAATGCCCGCACCCGTCCATCACGACGAAGGACGCGCCCGGGATCATCGAGGCGATCCGCTTGCCCTCGGTGACGTCGGCGGTCGGGTCGTCGCTGGTCCACAGCACCAACGTGGGGGCGGTGATCCTGGCGTAGTCCTCGGCGTGCAGCAGGTTGCGCTGCCGGATCTCCATTTCCTGCAGCGCCATCGTGTGCGCCATGGCGCGGGTGAAACCGGGCTGGGCGTAGATCGCCTGGCGAGTGGCGATCAGGTCGTCGCTGACGTCGGCCGGGTCGGCCATCAGCCATTCCAGGCGGGCCTTCACCCGGTCCCAGGACGGGTCCTCGGCCGCGGCCATGGACAGCGACTTGAGGCGGGCCATGACGGCCGGGTCGGCCTGGGAGCCGCCCGCGGTGTTGAGGACGACGTGGTGCACGCGGTCCGGGTGGTCGATGGCGAACCGGGAGGTGACCCAGCCGCCGAGGGACTCGCCGCTGATGTGGGCGCGGTCTGCGCCGAGCGCGTCGAGGACGCAGGCGAGGTGGTCGGTGTAGTGGCGGATCTCCAGCGGGTGGTCCGGCTTGTCGGTCCAGCCGTGGCCGAGCATGTCGATGGCCACGGTGTGGAAGTGCTCGCCGTGCGCGGCCAGGTTGCGGACGTAGGCCTCGGCGTGGCCTGCCACTCCGTGCAGCAGCACGAGCAGCGGCTTGTCCGGGTCGCCGGACGACAGGTAGCGGGTGTGGACGCCGCCCGCGTCGAGCCAGCCTTGGGTGACGGCGGTATACCGCAGATCGGCCCAGATGCTGGAGTGCAAAGTCGCGGTCATGGTGAGGTCCTTCAGTGAGGTGTTGGGGGGCCTGAGCGGGCTGCCGTGCGGGCTACGGCAAAAGGCCGCGGACGCGGGCGCTGAGGCGGGTCAGGCCCAGCAGCGTGTCGATGTTCGGGGTGGGGACGGCGACGGCTCGGGCGAGTTCGGCGACCGAGCCGACCAGCGCGTCGAGTTCGATGGCCCGCCCGGCCTCCGCGTCCTGCAGCATCGATGTCTTCACCGCGCCCAACTCCCGGGTGACGGCGTGTCGTTGTTCCGGATCGGCGTCGATCGGCAGTCCAATGCGCGCCCCGACCTGGGCGGCCTCGCGCATGCAAGCGGTGGCGAAGCCCCGGACCTCGGGGTCGTCGAGGATGCGGTCGAGGGTGGCACCGGTGACGGCGGACAGCGGATTCATGGTCATGTTGCCCCAGAGCTTGAACCACACCTCCCGCTGGATCGCGCTCGTGGTCTCCACGTCGAAGCCGCCCTTGCGCAGCACTGCGGCGACCGCGTCGAGGCGGGCCGTGGAGGGGGTACCGAGGGGTTCGCCGAGGATGACCCGGTCGCCAGCCCCGTGGCGGATCACCCCGGGTTCGGTGACGGAGGCGCTCAGGTGCAGCACGGTGCCGAGCACCTGGCCAGCGGGGAGCGCGGCGCTGATCCGGCCGCCGGGGTCGGTGGCCTCCAGCCGGATCTCCCGGCCCAGGCCGTGGTCCAGGCCGTGGAAGAACCACCACGGGACACCGTTCATGGCAGGCAGCAGCACGGTGTCCGGGCCCATCAGCGGGGCGATACGCCCGGCCACCTGGTCCAGTGCGGTCGCCTTGACCGCGATGACCACCAGGTCCTGCGGGCCAAGAGCGGCCGGGTCCTCGGACGCCTCGACACGGACCGTGCGCGTGATGCGGGTTCCGTCCGATCCGGCCTCGTCAAGGACGAGGCCCCGCTCGCGGACGGCGGCAAGGGTCGCGCCGCGCGCCACCGCGCTCACCTGGGTGCCAGCCCGGGCGAGGCGGGCCGCGACGAGGCCGCCGATCGCACCGAGCCCGTAGACGCAGACCTTCACATCAATCACCTTTCTCATAAGCGGGAGTTGCCGGGCGGCGAACCGGGGGCCGGGCGGGTGCCGTCGCCGTCTTCGAGGCACCCGCCCGTGGCTCAGGCGGCGTCGGGAACGGCCGCGGCGAGCAGACGTTCCACCGGGATGTCCTCCGCGTGCATGCGGCCCACCAGCTCGAACAGCTCCTGGGCGCGGTCCGTGCCGAGGACCGGTTCGGCCAGTGACAGGAACTTGGTGCGCAGTTCGTCGGCGGTGAGCATGGTGTCCGGCTCACCCTTCGGCACGCGCACGTACTCGCGCAGCACGGTGCCGTCGGTCAGTTCGATCTCGACCCGTCCGGGAAACGTGCGCGGATACTCCGCCTCCGCCTCGGCGTCGACGTACACCTCGACGCGCTGGGTCAGCGCGCGCACCTGCTCGCTGTGGAGGGCGTCTTGGTAGTCGACGTCGAGGCGGCCGAGGACGAGCGCGGCGGCGATACACAGGTGAGCGGAGAACTGGCAGTCGACCACGTTCTGCGGGCGGCGCTTGCGTTCCTGCGGGGCGCCGGTGATGTCGACGCACTTGCGGGGCATGCCGACCCGGATCTGCCGGATGTTGTCCGGCTTCGGCGCGTGGCTGGCCCGCAGGGCGAGGGCGGCGTCCAGCGGGGCGTGGATGGCGCGGCAGCACGGGTACGGCTTGACCGCCACCTGGAGCGTCTCCCAGACATTGCCGAGTCCGCGCACCGCTGCTTCGGGCTGCGGGGCTGGCGAGTAGAGCCGGAAGAACCCCGCGTCGCCCTCGAACGCCTGGGCGGCGCCGGTGTAGTCCTGGGCTGCAAGGGACGCGGCGAGGAAGCCGCCGGCGGCGGCGTTGCCGACGTGGAACCGCTTGGTCCAGGCGCCGTTGGTGAGGAACTGTCCGGAGCCGGCGCTCTGGCTGAGCGCGGTGCCGAACGCGTGGGCCAGCTGGTCCGCGTCCAGGCCGAGGATCTTCCCGGCCGCCGCGGCGGCCCCGAACACGCCGGTGGTGGCGGTGAGATGGAAACCGGCGTCCTGGTGGTGGATCGGCACCAGGCCCAGCGCGACCCGGGTCATCACCTCGTACCCGGCGACCACGCCGAGGAGCAGGTCGCGGGTGGAGGCGCTGGTGAGCTGGGCGGCGGCGAGCGCGGCGGCGACGACCGGGGCGCCGGGGTGGATGCCGGCCGGGGCGTGGGTGTCGTCGTAGTCGAGGCTGTGCGCGCTCGCCGCGGCGACGAGGGCGGCGCCGTAGGGGGTGAAGCCCTGCGCGGTGCCGGGGACCCGGGCGGTGCCGGCGGCCAGGCCGGTGGGGGCCAGGCCGCGCAGCATCGCCGCGGTGGAGTCGACGCGCTGCCCGGCGACGACGATGCCGAGGGTGTCCAGGAAGAGCAGCCCGGCACGGGCGGTGACCTCCGCGGGCACATTCTCGTGCGTCAACCCGGCGACGAACCGGGCGAGTTCGTCGGTCACCTCGGGGACCGGAGCGCCCGGCAGGGCCGTCGTCGCTGTGCGTTCTGCGGCGGTGGCAGTCATCAGGCGGCCTTCTCCGTGGGCTTGGCGGGGATGCCGCGGCGCACCAGGCCGGCGAACTCCGGGGACAGCTGCACGCTGTTGGGCAGGTTGATCCACATGCGCAGCAGGTAGCGCTTCCGGCCGTCCTGATGGTCGATGTAGTTACTGCGGGAGTGCAGGGTGATGTAGTTGTTGATGAGCTGGATGTCGCCGGGCTCCAGCATCATGTCGATCCGCATGTCCTCGCGCAGCGCCAGGTCGTGCACGTACTGGACGGCCTTTTCCTGGAGCGGGGTCAGCGGGACGCCGCGCTTGGCGGCGCCACGGTGGATGATCTCCTTGGCGAAGGCGCAGCTGACCCGGCCGTTGTGGTATTCGAACACCGGGATCGGGGCCGGGGTGACCTCGTTGGGGTCGCGGTTGGGGCCGTAGCCGCGGTAGTCGTGGTAGAAGCCCTCGTAGAGCGGCTGAAGGTACTCCGGGTGGTTCTTGACGATCTCGTTGTGCACGGCGACGGCGCTGGCCAGGGTGGACTGGCCGCCTTCCCTGGCCTTCTCGATGCAGATCAGGGAGACCACGTCGGCCAGGTCGGTGTGCGGGTCGAGCGGCCGGTTGGTGGTGTTGTTGCGGCGGTTGGGATCGTCGTCCTTCAGGCCCTGGTCGACGACCGGGCCGACGAAGTCCCCGGCGTCGTTCTGGGAGATGACGGTGCCCAGGTAGCAGCCGAGGCCCCAGTACAGCGTCTTGACCTGGTCCAGTGTGTACTTCTTGACCGGCACGCCGCGGATCAGGCAGAAGCCGCGGCCGCCTCGGATCTGCTCGTCGACCTCGGCGAGCTTCTTCTCCACGCGCGGCAGCGGGAAATCGGCGGCGGTGAAGTCGCCGGCGGCAAGTCCCCGGGCCTCGACGCCGGCGAGCGCCTGGTCGATCTCGGCGAGGTCGGCGTCGTCGAGCTGGTAGATCCAGGACTGGTCGTTCTTGAGGTCCTCGCCCTTCCAGGCGGTGGAATCGGTGACGAACTCACGCAGAATCGGCTTCATGATGGCGTACGCCCTTTCTTTTCAGGCTTGCTCTCGGATTTTTTGGGAATCAGCTTGGATTTCACCGCGCCCAGCGAGGCAATGAGACACTTTTCTTGCCTCTTTCTTGTCTGACGGCTGCTTTTTCAGTCGACGGTGACGTCGACGAGCGCGGCAAACTGTTGGCCCCCGAAAAGGTCCGAGTCGAGCGGGTCGCCGGAGGAGGCCGCGCGTGGAATGGTCACCTTGATGGAATTCGCCGGGCTGTAGTGGAAGAGCCGGATCTTCTCCTTGTCCACCTTCAGTAGCGATTGAAGGGAATCGGCGGTGAGGGCGCCGCTGTCGACGACCCTGCGGTAGGTGGCCTCGTCCTCGAACATGACGTCGAAGGTCAGCTCGAAGGGGCCGGCGTTCTTGCTGCGAATGAGCTTGGCGAGGTCACGCAGGCGCGTCATCTCAGACCTCCTCGAAGGTGGTGGTGAACAGCTCCATGGGGTCCTCGACCGCGACGGCATGGTTCAACGCGAAGCGGTAGGCAGGACCCAGCGGGGTGATGTGCGGGGAGATAGGGAAGGCCAGGTTGGACACCAGCCCCTGCCACTCGGGCACGGCCCGGTGGTGCACCATGTGGGCGGCCTGGGCAGCGACGGTGTAGGCCATGTCCTGCGTGTCGGCGAGGGTCACCATCAGCAGGCCCACCTCGTTGCCGGTGGCCGGCTCGCGGCTGTCGCGCTCGCCCATGACGCCGTTGCGGCCGTAGACGCGGTATTGGATGTCGTACTCGCCGGACATCGGGCGGCCGAAGACGGCGTCCACGTTGTGCGCGATGCTCTTCTTCGCGCCCTCCAGCCACTCGTCGAGTTGTTCGAGCAGCACCGGGTCGCTGACCCCGCCGAGCACCATGGCCCGGTGGCCGGCGAGTTGCGCGCCCTCCAACTTGACGCTGTAGGCGGCCTCGGTGAAGGCACTGCCGGTGACCTTGACCCGGCGCTCGTCGACCGCCTCGTAGCGGGCCTGCGAGAGGTCCATCACGCCGCCAGGCTCGCGCATGGTGTAGGGGTCGGCTGTCTCGTACAGGGCGTGCGAGGCGACGGACGTGGGGGTGACCGACTGCTCGGGGCTCACCGGCTCAAGGACGAAGCCGTCGGCGGTGATCGTGCAGATCATGCCCTCGGGCTTGGACATCTGGGCGACGGCGGCGCCGCCGCACTCCATGATCTTGGCGGCGTGCCAGCACAGCCCCGCGGGGAAGCCCTCGCGGGCGGGGATCGCCGCGAACAGCGCGGCGTCGCTGGCCCGGCCGGCGAGCACCACGTCCGCGCCGCCGTCGAGGGCGGCCAACAGGGGCTCGGGGCCCATCATCGCGACTATGTGCTCGCAGTCGGTCAGCGTGAACTCGTCGATCTCCGGCGCGTTGGCCAGGGGGGCGAAGCCTCCGTTCCGGTACTTCTCCACCAGCGCCTCCCGCTCCGGCTCGGCGTAGATGAGCGCGGTACGGAAGTGCAGATCTTCCTCCTTGGCGATCTCGCGGAGGATGTCGGCCATCCAGTCCAGGTTGGCGTTGGCGCCGCTGCCGCCGCAGGAGCCGATCAGCAGCGGGATGCCCTTGGCGCGAGTTCCGGTGAGAAGGATCCGCAGGTCGCGCTTGACCGCCTCGCGGGAGAAGAACTTGTGGCCGGCGCCGAGGTAGGCGGGGCCGCCGTCGGTGGATCCGGAGTCGCAGGCGACAAAGGTGATGTCCCGCTCGAGCGCGGCTCTGAAATAGCCCTCGCTGAATCCGACTCCGAGCATTCCGGTCGGCGCCAGATAGGTGATCGATTCCATGCGATTCCTTCCGGTGATTCAGCGGCCTCTTGTTCCGCCATTCAGAAGCTAACTTATGTTAGCGATTGTCCGCAAGGGGGTCCGGGCAGTTTTCCGACCTACCCCCGAGACCCTGCTGGCACCGCTCCCCCAGCAAATTCCCGCGCTTCTCCCCGAGGGCATGCTGAAAGACTTCGGCAAGTATCGGAAAGGAGCCGGGAAGCAGCCAGGGCCGGGACATGCGGTATGCGGGTGTGCCCCCCCGTGGGCGGGGCACACCCGCATACAGGTACCCGTCCTACGGCACGGACGGCTCGGCGGGAACTTGCGCAGGCTCTCGCGCGGGCGCCTGGGCACCGCGGATCTCGCGGTAGATCTCGGCCCGCAGCTGGGCGAACTCGGCGGTGGCCTTGGTGGAGATCTGGTCCCGGTCGGCGCCGAGCCCCACCTGCACCGTGTTGGTGACCCGTGCGGGTTTGCCGGAGATGACCAGGATCTTGTCGCTGAGGTAGACCGCCTCGTCGATGTCATGGGTCACCAGCAGCACCGTGATCCCGAGCCGGTCGCGCACCCGCAGGGTCAGGTCCTCCAGGTCGGCGCGGGTCTGCGCGTCGACCGAGGCGAACGGCTCGTCCATCACCACCAGCACCGGACGGTAGGCCAGCGCGCGGGCGATGGCCACCCGCTGCTGCATACCACCCGACAGCTGCCACGGGTAGGAGCCGCCACTGTCCGACAGGCCCACCTCGCGCAGCGCCTCGGCGGCTCGCTCGCGCCGCTCCGCCTTCGGCACACCGGCCGCCCGTAGGGGGAGTCCGACGTTCCGGGCCACGGTGAGCCAGGGCATCAGGGAGCGGCTGTAGTCCTGGAAGACGACGGCGACCCCGGGCGGCGGCCCGGTGACCTCCTCGCCCTGGAAGGCGATCCGCCCCCCGGTGGGCCTGCGCAGCCCGGTCAGGCACTGCAGCAAAGTACTCTTGCCCACGCCGGACGGGCCGACGATGCAGACGAACTCACCGGCGTCGACCGTGCAGTTAAGGCCGCGCAGGATGTGGTTGTCGCCGTAGCTGTGCGTCAGGCCCTCGACGGTGAGGATCGGGCCACTGCCGCCGGCGGCGGGCCGGGCCTCACCTCCCGTACTCGCGGTGGATGTCGTTGTTGCCTGGGTCGGTCGTATCATCGGGTCCCTCCCGAAGCGTGGGCCGTCATCTTGCGGTGCCAGCCGAGCACCCACGCCTCGACCAGCCGGAAGACGTTGTTGATCAGATAGCCGGTGATGCCGAGCGCGATGATGCCCGTCCACATCTCCACCAGGTCGAAGTTGCGCTGGGCGTTGAGGATGAAGTAGCCGATTCCGCCCGGGGTGCCGACCATCTCGGTCACCGCCATCACCACCACGCCGACCGCCAGCGCGGTCCGCGCCCCGGCGAAGATCTGCGGGCAGGCTGCGGGCAGCACGATCCGGGCGAGCCGGTGCCGGTAGCCCATCCGGAAGGAGCGGGCCACGTCGAGCAGGACCGGCTCCACGGAACGGACCCCGTCGATGGTGTTCAGCAGGATCGGCCAGCACGCCACGAACGCGATCATCGTGGTCTTCATCTCGGAGCCGGTGCCCAGGACGACCATTGCCAGCGGCAGCACCGCCAGCCCCGGGATGGCCCGGACGAACTCCATCAGCGGGCGCAAGGCGCCCTCCAGCGGGCGGGCCAGCCCCAGCACCGTGCCGAATCCCACGCCCACCACCACCGCGGCGGCGAAACCTATGCCGAGGCGGCCCAGGCTGGGCAGCAGGTCCACCGGCACCTGCTCGAAGAGCCACAGGTCGCGGAAGCGGGAGGCGATGTCGGTGAACGGCGGGAAGTAGATGGACTCGCTGCCCGCACTGACCGCCCACCACAGCGCCAGCAGCACCGCGGGCAGCCAGATGTCCATCAGCACGGTCCGCACATGCCGTCTCATCGGCGGCCTCCCCAGGGCTTTCGGGACGAGGGCATAGGCTGCGGCGTCATCGCCTGCCGCCTCGAACGGTCGGATGCCAGTGCAGCAGCACCCGCTGCCCGGCAGTGAACAGGGCGCTTTGGGCCACGCCGAGGACACCCGCGGTCAGGGCGTAGGCGAAGACCGCGGCGTTGTCGCCTGCGAGCAGCACCAGGTTCAGTTCATTGCCCAGGCCGGGCACCCCGCCGAGGAGTTCACCAGCGATGGAGACCAGCAAGCCGAGGTTGGCGCCGATACGCAGCCCCGTCCACACAAACGGCAGCGCGCTCGGCAGCCTCAGCCGCAACGCGGTGAACCACCACGGGAAGCGGAATGATGCGGCCACCTGCTGCAGCGTCGGCTCCACCTGCTGGGCGGCATAGGTGGCCTGAACGAAAAGCGGCCACACGGCACCGATGACAATCAACGTGACGACCATCGGCCGGTTCGGGCCGAAAAGCATGATGGTCAGCGGGATCAGCGCGACCGGCGGGATGGTGCGCAGGAAGTCGACGGTGAGCCGGCTGCTCGCGGTCGCCGTACGGCTCGCGCCGACGGCGAGGCCGGCCGGGACGCCGATGGCGACGGCGAGAGCGAAGCCCACCGCCCAGTTGGCGAGGGTGTCCCCGACGGCGCCCCAGTAGGTCGCCTGGCCCGCCAGGTCGGCCAGGCGCTCGGCGGTGTCCCAGGGGTGGGGGATGTCGCCGGTCTGCGCGGCCACCGACCGCGACGCCACCTCCCAGACGACCAAGAAGACGGCGATGGCCACGAGCTGGCCGGCCGTGCGGTGCACGCGGCCCCTGCCGGCGGCGGCCGTATCCGCAGACGGTGGCCGCTTGCGGAGAAGACGGCGCAAAACGGGGGGTGGCGAGGGCGTGGGGAAGGGACGGTCCCTTCCCGAGCCAGAGAGCATGGCGCACATGTGCGGCTCCTTGTGCAGGCTCAGCGGAGGTGGGCGATGAGGGAAGCGGGGCTCGGTTCGTTCTCCGGGGACACCAAGTCGTAGCGCACCGCACGGTCCACGACCGCCCTCAGCTTCCCGGCCTTCAGCGGCTCCTCCCCGTACGTCGGGTAGGTACAGGACTTGAGCACGCCCGCCGGTACAGTCGTGAACTCGGCCGCCGCGGCCACCGCCAAGTCCCGGTCGGCATTGAGGGCCTTGTTCGCCGCGAGGACTGCCGCGGTGAACTTCTGCACCATCGCCGGATGCTCAGCGACGAACTGCTCGGTGGCGACGAAGACATAACTCGGCGTCCCGGTGAGCGGATTGTCCGTCGGGGTGAGGAGCCGTGCCTCCTTGGCCTGCACGGCCCGGCTGGCGTTCGGCTCGGACACCGCGGCCACCTCGACCTGCCCCTGGCGCAGCGCGCTGAGCACGCGCGGACCGGGTATCTCCACGTACTTCACCGCCGCGGAGTCGACCCCCGCGTCGTCGAGGACGGTACGGATGTCCACCCAGCCCTGGCTCTTGAGCCCGCTCAACCCCAGGCTGCGCCCAGCGACGTCCTCGATCGACCGAATCGGGCTGTCGTTCGCCACCAGGAGGTTGCCGTAGCCGACGCCGTTACGCGGCTCGGCGGCCACGGTGTTCGGGGCGACCATGACGAGCGGCACCCGCTTGCTCCTGGCCACAGTTGTGGTGCTGACGTCGACCATGCCGAAATCGACGGTGCCGCTGAGCAGGGAGGGCACGACCTGAGCAGCAGAGGTCACATTGGTGAGTTCGGCGCCCAGGCCCTGCTTCTCGAAGTACCCCCTGGATTGGGCGACGTAGGCGGACAGGCCGTTCAGGCTGCTCGGCACAGCCACCTTGATCGAGCCGCCAGCCAGGCGCGCGGCCGCGGCAGCCCCCGCCCCAGAACAGCCGGCGACGGCGAGCATCGCCACCGCACCGGCCACGGCTCCCAGCAGCTTGGAGAGGCTTTTTCTCATCCGGATCCTCGTTTTTCACCGACGCAGGGCCGGAAATTCGAATTAACGGAAACAGGCGAATCGAGAGGGAGATCAATTCACCAAAGGAGAAGAAATAAAAGGGAGATGGGCGGGCAGGCGGCCTCCTCCCATCCCGGCCGCACTGCCAGATGCTATCGATCGATAGCAAATCCTGGGGCGCGGCGAGTGTCAAGGGTCGTGACGCGACTGATCTGCCGAGCCATCCAGGAGCACATCGTCACCGCAGGTCAAAAGCAGTGACGACGGAAGGGGAGGAGAGAGGTTGCGGGATGGGTAGACGGGCACCGGCTCCGCAAACCCCGGTACATCAGCAGCCAACTACTAACAGTTGTTAGGCTTCTGCGGGGTGTGGGACATTCCCCCACGCGGGCCCGGGTGCCAGGGTTTTCGGCTACGCTTTGCGCACGCGGTGAACACGAGGGAAGGTCCTCGCGGAACGCATCCACCGATGTGGCCGCCCCTCCTGCACTGCTACGTGCGAGCCCACCGCCTCGGCACCCCGGTGAGCCGCACACCCCCCCCGCCCACGTCAGCACGAGAACCGGAGAGCCAGCGTGCACGCAGCAGGTGGACCCGACACGGACCGGGTTCCGGAGAAAACGGATCTGTCCCGTCTGACCCCCGATATGGTCGGCTTCCGACTCCTGAAGCTCACCAACCTCCTCAGCCGGCCCTTCCGCGACTTCGCCCGATCCCACAGCCTCACGCTCAACGAATGGCGCGTGATCGTGGTGGTGGCCGCCCGCCCCGGCAGTTCCGCCAGCGAGATCGCCACTGCGACCGGCCTGCTCCCCATGAACATCAGCCGTGCGCTGGCAGGACTGCGGAAATCCGGACGGATCATGGAAGAGCGGGATCCAGCGGACCAGCGCCGCACCCTGGTCCACCTGACCGCGCTTGGCCGCCGCACCTTCGAGGAGATCGCACCGCACTCCGAGGAACAGGCCAGGCGGCTGCTGGAAGTCCTAGACGACGAGCAGATCGCCGCCCTCGGCAAGCTCGTGGACGTACTGATCTCGCGCGCCGAGCAGATGGTCGGCGAGTGACGGCCACAAGGAGAGAGGCAGCGGCAGCGATGCCATCACCATAAGGTGCTTGACGTCTACACATCAGCCCGCGCCTGCGCACGATGCTCACAGCCTCGCTGAGGTCCACACTCACTCGAGCCGCCACCAAGGGTAAGAGCGCCGAGAAAACGCGCGCGACGAATGACCCTGCCGCCTGCCGTATGCGGGCCGGTGGCAAGTACGTCGACAGGACCTGGATCAGGTGGGCGCGGAGGGTGGCGGTGGCGGCCTTGGCGTGAAAGGCGGAGGTCAGTGTGCGCCGACTGCCCGCAGCAGGTTGTAGGCCATCGCCCACAGGGTGAGCCAGGCGGCGTTGGCGTTGAACTTCCCCGACGGCAGGTGGGCCAGGGCGGAGGCTTTGCTGTCCGCGATGACCTGCTCGACGACGGCCTGGTGACGGTGTTCCCGCTCAGCTTGGAGGGTCTCGGCGGGGATGTCGGTGAAGAACGGCTGGTGGCGCCAGACCGGGAACAACTCGCCCTCCTCTTCGACGACCGCGGGTTTGGCCAGGTCACGGACCCGGCGCACGATCAGCCGGGTCGCCCCGCCGGCTTTCCAACAGCGGTCGGCTGGACGACATCAACGGCATTTATGGTCCGAGGGAGGCCACCGCCCGGGGGCCACCCGTTCGCGCAGCCAGCTGTGCGCCGGTCCTCGCCGTGGCTCGCGCCCCACCGGTGCTGCACATCCGGCAGAGAGCGGATGTGGCGACGCTCGTGTCGCAACATCGGGAGGCGGTTCCTTTCCGACATGAACATCTGAGGCGGCGGTGCGACAGGACGGCCACCATGGTTGCCATGGGCGCGCGGTGGCGGCAGGGGCGATATTCACGGACCGCTGCCGATAGCCGTCGACCGGTTGAACGCGGCCCTCGCGCCGGTCGAAGTCGCGGTCGCCCTTCCCGAGGGCAGCAGGATCCCCCGTGAGCCGGGTGGGCAGGTGGAGCTGAGCTCCCCTCCGGCCCTGCCCCTACCACGTGCATCGAGGCGAGGGCCGCGGATCTCGCCGTACTGCGCGAGGCCGTCGGACGGGCCGGCCTCCCCCCTGCCGCTGACGCCACCTACGCGGCAACCCAGCCGCTCTGTCAGAACGCACGGCCCGTCCCCTCGGACGACATCTGGTGGCGGCCGGCCCGCACCGTCTCCTTCCCAGGGGTAGCGTCGGGAGCGGCCCGTCGCGGGGTCATGCCGTGCCGCCTTCTCCCACTCGGCCTCGGTCGGCAGCCGCTGTCCCGCCCAGCGGGCGTACGCGTCCGCCTCGTACCAGCACACGTGCAACACGGGCTCGTCGGCGGGGACCTCCTCGGTGACACCGAACGGATTCAGCGCGATGTCGAGGCAGTGCGAACCAGTGACAACGGCTGACATCCCGGCCATCGAACGCTGCTCCCACAGCTGAGCCGACGCTCAGTGCGACCACCCGGAGCGGACTTGGAACTCCGTGCTCCTGAACGGCCTCGATGTCCTGCCAGGAGAGCAGTGTGGCCAGCGGTCGGCAGTGTTCCCGCCCAGCCCGGGTCCCTCCTCCGCGGCTGCGCCAGGGTTTCGCGCAGGGGCCGCATTCCGTCGGGCAGGTCGGGGAGCTGGAAGGAGTAGCGGCCGAGCTCGGCTTTCGCCATGCCGCCGAGCCCCGCCGCCTGGTCGATGATCACACTGAGCCGATGTACGCCTTCACCACAGACGCATTCGCGATGTCGAGCTCCTCGGCGAGGTAGTCCACGACCCTCACGGCCCCCTGTGGGGTTGCCCAGGAGACTCCCCACGTAGCGCACGCTCGCCCATCGAGCGCCGGGAGGGCTCAGCTCCGGTCTTCGCGCCGATGTTCCTCAAGCCCTGGTGGCAGTGGATACAGCCTGCCCAGCCTTACGGTGCGAGATCGAGCAGGCCCCTGCGGGCGGCCTCGGAGACGGCTCCGGCCCTGTTGTCGACGCCGAGTTTCCGGTAGATCCGCACCAGATGCGATTTGATCGTCGCTTCGCTCAGGAAGAGGGACTCGGCGATGGAGCGATTGCTGTGCCCGTCGGCCATCAACCGGACGACGTCTCTCTCCCGTTGCGTCAATTCGCTGCGCGGATGGACCACTTGACCGACAAGGTCGCCGACGATCTCCGGCGCCAGGCCCATGCCCCCGGCGGCGGCACTGCGCACGGCCCGGAAGAGATCCTCGGGTGGTCCCGCCTTGAGTACGTAGCCGCGTGCGCCGGCCTCCAGCGCGCGCACGACGTCGGCGCGTCCGGCATAGCTGGTCAGCATCACCACGGGCGTGCCCGGAGCCTCGGCGGTCAGCCGACGGACCGCTTCGACACCGTCGATGCCACGGTCGGTGCCCGCGAACCGCAGGTCCATCAATGCGACGTCTGGTGCCAGCTCGACGGCGAGGCGAACGGCCTCTTCGCCGCTGCCTGCCTCCGCGATCACGTCGAGATCCGCCGCGCCCTCCAGGAGGGCCCGCAGCCCGGCTCGTACGACCGCGTGGTCATCGGCGATCAGCAGGCGCAGCGCTGAGGCCGTCATCGGACCGCCGCCGAGGCCGTGGGCACCACCGGACCGGGCCTCCACGCGCGGGCGGGAACGGTGGCCCGAATCCGCGTGCCCCGTCCCGGCACGCTGTCGACATCCAGGTCACCACCGTCCTCACGAAGCCGCGACCGGGCCGAGGGCAGACCGAACCCCCGGCCCGACTGGACTGCCCAGCCGATACGGGAGGGGTCGAAGCCGACACCGTCATCGTGCACATCCAGTTCGACGCGGTCCGTGTGATGGTGCAGCGTCACCAACACGTTCGTGGCGTACGCGTGTTCGCGGACGTTCGCCAGCATGCCCTGCGCCACCCGGAACAAGGTGGTGGCGGCGTGTTCGTCCAGGTCGGGGCGATGGGTTCCGACCGAGCGGAACTGTACGCGCGCCGCGGCTTCGGCCTGCTGCGCCTGATCGCACAGAAGTCGGATAGAACCCTCCAACCCTGCTTCGGCGACGGTGGACGGCGCGAGGTCCTGGATGATGCGCCGGGTCTCGGTGAGCCCCGCGGACAGGCCGTCGGTGACCGCGCGCACCCGGGTACGAGCCACGTCGGGCCGCTCCTCCCAGTCCCGCTCGGCCGCCTGCAGCAGCATCAGGCTGCCGGACAGTTCCTGGGCGAGGGTGTCGTGCAGGTCACGGGCGAGGCGCGCGCGTTCCTCGAGCACACCGGTCCGGTGCCGCTCGTCCGCCAGTACATCGCGCGTGCTGCGCAGTTCGTCGACCAGGCGCTGGCGCTCGGCGACGTTCCGCTGCTGCGCCCGATACAGGGCCACGGTGCCCCACGCCGCCGTCACAGGGATCAGCACCATCTCGGCGTCGAATCCGCCTGCGGTCCGGGTGAGTTGACCGACCAGCAGCAGGGTGATTGCGGCCACCGCCACCATGGCGGCACGGTGCCCGAGCACGCCCAGCGCCACGCATGCCAGCGGTACGGCGCACCAGACGTAGGCGCCGGTCAGGGGCGGCGGGGTCAGGAGGACGAGGATCGCCCACTGAAGGAGGAGGACCGCGACCCACAGGTGCCGGGCGAGCGGGCCGAGCCTGCTCCACAGCGCCAGTCCAGCCGCGTAGGTCACGGCGAGTAGCCCGCTGACGGTCACTACGTCCCAGCACAGCGAGACGTTCAGACGGGCGAGACGGACCAGCGCGGCACCGACGACGAGGAAGAACACGAGGTGTGGTGCCTGCCTCGGGCCGAACCGGCTGCGGTTGCCCGACGCCGGGGCGTGGGCGAGGCCGGGGTCGGACACGACGAACCCCCTGGATGAATGATCCACTGGGACAGGGAGTCCGAGTCTATCCGCCGCCTGTATGACCGATGTGAAGAGCGGTGCTGCCGTTCCCGCGGGCGGGGGAGCGCGGAGCGGCAGCCCCCCCGACGGCTAGGCGCCCGGGTGCAGTCCGAGCCAGCCCGGCGTGGGGTCGCCCTTGACCTCGCCGAAGTACAGGGCGAAGGTCTGCTTCCAGCGCTCCACCTCGGCGCGGTCGGCCATGAAGCGGGGGAAGCCGTCCACGTGGGCGTTGGGGTACTCCCAGATCTGCTTCAGGCCGGCCGGGGGAGTGACGTCGGTGCGTACCGACCAGCCGTTGAAGGATTGCTGCTGGTGTTCGGTGGACAGCTGCCAGTTGAGGAAGAGCTTGGCGGCCGTGGAGTTCTTGGCCTGCTCGAGGATGGCAGTGCGCTGGCCCCAGGCCATGAACGGATGCTGTGCGTCGATCGCGAACGTCACAGGAGACGAGCTGGCTGCCGAGCCCGCGGTGCCGATACCGATCGTCTTCTGCCCGCCGAAGACGGCGTCGCCCGGGGAGTTGCTGCCCCGCCCGAACTGCACGTCCTGGGCGGCGAGCTTGGCCACCCAGTCCCAGCCGTACTTCCGGGCGTACAGCGTGTAGAGGTAGAGGACCGCGTCGTCGTCGTGCGGGTAGGACGAGGCGATCTTGCCCTTCCACTTCGGGTCGACCAGGTCGCGCGGGGTGAGTTGCAGCCCCGAACCGACCGCTGCCGTGCTGTACATGAAGCTGAAAGCGATCGCTCCCGTGGCAACCCAGGCGCCCTGGGGATCCTTGAACTTGTCGTAGACCTTCGAGAACCCGGCGGGCTTGTAGTGCAGCAGGCGCCCCAGCTGCTTCCAGCGGTCGAAGTCCTGAAGAGTCTGGAACTGCACGACGTCGGGAACGAGGGTGTCGGTGGCGAACTGGTTGTCGACACGTACGTCGTGGTACTTGCTGTAGTCCACGATCAGCGTCAGGTCGATGTCCGGGAAGCGGTCCTTGAAGGCGGCCTTGGTGCCGTCCTGCTGGGTCGGTGTGTCACCACCGGCGTAGACGACGAGCTTCCCGCCCTCCGCGAGGGCGGCCTTGTAGAGCTCGTCGAGCGTCCTGGTCTCCTCGCGCCCGATCGAGCGCTGTGACGCGGCGGGAGAGGCCGACGCCGGAACCGCTGAGGCACCGAACGCACCGGCACCGAGGGCGGCACCGGCACTGACGGCAAGGACACGTCGTCTGCTGGGGAAGCTGGGCATGCGGAGGAGACCTCTCTCAGGGGGGTGGCTTACAGGGCCCAGGCGCCATGGGCGATCGTCATTCTGGCGCGGTCGAGAGTATCTTCGCGTCGTCCGTACGGAGCGATGAGTCCTCCTGGTGGTGGAAACGGCGTTCAACCGAACGGTTGAATGCCGCTGCTGCCGACCCCGGAATGGCCGGCGCGTGCTTCCTCGGTTATGGCGATGGTGTTTACGGTCCGCCCGCCGCGATGACCATTTCGGCTTTCGCCCAGCCTCGTGGGACAACTGACCCTGCGACAGGGCGGGGTTGTGCCGGAGAACGGTCAGCCAGCGGGGTGAAGGGCCCTCTCCCACCTATCTCACAGGGCACTGGGCTGTCAGACTGTTCGGTTCGAGAAACGGGGTCAGCCCTGGAGAATGCCGATGCGCCGTAGCCACGACCGGACTTCGGCATCGGCTTTCCGGACTTCCTCGCCGCGAACCGCGAGCCCTTCCCCGATGGTCGCGCCCCGGCAGGACGCCGCGTAGTCGCGCTCGGTGGTGCCCAGTCCACTCATCGCATACGTCGTGACCGGATGGACCGTCTTGCCGCGGAAGTAGTACCTCTCGGTGAAGGTCGACATGATCATGGGTGCTCGGACGTTCCAGATGGGGCTGCCCAGCAGCACCACGTCGTAACGGTCCATCGAGGACGGGGGGTTGACGATGGCCGGCCGCGCATCGGCGTCCTGTTCGCGGACATTGCGCGCTACCGTCTCGTCGTAGTCGTCGGAGTAGGGGGCGACGGCTTCGATGCGGTGCACGTCGCACTCGATGAGCTCGCTGATCATTCGGGCGAGGACTTCGGTGTTTCCGATCTCGAGGTCGGTACGCCCGCCGTAGTAGTAGTTCTCGCCCGGCCGGGAGAAGTAGGCCAGCAGGACCTGCTTCCCGGGCGAGGCCGTGGCGGCAGGTTGCTCAGTGGACTCCGGCGCCGCCCCGCCTGACGGCGACGGGGAACAGCCGGTGACCTCGACACCGGTCATGACTGTGGCTCCTCCCAGAAGTACGCCATGAAGGAGCGCGCGTCGCCCCAGCGCGGCGGGTCTGCCTTTCCTGGCGCCGAGTCCGCCCGCTGTCATCCGCTGGTTCCACGAAGGGAACGGACGGCATCGAGATCCGCGCGCACTGCCTGCGGCTCGGCTTCGACGGGGAGGTCGGCCGGGTCCAAGACGCCGTCCACGGAGCCGGACTCGTCGCTCTTCAAGGCGCCGAAGAGCTCTGCCCAGTCGGACGGCTCTTCGCCCTCGGCGGCGATGAGCTCGAACGTCTTACCCAGTGCGGTGCCGGTCAGCAGGCTGCGCACCAGTGTCTCGGCGATCTGGTCGCGGGCGATCCCGCCGTCGGCCGTACCGCCCTGTTCCAGGACGAGCCGCCGCTGGGTAGGGCCGGCGTGGTCGAACCAGCCGGGCCGGACGATTGTGTAGGGCAGGCCGCTGGCTCGCAGGAGGCGTTCGGAGCGCCGCTTCCATGGGGTGGCGCCGGGGATGTCGCTGCGCGTGGCGTAGACGGAGGTCATCAGTGCCACGCGCGGCTGGGCGCCGTCTAGGGCTCGCAGGATGTTGCGTACGCCGCCGTAGTCGACGTGCGCACGGGCGTCCGGTCGGGGGTCGCCACCGGATCCGTGGGTGAGGACGATCGCGTCGGCTCCATTGACCGCGCGCTGCAGGGAGGCGGGATCCTCGAGGTCGCCCTGTGCCAGTTCGATGCCGGGGAGCAGTTGTTCGGCTCGTCGCATGTCACGCACGAGTGCCCGCGGGCGCAGGCCGTGTCGCTGCGCGGCGCGCACGGCGAGCTGTCCGATGCTGCCGGTCGCGCCGACCATGAGTACGTCGGTGATGTTCTGGGACATGATGATGCCCTCGTCCGTGAGATGGGTGGCGCCGTGAGGACGGCGACGAGGTGGAGAGCCTCTCGCGCGGGTGCCTCGGTCCGGGCGGGTGAAGGCACCCGCGCGCGAGAGTTCTGCGGCGGCGGTTGTCGCCGTCTGCCGGGTCAGCCGTCCAGGCGCCGCGCGCTGAGCCAGTTGACCATGGCCGGGTCACGGTGGTCGAAGAACAGGGAGGCGCCGGTTTCCAGGGTGGCGATGGACGCCATCTGGTCGTCGGTGAGCTCGAAGTCGAAGACGTCGATGTTCTCCGCCATGCGCTCGGGGCGCACCGACTTGGGGATCGCGACGACGCCACGCTGGATCAGCCAGCGGAGCACGACCTGCGCCACCGACTTGCCGTGCTTCTCACCGATCTCGCTCAGGACCGGGTGAGAGAAGATGTTGTTCTTGCCTTCGGCGAAGCCGCCCCATGACTGGATCTGGACCCCGTGCTCGCGCATGAGCTCCTGGTCGACGGTGCGCTGGAAGAACGGGTGGGTCTCGATCTGGTTGACCGCGGGTGTGACCTCGTTGTTGATGACGAGGTCGAGAAGCCGGTCGGGGTAGAAGTTGGCGACGCCGATCGCCTTGATCCGGCCCTCGCGGTACAGGTCCTCCATGGCGCGCCACTGCCCGTACACGTCGCCGTAGGGCTGGTGCATCAGGTACAGGTCGAGGTAGTCCAGGTCGAGCTTGCGCAGCGAAGTCTCGAAGGCGCGCTTGGTGTTCTCCTGCGCGGGCGCGTCCTGGACCCACAGCTTGGTGGTGACGAACAGCTCCTCCCGCGGGATGCCGCTGTTCTTGATGGCGCGGCCGACGGCCTCCTCGTTCAGGTACGCGGCGGCGGTGTCGAGCAGCCGGTAGCCGGCCGCGAGCGCTTCGGTGACGGCCTGCTCGGTCTGCTCCGGCGGGATCTGGTAGACGCCGAAACCGAGGATCGGCATCTTGACGCCGTTGTTGAGGGTGACGGTCTGCATGGGATTTTCTTTCTGTACGGGATGGGGTGGGGCAGGTGACCGGTCAGCGTTCGAGCAGGCGCGTGCCCGCTTCGGTGTTGGTGGCCGGAATCTGATGAGGGACTTGAGTACGCAGCAGCACGGTGGCTACGACGCTCGCCGCCACGGTTGCCGCGGCGATCAGGAGACTGGTGTGCAGACCGGAGACGAACTCGGCCCGGCCCGCGACCAGCGCACCGAAGACCGCCACGGCCAGGGCGCCCCCGAGCTGGCGGGCGGCGTTCAGCACGCCACTGGCGACGCCGGCCCGCTCGGCGGGCACCTTCTCCAGCAGCAGCGCCGTCAGCGCGGTCACGGCCATTGCGCCGCCGGCGCCGACGGGCACCATCAGTACCACCGACAGCCATGCCGGCGCGCCGGCGGGCAGGGTCACCATCGCCAGAAGGCCCGCGGCCATCAGGCACTGACCGGTGATCACCGGCATCCGTGCACCGAACCGGGTGGCCAGGCGCGCGGCGACGGGGCCCATGAAGGAGGTGAGCACGGTCATCGGCAGGAAGGCCACGCCGGTGGCGAGCGCGCTCAGCCCGTCCACCTGCTGGAGATACAGCCCCAGCAGGAAGATCATCCCATAGAAGCCGACGTTCAGGGCGAACCCGATGGCTACCGAGAGTGACATTGTGCGGGAGCGCAGCAATGGCAGCGGCGTCATCGGATGCCGTCCACGGGCCTGGGCGACCGGGTAGACGCCGGCCGCCACGATCGCCAGGGCGAAGGCGCCCAGAACCCGCGCGGTGCCGAAGCCGTCGGCACCGGCCTCGATGACCGCGTATGTCAGCGCGCCCATGGCGGCGACGGCGGCCACCTGGCCGGTCCAGTCGAAGGGCACCTCCTGGCCTGGGGAGGGCTGGGCGCGCTTGAGCAGCACCAGGGCCACCGCGCCGACGGGCAGATTGACGAAGAAGATCATCCGCCAGTCGATGAGGGTGAGCAGCCCGCCGGCCACGGGCCCGGCAGCGGCGCCGACAGAGCCGCCCACGCCCCACAGGGCGATCGCCTTCGCTCGGGCCGCCGCGTCGGGGAAGGTCTCGCGCAGCAGGGCGAGGGAGGACGGAACGACGACCGCAGCCCCGACTCCCTGCACCAGCCGCGCCGCCACCAGAACGCCCAGATTCGGCGCCATCGCGCAGACTGCGGACGCTGCCACGAACAGGCCCAGGCCGCAGGCGAACGCCTGGCGGGCCCCGATACGGTCACTGACCGCGCCGGCGGACAACAGGAACGCGGCGAAGGCGAGGGTGTAGCCGTCTACCACCCACTGCAGCCCGGTCATCCCGCTGTCGAAGCCGCGCCCGATCGAGGGCAGGGCCACGTTCACGATCATCGCATCGACCATGATCGTGAAGAAGCCGAGCAGCACGGCGGCCAGCGCCGGACGTGCGCCGGACTTCCTCTGCGGCGGCGGATCAGCCGCGCCGACTTGGAGCGGTGTGGGCGACGCGGACATGGACAAGGGACGATCTCCTGGACTGGGAAGGCCGGGTACTGACGGAAATCGAGCCTCGCGCCTTTCCGGCCCAGGTGGCAGGCCGGGCTGTGCCAGGGAGCGGCGTTCAGGGGTGTGACAGGGCCCCCCACACGCCTGCCACGCAGGTCAGCGCGGTGTGACACTGTCGACATGGCATCCGAGCAGAGCACCAGCAGGAGCGCAGACATGGAACTGGGCCGGTTCCTGCGCGCGCGCCGCACCCAGACCAGCCCCGACCAGGTCGGCCTCACCCTGGGTGCAGGTATACGCCGCACCCCCGGCCTGCGCCGTGAGGAGCTGGCGACGCTCGCCGGCATCAGCATCGACTACTACGTTCGTCTGGAGCGCGGCAAGGAGACCCGTCCCAGCCCCTCCGTGCTCGACGCCCTCGCCCGCGCCCTGCACCTCGACGACGCCGAGCACCAGCACCTGCGCGAGCTCGCCGCCCGAGCTGCTAGGTATGCTCCCGAACCCTCGCCGCCGCCCAGTCGAACCGTGCGCCCGCACCTGAAGCTGGTCCTGGAGACGATGCGGCCGAGCCCGGCCTACATCGTCAGCCGCAGCATGGACCTGCTCGCTTGGAACCCCGGCGGCCTTGCCTTGTACGCGGGCCTCGCCGACTGGCCCGCCACCCAGCGCAACCTTGCCCGCTACCTGTTCCTCCACCCCACCGCGCGCACTCTCTTCCCGGACTGGGAGAATCAGGTCCGCGGCTGCGTCGCCCGGTTGCGTGCCTTGGCGGGCACCGACCCGGACGCCCCCGATCTCACCAGCCTGGTGGGTGAGCTCCTGCTCAAGAGCCCCGACTTCGCCAAGTTGTGGGAGCGCTACGACGTCATCGGGCGCAAGAAGATCGAGAAGACCTTCCACCATCCGCAGGTCGGCATCCTCACCCTCAGCGGTCAGAGCATGCAGCTTGAGGGAACCCCGGGCCAGCGCCTCGGCGTCTACATCGCGGAACCCGGCACTCCCGACTACGACGCCCTCGTCCTGCTCGACATGACCGCACCGCAGCCCGCCGCGCGTCCCGATACGCAGGCCGAACAGCGACGCCGCGCACAGCCCTGACGCACGCCCACTGCCTGCCGGGCACCTCCCCGTTTCCGCGGGGAGCGCTGCGCGGGCTCAGTTGGAGGACGACGTGGGTTCGTCCTCGGAAGACGTCGGTTCGTGGGGCGTCGGCTGCGAGCCGAGCATGTCGAGAAGGACGAGGGCGTCGTAGTCGGGCGTGCCTGGCTCGGCGTAGTACGTGATGAGCCGGTGGCCCGGCGTGCCCTCCAGTTCCAAGGTCTGGTAGCCGAGGGTGAGGTCGCCGACCTCGGGGTGGTGGAAGGTCTTGCGGCCGTGGGAGAGGCCCTTGATGTCGTAGCGCTCCCACAGGCGGGCGAACTCCGGGCTCTTCAACAGGAGTTCTCCGGCAAGCCGGGTCAGGTCGGGAGCGTCCGGGTCGGTGCCGGCCAGAGCGCGCAGGCGGGCGACGCAGCCACGGATCTGGTTGTTCCAGTCGTGGAACACGTTGCGGGCGGCGGGGTGGAGGAAGACGTAGCGGGCGATGTTGCGCTGCCTGGCCGGCCACTCTTCGATGCCGGCGAGGAGTCTGAGCCCGCTGGGGTTGGCCGCGAGCAGGTCGTTGGTGCGGCTGACCACGTGGGCGGGATTCGGCCGCAGGCTCTCCAACAGCAGCTTCACGCCCGGCCTTACGGTCCTGCTGGGTGCCGTCGGGGGTTCCGGTGCGGTGCGGGCGGCGAGGACGGCCAGGCTGCGCAGATGCTCGTGCTCGTCCTCCTCCAGGTGCAGGGCGCGGGCCAGGGAGTCGACGACCGATGGGCTGGGGCGGGTCTCCTTGCCGCGTTCCAGGCGGGTGTAGTAGTCGATGCTGATCCCGGCAAGGGTGGCCAGTTCCTCACGGCGCAGCCCGGGCGTGCGGCGCAGCCCGGAGCCGATTGTGAGACCGGCCTCGGCGGGGGTGATCCGGGCCCGGCGAGCACGCAGGAAGCGGCCCAGCTCGGTGCCCCCGCTGGTGGGCTGCTCACGTGTCATGCCTTCGAGTGTGCGGGCGCATGGTGACCGGCCGGTAGGCACTTGGGGGGCCCTGTCATACCCCGGAACGCGGTTCCCTGGCACAGCGCGGTCTGGCACGTGATGCGCCTGCGAGGAAGCGTGGCCGGTGTCGGGATTTCCACCCCCGAGATCCCTTGGATGTACGGAGCCTCCGCCATGGCCATGTACGCCGGGTGGCCGAGCGCTATGAGCGCGATCACGCGACTCAAACAGGTCGGCGAGGGCATCAAGCGTTCAGGCGTGGACCGCGACGAGGTCTTCGTGACGGCCAAGCTGTGGCTGACCGGCTACGGCTACGACTCCGCGCTGCGTGCCTTCGACACGAGCCTGGACAAGTTGGGGCTGGAGTACCTCGACCTGTACTTGTTGCACCAGCTGGCGCCGCTGGAGTACACCGCATCGCGGAGGACTTCGACGTCTTCGACTTCACGCTCACGCCCGACGAGGTGGCCGCCATCGACGCCCTCGACACCGGTCTGCGGAGCGGTCCTGACCCGGAGAACATCCGGCTGGACACGTTCGGCACCCGCTGACGGCACGTCCGCATTCTTTTCGGCGGATTCGCCCACTGACCGCCCGCCGTCATGTCGAGGAGACCATCGCCCTGTCCTGTGTGCAGGGCTCGGCGTCGAGAGCGACATGGCGGCGGCCGGGGGAGCCTCCCACGGCAGGAATTGGCAGCCGACATCCGGGTGGTGGAACGTCTTTCAGCCGCCGGGCGCGCCACTCACCTGCCCTGTCGAGGTCAGTATCTGCCGAGAAAGCGGGGGCCGTACCACACCCCCGAACACCGTTCCCCGGTATAGCTCGGCCCCCGCAAGGAGACAGAAGCGAGGAAGATGGATCTTGAACGGTCTCCCGCTCGCTGTTTCCGACGGGACGTGTGAGGCCAGTGCTCCCGCCTGCGTCGACGGAGCCGTGGGCCTCGGGTCACCCGCTCCGAGACCCACGGTCGTACCGGTCGCGTACAGCGATTACGGCTGCTTGCTGAGCAGGCCGACGAGCTGTCCCACGTTCTCCAGGTCCTCGAGTTTGCGGGCACCGGAGATCCAGGAGCCCACGTCCTCGTCCGGTTGGGCTTCGCGCCACTTGGTGGCCAGGTCGTCCCAGGTGACCCCGCCCCGGGCGCTGTGTCCGCGCGGGTGGTCGAGGCGTTCGGCGACGGTCCTGCCGTCCTCGGTCCTGATGGTGACGACGGCTCCACGGCCGTCGGGGGCCTGGGCCTCCAGAATCGGATTCACGACCACGGTGATCCGGGCTCGCAAAAGGGCGAAGGCGGGGTCGTCGAGCACGGCGGGGAAGTACGTCTCGTCCAGCCGGAGCCCTCCGCGCAGGAGGGCCACGGCAAGCATGTCCTGCACACAGATGTTGTGCATTCGTCGGCCGTCCACGACCCGTAGCGCGCGGGCGGGCATTCCCACCTCCACCGCGGAGATCGTCTGGGTGTCGATGCCGTGGCGTGCCACGAGTGACATGGCTGCCTCGACGGGAGCGTGGATCGGATAGCCGGCCCGCAAGAACTTGAAGTTCGCTCCCATCACGGCAAAGTCTTCGCCCAGGCCGCGCGTCACCATCTCTGAGGCGGTGTCCTCTCCCCAGGCGTCGAACAGGCCGTGCGGCTCACCCAGAATGTCGTCGCATCCCTCGAATCCGGTCGCGGTCATCAGTGCGGCGCTGACACCCGCCATTGCGTATTGGCCGTTGCAGAACGCCTTGCTGATGTGCCGCCGCTCCTGGAACAAGGCGCACAGCCCGTTCGCCTGGAATGTGGCGAGTGCCATGGCATGGCAGTACCGCTCGGGGGCAAGCCCGATGAGCCGACTGCACGCCACCGAAGCGGCGATGGCGTGCAGAAAGTCCGAGTTCAGGTGATGGCGTTCCTTGACGCCGAAGAGACCCCCGCAGGCCTCGATGAGCCGGACACCGACGTCGTAGCCGAGAACCACGGCGTTGAGGAGTTCCCCGCCGGTAGCGCTCTGCCGCTCCGCCATGGCGACCGCGGCGTGGACGAGCGTCGCGCCGGGGTGGCCGCCGACGGCATGCGCGCCGTCGATCTCGTCCGCGTGTCCTGCCGTTCCGTTCGCGAGAGCGGCGAGGGGCGCCGAAACCCGCAGAGAGGTACCCAGCACCCGGGACTCCGGAGGGCCTGCCATCCCGGCGACGTAATGCGCTGCGAGCGTGCCGGCCGGCTGCTCCCTACCGAAGTGGGCACTGGCCATCTCGTCCAAGATCACCTGCTTTGCGCGTTCGCGTACCTCCTCGGGAATCCTTTCCAGTGAGGTGGAAGCCGCGTACTGGGCGAGGGTGAGAGTCAACGACTGAGTCATGATTGAGGTACGTCCTCCTGGTTCGCCATCGGTCGACCACCTGTCAGAGGTGCGATTTCGGCGCCGCCCCCGACCGGGAACTCGGCATGCGCACCTGTGATCCGGCGGACGGCTTACGCGCCGGCACCCCCGCCATTGGACTGACCGACGCCGAGGCCGAGTGCGCGGAACGTGTAGACGAAGCCGCCGTTGTCGCCGCCGACCACCAGGTAGCCGTCGCGGGTTCCGGGCTTGATGACGAGGTTGGTGGTGAGCAGCTGCGGAGACTGGGCGGTGATCGTCTTCCCCGCGTTTCCGGACAGGTCGGCGTGGCCCGGTTCCGAGCCCTCGGCGTCGGCGCCCGTGAGGCAGGCGGCGACCAGCGCAGCCCCGGTCAGGCCGACGGCAGTGAGGGGGCGGCGACGGCCGCGGCGGTTGGCACCTCGGCCGATCGCCTGCCCAACAGCATGTCTGAACGTCATCCGAGTCTCTTTTCTGTCGTTGCGCGTAGCTCCACAGGCACCGAACGTGTGCGCTCAGCCGAGGCGGCTCGACATGCCCTCGCCGACGATCCAGCCGCCTCGGCCAAGCCACGGCCGTCAGACGATGTCCACCGCTTCGAGGAGCAGCTCGGTCACTGCTTCGGGCGCCGTGACCATCGCGTCGTGCGTCGCGTGGAGGACGCGGTACGGGAACCCGGGATCATCGGCATGTCGCTTTCGCGCCCTGTCCAGGACGTGCGGTTCCAGAGAGGACGGCACGCATTCGATGAACATGCCGGGATGGCTCCACGCGCGTTCGGTGTTGCCCACCGCGTCCTGATAGGTCTTCAACGGCTGTGCCGTGATGCGGCTGTTGACCCATGCGGCGTCGTCCGGATCGGTGACGCCATACCAGGAGGCGTCGGAGGGCGGGATGTACCAGCGGGAGCCGCCGCTCTCCGCCCTGGCAACGTGTCGCGCGGCGCGTGCCGGGCCGATCATGTCGAAGACGGACTCCCCGGTCCGGGGGAGGTGCGCGTCGAGGAAGACGATCCTGTGCACCCGGTCGGCGATCCGTTCCATCGCGCCGGAGGCGACCACGCCACCGTAGCTGTGGGCTACGAGGACGGCGTCCCGGATGTCCTCGAACTCGAATGTCGCGACGAGGTCCTGAACGTGAGTGTCCAGGCCGATCTCCGGACTCAGCAGGTGCGCTCGCTCGCCGAGGCCCGTCAGTGTGGGCGTGTACACCACGTGACCGGCCTGCCGTAGGGCAGAGGCCACGCGCTTCCAGCACCAGCCACCGTGTCGGCCACCGTGGAGCAGCACAAAGGGTGGACGTGTCGAGATCGGGGCTGCCGACATCGCAGGTCACCTCCTGGTTTCTAGTGAGACGAAAGGTGGGCGCCGCCGGGGACGAGCGGACGGAGCGCGTCGGTGAGGTCGTAACGCAGAGGGACACCGGTCGGGATGTTCAGCCCGGCAATGGCGTCTCCGGTGATGCCATCGATGATTTTGACGAGGGCCCGCAGGGCGTTTCCGTGCGCCACGACGAGCACGGTTCTGTCCGCACGCAGGTCGGGGACGATGGCCGATTCCCAGTAAGAGCAGCCGGGCAACGACGTCCTTGAGGGACTCGGCAGAAGGAACCCGCACGCCCAGTTCTCGATAGCGGATGTTGGTGTTCTGGTCGAGGGGGTTGCCCTGCTCGGCGTGGGGTGGCGGCACTTCGTACGACCTGCGCCACCGCAGGAGCTGCTCCTCACCGAACTCGTCCCCGACCTGTTTTCTGTTCCTGCCCTGTAGAGACCCGTAGTGGCGCTCATTGAGGCGCCAACTGCGGTGGACGTCGATCCAGTGCCGGTCGGCGGCATCGAGTGCGAGGTCCGCGGTCGTGATGGCGCGACGCAACAGGGAGGTGTGCACGACGTCCGGCAGTAGCCCGGCCCGTGCCATCAGCTCGCCGCACCGGCGGGCCTGGTCCCGTCCCCGGGCGGACAACGGGACGTCGACCCAGCCCGCGAAGAGGTTCTGTGCGTTCCAGACGCTCTCTCCGTGCCGCAGGAGCACCAATCTCCGTGATGCACGCATCATGTGGAACCTTTCGTACGGTCACGCTGCCCGTGTCGTCGGTTCGGGGCGGTGCCGTACGATCAGGCCCGCGCCACCTACGTCCGGATCACGGACGTAGGTGACACTGGGCGTCTCGCGTCCCGCACTGACTCCGCCGGCACCCGCTTCGAGGTCGGATCAGGCCGTGGCTTCCACCGTGACTCGTTCGAGGTCGAGCTGTCGCGTCTCGCCGACGGTGAGCACGCAGATCAGGCTGATGAGGCAGACGCCGGCCAGGACGCACCCGAAGGTGAAGCCGCCGAAGGAAGCGATGATGGAGGCGGCCACCAGGGGCGGAACACCGCCGCCGAGCATGCCGGCCAGGCTGTAACTGAGACCGGCTGCGGTGTAGCGGTAGCGGGTGTGGAAGAGCTCGGAGAGGAACGCGCCCTGCGGCCCGGTGGCGACACCGGAGATGAACATGGTCACGGGGAGCCCGATCGCGAAGACCGCGCGGGAGCCGAGGTCGAGGATGGGGAAGAGGGCCAGTGCCCATACGACGGCTACGGAGGCCGCGCCGACGATGACCCAGCGCCGTCCGATGCGGTCGGAGAGGGCCGCGCCGAGCACCACCCCGGCAGAGATCGTCAGGCCGCCCACCATCGCCATGCCCAGCACGAAGGTGCGGGGCAGTTCGAGCACCGTCGTACCGTAGCTGACCAGGTAGGTTCCGCCGATGTAGGTCAGAGCGAAACCGATCATCACCGTGCCCGCGGCGAGCAGCACCTGGAGCGGCTGGTGCTTGAACGCCTCGATGAACGGCATCCGGGAGGTGCCCGACTGTGCGATCTGCTTCTTGAACACCGGGGTTTCGTCCATCCGCAGCCGGACCCACAGGCCGAAGATGACGAGCAGGAAGCTGGCGAGGAAGGGGACGCGCCAACCCCAGCTGAGGAACGTCTCGTCGCTCATGAGCAACGTGGTCAGGAAGAACGTGAGGTTGGCGAGCGTGATGGCAGCGCCGCCGCCGAAGTTGGGGAACATCGACCAGAAGCCGCGTTTACCCTTGGGGGCGTGCTCGGAGGAGAAGAGGACGGCGCCGGCGAACTCACCGCCTGCGGCCAGCCCCTGCAGGACCCGCAGCACCACGATCAGGATGGGTGCGACCACGCCGATCTGGTTGGCGGTGGGCATGCAGCCTACGAGGATGGTGGCCAGACCCATGAGCAGCATGGTTGCGATCAGTGACTTCTTGCGTCCCAGGCGGTCACCGAAGTGCCCGAACAGGATGCTGCCGAACGGCCGGGCCACGAAGGCGACACCGAGGGCTGCGAATGAGGCGATGGTGCCTGCGGCCTGGCCCAGGGCCGGGAAGAACACCTCGGGGAAGACCAAGGCTGCCGCCGTACCGTAGATGCCGAAGTCGTAGAACTCGATCACGGTGCCGATGAAGCTGGCGGTGGCGACTCGCTTCATCCCTGGATGAGTCGCTGCTTCGCTCGGCGAAGGTGCTCCGACTTGCGGAATCGTCTTTTCCTGTGAGTGCGTCATTGCATCTCCTGTTGTCGACGAGGCTTCGTCGCGATGTCAGAAGGGCCGACAGCCGGGGAAACCGGTCCGTCGACAGGGTGCGGCGTTGCGCCGCGCATGCTCTGATGAGCGTCAGTCGAGGAGCCCGCGAGTTCGGAGCACCTCTTCTGCGATCCGGAAGGCCTCGCCGGCGGCGGGTCGTCCGCGGAGGTCATGGACGACGAGGTCGTAGCCCGCTTTGCGCAGATTGAGCGCCATCCCGGTACTCATAGCTCCGAGACCGATAAGGCCGACCTTCATAAACCTGTCCTTTTCGTCGACGGACGAGAACTCGGCTGGCCGACTGGTGACACGGCCGTGCTTCTAGTAGGAGTTCGCATATAAGAACTCGAGACCGTATGTGCGATCGACGGTAGGGATGTCACGCCGTGCGTGTCAACGCTCGCGCACAGGGCTTTTTTTGTGGATGTAACACGGGTCGCCCCATTGACATCATCGACGGCCGTTCCTAGCCTCGCGACTGTAAATACGTACTAAGATTCGTAAATACGAACCCGCGCCCCTCGTTACCACGGTCCTCTCGGCGGCGCGGAGTGAGCGGACGGCACCTTGGTCAGGCGCGGACCGCGGCGTTAGCGGGGCATGTCGCCCGATGAGATCGCCAAGCTGCCCGATGCCGACGTCATCTGAGCGGCCGCAGAAGGAAAGGAGCTGGACAGTCATGACAGTTGACGCACGCATCGCGGTCCTCCAGGCCGGGCAGGCGAAACTGGAAGTCCGGGACGTGGTGCTGGACGGCACAGGACCGTACGAGGTCGTCGTACGGCAGAAGGCGTTCGGGGTGTGCCACAGCCAGCTGGACCGGATCTACGCCCCCTCGCGCACCGAGTCGATGCTGCTCGGACACGAGTCCATCGGCACGGTGGTCGCGGTGGGCGACCAGGTCCGCTACGTGGCGCCCGGAGACGAGGTACTCATCACCTGGATCCCGCGAACACCGCTCGACGGCCGCCCTCCGGTGCCCTCGCAGGTCGCCTTCCCGGACGGGGACCTGGCCAGGACCCACAACACCTTCACCTGGGGCACCCACGCCGTCGTCGACGAGCAGTATGTGGTCAAGGCGCTGGAAGGCACCCCCCTGGACCTGGGCTCGGTCATCGGGTGTGCGCTCATGACCGGTGCCGGTGCGGTGATGAACAGCGCCGAGGTCCGCCCCGGGCAGAGCGTCGCGGTCTGGGGCGCCGGAGGCGTCGGACTGTGCGCCATCGCAGCCGCCGCCATCCTCGGGGCCTCTCCCGTCGTGGCCGTGGACGTCGACGACGACAAGCTGAAGCTCGCGCGGCAGTTCGGGGCGACCGATGTGGTCAATGCCAAGAAGACCGACCCGGTGGCGGCCATCCGTGCGCTGACCGGGCACGACGACGGGACCCGGGGCGTCGACTACGCCTTCGACTGCACTGGCATCGGCGCGAACATCCCGGTGAGCCTCGCATCCGTGCGCCCCGGCATCCGCGGCGCCGGCATCCGCGGCGGCGCCAACGTGCTCGTCGGCATCCCACGCGTCCCCTTCCAACTGGACAGCATGGACCTACTGAACGGAGAAAAGAGCCTGCTCGGCTGCGTCGGCGGGAGCTGCGCCCCGGATCACGACTTCGAGACCTTCGTCGAATGGACACGCGACGGGCGGTTCGACCCGAGCGCACTCGTCACCGACCGGTTCGCGCTGGACGAGCTGAACACCGCAGTCGAGGCGCTTCACGGGGGCCGGGTCCGCGGCCGTGCCGTCGTCGAACTCGAGGGATGAGCCCAAGTGAGCATGGACTTCGACCTGAGGCTGCGACACGTGAGCCCGGCCTTCCGCACCTTCTGCGGTGAGGACGCTCTCGCCGCCCTGCCACGCGAACTCGCCCGAGTGGGCGCTCGCCGGGCGGTCATCGTGTGCGGACCCTCGATCGTCAAGCACGCCGACGCCCTGAGCCGTGTGCACGAGGCGCTGGGGGAGCACCTGGTGGGGCAGTTCGACAGCGTTGCCGAGCACAGTCCGCTCCCCGTCGTGGAGCAGGCACGGGAGTTCCTCGCTGAGCACGACGCCGAGGCCGTGATCGCCGTCGGCAGCGGTTCGGCGGTGGTCACCGCACGCGCCGCCTCGATCCTGCTCGCCGAAAAGCGTGACGTCCGGCAGCTGTGCACCCGGCATGAGACGGACGGGAGGCTCGTGAGTCCGAGGCTCACGGCCCCGAAACTGCCGCAGTGGGTCGTACCGAGCACGCCGACGACCGCCTACGCGAAGGCCGGCAGCGCGGTGCGCGACCCGGAGACGGGCGAGCGACTGGCCCTCTACGACCCGAAGACCCGGGCGCAGGGCGTTCTGCTCGATCCGGCGATGGCGCTCACCGCGCCCCCGCGGCTGGCCTGGTCGGCCGCGCTCAATGTCTTCGCGATGGCCGTGGAAGGCCTGCAGTCGCGTCACATCGACCCCCTGGCCGACGCGCAGCTGGCGCACGCGCTCCGCACGGTGGTCGCGTGGCTCCCGCATCTGCGTACGGACCCGGCAGGCTCCCGGCCCCGGCTGTATCTGATGCTGGCGGCGCTGATGAGCGGTCAGGGAAGCGACCACACCGGCGGCGGTCTCGCTCAGGCCCTGTCGCACGCCGTGGGACCCCGCTCCTCTGCCGCCAACGGCGTCGTGGAAGCGCTGCTGCTGCCCCACGCCATGCGCTTCAACTCAGGCGTGGTGGGCCACCGCCTCGCCATGCTGGCCGACGTCCTCGGTCTCTCCGACAGGTGTGCGGAGGCCGTGATCGGAAAGATCGAACGGCTGCTGGAGGTGTTCGAGGTCCCGGCCCGGCTGCGGGACGTCGGCATCTCCGAGAAGGATCTGGTCGAGGCGGCTGATCACGCCCTGGACGACTGGGCCATCACCAGCGGGCCGCGGGTGCCGGACCGGGTCGACGTCCTCGCGTTGCTGACCAACGCCTGGTAGGCGACCGACCACCACAGAGCACGACTCATAGGAACTGTGATGACCACAACGGAAACCGAGAAGAACGCCGGAATCACCAAGGAACTGGCAACCGGCAAGTTCACCGACGAGATGCTCGACGGGATGCGTGCCCTCATCGGCACCGAGCTGCGCACCGACGCCTGCGTCAACAACGAATACGCGACCCGACTGGCCATCCTCCGCTTCGCGGAGGGCATCGGCGACGACAACCCCTTGTGGACCGACGACGAGTACGCGGCCAAGGGACCGTTCGGCGAGATCATCGCCCCGCCGAGCTTCATCTTCGCCTGCCTGGGGTCGGTGCAGGTCGGATGGCGGGGCCTCGGCGGTTTCCACGCCGAGACGGATGTGAGTTTCCACCGCCCGATCCGCGTCGGCGACAAGATCACCGCCCGTGTGTACTTCGACGGCTTCGACGGCCCGGATGCCAGCAACTTCGCCGGGCGGCGCATCAAGGACTACCTGCGCCAGGAGTACTGGAACCAGAACGACGAGCTGGTGGCGCGCTTCATCTGCTCGCGGGTGAGGTTCGAACGCAACGAGGCCCAGGCACGGCGCAAGTCCCGAGAGATCGAGCTCCCCCACCCTTGGACCGGCGAGGAACTGGAGCAGATCGAGGAGGACATTCTCGCCGAGAAGCCGCAGGGCGCCGAGCCGCGCTACTGGGAGGACGTCGCGGTCGGCGACGAGATGGACGTCATCACCAAGGGGCCGATCGGCCTGACCGACGAGATTGCCTACATCGCCGCCGGCGCCGCCCCCATCCCGCGGCTGTCCGCTCACGGCGTCGCTCTGCGCCGGTACCGCAAGCACCCGCGCTGGGCGTTCCGTGACCCGAACACCAACGCCCTCGAACCGGTCTACTCGGTGCACTACAACGACTACGCGGCCAAACTGCAGGGCGCCCAACTGGCCTACGACGTCGGCATCCAGCGCACTTGCTGGCAGATCCACTCACTCACCCACTGGGCCGGGGACGAGGGCACCCTGAAGGCGATCCACGGGCAGTATCGCGCGCACGTCTACCTGTCGGACGTCGTCCGCCTCGGCGGCCGGGTCGTGGCCAAGGAAGTCGGCCAGGACGGTGACTCCGTCGTCCGCCTGGAGACCTGGGCCTACAACCAGCGCGAACAGAACGTCATGCCCGGCACGGCCGTCGTCGCCCTGCCGCGCCGCGACACCACGCAGTAGCCCACCGTCCAGCACTCAACGGGCGGGTGCCGCGCAAGGCGTCCGCAGCCCATGGAGGAATGCATGAACACAACGACAGCCGTCTGGGGCGACGAGATCGGCATCGAGGAAGTGCGGGGAACCGCCTTCCGCACGTACAAGGGCCGTCCCCGCAATATCGGTAGCCTGCTGGCCTTCGCGGACCGGTGGGGGGATCGGCCGCACATCGCGCAGGGCGAGAAAGAGGTGACATTCGCGGGGCTGCGCAACGCGGTCGCGGCGAAGGCGGAGGAACTCTCCTGCACGGGTCTCGGACGCGGTGACCGGGTGCTGCTCCTCGGTTGGAACAGCCCGGAGTGGATCATCAACTTCTGGGCCTGCGTGACGGTCGGCGCGGTACCCGTGCTCGCCAATGCCTGGTGGGGCAGGGCCGAACTCGCCGACAGCATCGCACTGCTGGACCTCAAGCTCGTCCTGGCCGACTCGCGAGGCGCGGCGAATCTTCCCGTCGGCACGACGTCCGGCCGCTGGGAGTGCGACATGTCGGCCCATTCTCCGCTGCACCCGCTCCCTGCCGAGATCGAGCAGGAGGACGAGGACGCACCGGCGGTCATCGTCTTCACCTCCGGAACATCCGGCCGCCCGAAGGGGGTCGTGCTTTCGCATCGCTCTCTTCTGGCCGGGCTGCACATGCTCCTGCACATCACCCGGCGGCTCCCGCAGCAGGTCGACGAGTCGACGGGAGACGCGGGCCTGCACACCGGGCCGATGTTCCACATCGGAGGGGTCCAGACGCTCATCCGTGCGATCACGGTCGGCGACACCCTGGTCATGCCGGACGGCAAGTTCGACCCGGAAGAGGCGCTGCGGCTCGTCGAGGAGTGGGGGATCACTCGCTGGAGCGCCGTACCGACGATGGTCTCCCGGGTACTGGAGCACCCCGATGTCCACCGTCGCGACCTGACCTCCCTACGCTCGATCACTGTCGGCGGGGCACCGGTGCACGCCGAGTTCCTCGACCGGCTGCGCGCCGGGCTCCCGGGCGTCGAGCCACGGGTGCCCACGGGCTACGGGCTGACCGAGAACGGCGGCCAGGCGACAGCGGCCTCAGGCCGGGACACCAGCGAGCGCCCCGGGACCAGCGGTCGGCCGCTGCCGTGCGTCGAGCTGAAGATCCTGGATTCCAGTGACAACGAAGACGGCGAGATCTTGGTTCGCAGCCCGACGCAGATGATCAGCTATTTCGGTGTGGACGAGTCACCCATCGACGCCGAGGGATGGCTGCACACCGGCGACCTCGGGCGCGTCGACGACGCCGGCTACCTCTGGATCACCGGGCGGGCGACGGACATGATCATCCGGGGCGGGGAGAACATCGCCCCGGCCGCCGTTGAGGAGGCCCTCGCGGGCATCCCCGGCGTGGTCGAGTCCGCGGTGTTCGGCGTCCCGCACCCGGACCTCGGGGAGGAGGTGATGGCTGCCGTGGTCGTCGAGGACGGCCTCACCGTCGAGCAGCTGCGTGAGGAACTGCGCCCCAAGCTGGCCTCCTTCGCCGTTCCCAGCCGGTGGCACCTGCAGCACGAGCCGCTGCCGACCAACCACTCCGGCAAGATCGACAAGAAGGCACTGGCGGCGCAGGCACGAGCGGACCTCGCCGTCCAGGCGGGTGATCGGGCATGAGCGACGTCTTCCACGAGCAGGTCGCCGACCGTGTCGTACTGCTCGAGCTGCGCAGGCCACCGCACAACTTCGTCGACGAGGAGGTGCTGACCGATCTGGCCGATGCTCTGCTGGCGTACGACGATGACGACGAGGTCTCATGTGTCGTGATCGCCGCGCAGGGCAAGCACTTCTGCGCGGGGGTCGACCTCCGCGGCATAGGAGCGGCCGGTATCCGCCGTTTCTATCGGCAGGCCCTCCGGGTCTTCTCCGGGCGCAAGCCGGTGGTGGCCGCTGTGCACGGCGCCGCCGTCGGCGGCGGGCTCGGGCTGGCCATGGCCGCGGACTTCCGAGTCGCGGCTCCTGACGCCCGGCTCATCGCCAACTTTGCACGCCTCGGCTTCCACCACGGCTTCGGCCTGAGCGTGACCCTGCCGAGGGCGGTGGGGCAGCAACGCGCCCTGGAGTTGCTCTACACCGGCCGGTCCGTGGGCGGCACCGAGGCCGTCGAGTTGGGCCTGTGCGACCGGGTGGCGGACGATCCGCGCAGTGCGGCGATCGCCTTCGCCTCGGAGATCGCGGCCTCCGCGCCGTTGTCGCTGCCTGCGATTCGGTCCACTATGCGGCGCTCGATGGTGGCGGAGGTTTCGGCGGCCCTCGACGTCGAAGCGAATGCCCAGGCCGCCCTCCTGGGTACGGCGGACTTCGCCGAGGGGATCGCCGCCTCCGTCGAGAAGCGGCCGCCTCGCTTCACGAGTTCGTAATTATGAATTCCTGGTCGGCCTCGGCTACATTGGGCACCGTGACGGACACGCCTTCAGCTTCCGACGACAGCGGCCCGAAGAACCACCGGACCGTCGACCGGGTGACGCAGATCCTCGAGGAGGTCGTCTATCACCCGGGCATCGGCTTCGCCGAGATCGCCCGGGCGCTGGGCGCCCCGAAGAGTTCGGTGCACGGCTTCATTCGCGGCCTGCAGGCCAGGGGGTGGCTGTACGAGGACAATCGCCGCTTCTACCTCGGCCCAGCGGTGTACGGCCTCACCCTGGCCAGCGGTCACATCCGCGCCGGGCAGGTGACGCAGGCGGACCTCGACGCGCTGCACAAGGCGACCGGGCTGACCGTTTTCCTCGGGGTCGAGGCCGGCGACCACCTGATCTACATCGGAGAGTCGGGCACTGACGCGCTCACCGGGTTCGCGGCACGCAGCAACATCCGACGCACGCTGCTGACGACGGCAGGCGGCAAGGCCCTGCTGGTGGCGCGCCCCGATGCCGACCGGGAGGCCTACCTGCGACGGCAGCAGTCGGAGAACGCCGAACTCGTCTCGGAGTTCCTCGCCGAATTCGCAGACATCAACAAGAGTCGCGTCGCGACAAACGTCCTCCACCATGGGACTCAGCTCGCGCTCGCGGCTGTTGTGCGCAACCAGGCCGGTGACAGCGTCGCCGCGGCAATCCTCGTCGGCCAGGCCGCCGAGATGAGGCCCCGCGAGGCAAAGCTGCGCAGGGCACTTCTCAAACACGTCGACTCCTGGTCGCGGCAGACCGTTTCAGCCCGAGAGCCGATCTGACCGTCGATCGGCCTCGCTGTTCAGGAACTCGTGGACCTCGCGGGTGAAGACGTCGTTGTCGTCACCCGCGACCATGTGACCCGCGGGGACCTCGACCAGGCGCGCGGTGGGGATGAGCGCGAGCAGTTCGGCGGCGGCCTCAGCGGTGACCATGTCCGAATGACGGCCGCGAACGAGCAGTGTGGGTGCGGTGATGTGACGAGCGGCTCGGATCATCCGCTCTGCAGAGGTGTTCGCCGGGTCGGCCGTGAAGCTCAAGAACTCCGGATCCCAGTGCCAGTACCAACGGCCGTCCCTACGCAGCCGGACGTTCTTCTTCAGACCCTCCAGGCTCGACGTCAGGCGACGGCGCGGGTTGTAGGAGCGGACCGCCTCCGCGACCTCCTCAAGCGAGGAGAATCCGTGCGGGGCGCCCCGCATGAAGGCGCGAACCCTGGCCTGGCCGGCAGGGTCCAGTCGGGGCGCGATGTCCACGAGCACGAGCCCCGCGACAGTTCCGGGGTGCTCGCCCTCGGTGACCAGGGCGGTCCGGCCACCCATTGACGCACCGATCACGACGGGCGGTTCGCCGAGTTCCTCCACAGCCCGAAGGAGATCCCCGACCATGTCGTCCAGTGTATAGGCGCCGGACGAAGACCAAGTGCTGTCGCCATGCCCGCGGGCATCCAACGTGATGGCTCTCCAGCCGCGTGCGGCCAGACGGCGTGCCGTTCGCGCCCAGGAATGGCGTGTCTGCCCGCCACCGTGCAGCAGCAACACCGTGCCCTGCGGATCGTCGGGCTCCCAGCAGTCGGCGGCAAGGCCGATGCCGTGGACACCCTCGAACGTGACCTGGCCGTGCCGGGCGCAGCTTGTCTCCCTCACGGGTCCTCCTGTGAACCGTTGACACTGTCGGCGGCTCAGCGTAGCTTGCAGTGAGTCGAAATAACGATCTCTAGTTCGCATATACGAAGACTGAGTGTCCGGGACGACACCCGATATGTCACCAACCGCCGGACGAGAGCTGCCTCCTTGGCGTCCGGCGCCGCCAGAGCCTGATGGTCGGCGGCTCGTCACACATCGCATGCAGCCCGCGGATTCCCGTGCCCGGGTCGACCGGGCCGTCCTGACGCAAGTCGAAGAGACAGGAGTGTGTCCGGTGATCGAGCGCGATCAGATCTTCATCAACGGCAAGTGGGTGGCTTCCTCGGGTGACGGGGTTATTTCGGTGACCAGTCCGGTCACCGAGGAGGCCGTGGCGACGATCCCGGCCGGCTCGGCCGAGGACGTGGATCTGGCGGCACGGGCCGCGGCGGACGCCTTCCCCGCGTGGTCGCAGACGTCGGTCGGCGAGCGGGTCGAGATGCTCAAGAAACTTGCCCGGCTGACCGAGGCGCGTAGCGAGGAGATCACGCGGGCCATCGTCAGTGAGATCGGTCAGCCCGCGAAGATCGCGCAGGCGTCGCAGGGAGCCGCAGCGGTCGAGGACCTCAGGAGCATTGCCGAGAGCCTGCCCGACATCACCTGGGAGGAGCAGGTGGGGCACACCGTGGTGGCCCGCGAGGCGGCGGGTGTGGTCGGCGCGATCACCCCATGGAACGGGCCGATGCGCATGGTCTGCATGAAGGCCGGAGCGGCGATCGCCGCCGGGTGCACGGTCGTGCTCAAGGGCACGGAGGTCGCGCCGCTGAGTTCGTTCATCTTCGCGGAGATTGTCGCCGAGGCCGGCCTGCCCGACGGAGTCTTCAACCTCGTCTCAGGCACCGGCCCGGACGTCGGCGAGGCCCTGGTCACCCACCCGCTGGTCGACATGGTCTCCCTCACCGGTTCCGTGCGCGCCGGACGCCGGGTGATGGAGCTGGCCTCTGCGTCCATCAAGAAAGTCGCCCTGGAACTCGGAGGCAAGTCGGCCAACGTCATCTTGGAGGACGCCGACCTTGAACAGGCCGTGAGCGTGGGCATCGAGGACGCGTTCCGCAACTCCGGGCAGGTCTGCGGTGGCCTTTCCCGGATGCTGGTTCCGCGTTCCCGGCTCGCCGAGGCGGAGGAACTGGCCGTGCGCAAGGCCGAGAGCTACGTGCTCGGCGACCCGTACGACCCGGCGACCACGCTCGGCCCCGTGGCCAACGCCACCCAGCAGCAGCGCGTCCGGGACTACATCCGCTCCGGCCTGGAAGAGGGAGTCCGTCTGCTCACCGGCGGCCCCGAAGCACCGGAGGGCTTGGAGCGCGGCTACTTCGTGCGGCCGACGGTCTTCTCCGGCGACAACACCTCGCGGATCGCGCGGGAGGAGATCTTCGGACCGGTCATCGTGATCATCCCCTTCGACAGCGAGGAGGAGGCCTTCGACATCGCCAACGACACGCAGTATGGACTCGCCGGCGCGATCTGGGCCGGCGACCCGGACCGGGCCAAGGCTCTGGCACGGAGACTGCGCGCGGGCCGCATCCGCATCAACGGATCGCCGGTCAACCAGCGCGCTCCGCATGGCGGGTTCAAACTGTCCGGTATCGGACGGGAGTTCGGGCGATACGGCATCGAGGAGTTCCTCGAGTACAAGGCCATCGGCTGACGAGGACGAGAAGAGCCATGATCACCGTCAACGCACGCTCCACGGCCGGACCCGGCGAGCCGTTCAAGGCCACCACGATCGACCGGCGCGACGTCGGCCCGACAGACGTCCTCATCGACATCGCTTACTGCGGCGTCTGCCACACCGACGTCAGCCGCGCGCGCAGCGAATTCGGGACGACGACGTACCCGCTGGTGCCCGGACACGAGATTGCCGGCGTGGTGTCGGCCGCGGGGCCCGAGGTGACCAGATTTTCGGTCGGCGACCGGGTGGGAGTCGGCTGCATGGTCGACTCCTGCCGGGAATGCGACTACTGCCGGTCCGGCCTGGAGCCGTACTGCCGCGCCGGACACGTGAGGACCTACAACGACACCGGCCGCGACGGACAGCCCACTCTGGGCGGATACAGCGAGAAGATCGTCGTCGACGAGGCCTATGTGGTCCGGATCCCCGACTCCCTCCCACTGCACACCGCCGCGCCACTGCTCTGCGCCGGGATCACGACGTACTCGCCGCTGCGTCACTGGAAGGCAGGCTCGGACAAGCGCGTCGCGATCGTCGGCTTCGGCGGCCTCGGACACGTAGGAGTGCCCATCGCGGCGGCACTGGGCGCGCCCCCCACCGTTTTGGACCTCACCCCTGACAAGCGCGACGATGCCCTGCGGCGCGGTGCCCGCGACTACCGCCTCACCACCGACCCCGCGACCTTCACCGATCTGGCGGGAGCCTTCGACCTGATCGTCTCGACCGCGCCGGCCAACCTCGACTACGAGGCCTTTCTCGAACTCCTCTCACTGGACGGCACGTTCGTCAATCTTGGCGTGCCGAAGAAGCCGATCAGTGTCGACGTCTTCTCCCTGCTGTACAACCGGCGATCGCTGGCGGGCACGCTGGTCGGCGGCATCCAGGAGACACAGGAGATGCTCGACTTCTGCGCCGACCACGAGATAGCCGCCGAGGTCGAGATCATCCGGGCCGACCAGATCGACGCTGCCTTCGACCGGCTTGCGACCGGTGACGTCCGCTACCGGTTCGTGATCGACATCAGCACAATGTCGGCCGACTGACCACGATCGAGCTCAGACGGGTGTTGGATCAAGGCTGTCATCATCCGTCCGGCGGCTAAGGCTTTGGTCGTGTGCGCCCGCCCACGTGTTATCGGTGTGGCGGGCGCCGTCGAAGGGCCGGTACTACACGGCTTGCGGAACCGCGCTCGAGCCCGCTGTCGAGTCCGGAAGGCCCTGCTCGACCCAGATGATCTTGCCGTCCGCGGTGTACGGGTGCCCCATCGTCGTGCGAGCTGCGCTACGAGGAACAGGACGTCCTCCAGCGTCCGGGCAGGGGCGGCCAGGGCCTCGGCGAGCCGAGTCAGCGCGACATCGATGTCCTGGTCGCGGTCATCGATGCGGCCGTTGGTGAACAGGGCGAGCATCGCGCCGTCGGGCAGCTCCAGCTCGGCGGACTCAGACGGCAGGAAGTCCAGGCCCAGTGGAGGCCCGGCCGGTAGGTCGGGCTGGGCGACCGTGCCGTCGGCCGTAACGATCACAGGTGGCAGGTGGCAGGTGGCAGGTGGCAGGACTGCCCTGGAAGATCGGCGCCAAGGGGCGTCTCGTCGGGCTGTATGGCGACATCCCCGAGAGGGGCGACACGACGGCGACGGCTCTGGTGCCCATCGATGAGAGCGATGCGGCTGCGCCCTTGGTCTTCGCGCATGTGACCGTGTAGGTCGTCGAGCGGAGGCAGGCGATGTGCGGCCCTCGCACTGACCCGGCTCACCCGATCCGACCAGCAACTTCGCTGGCGGGAGCTGTGGCAGGCGCGGCGCGTGATGCACCGCTCCTCTTGCATGCCGTGTCGGACAGCGACCCCACGGCGGTCAGCACGTCGTCGGCCGGCACGGTAGTGCCCAGTTACTCAACAGGTGACAGCAGAGATCCCCACCGCCTGTCCGACGAAACGGGCAGCGAACGGTCATGCCCAGTGGACACATGGGCAACAACCTCCCACGCGCCGAGGTCCTCCACCGCCTGGTCCAGGGGCTGGGGCTCCAGAAAACGGGCACAATCGGTCATGAAGTGCTTCACGGCGAGCCTGGTCAGCGGGGCAGCCTGCTTGTAGAAATTAGCCACGGACGCCCGAACGGGCAGGGCTTCCGGAAATCTTCTGGCGCGGGCTCACTGCGTCGAGCCGTGGAACGGAGGTGTCGCCGTGGACACCGAGAAGCGAAGACGCGGGATTCTGGAGACGGCACGCCGTACCGGATCCGTGGACGTCGGAAAGCTCGCCGCCGACCTCGGAGTCTCCAAGGAGACCGTGAGGCGCGATCTGAATGTACTGGAGGGGCACGGTCTGGTGCGCCGTACCCATGGCGGTGCCCATCCCGTGGAGAGCGCGGGATTCGAGACCACGCTCGCCTTCCGCACCACCATGCACGTCCCCGAGAAGTCCCGGATCGCGGCTGCCGCGGCCGAGCTGCTCGGCGACGCCGAGACCGTCTTCGTCGACGAGGGCTACACACCGCAGCTCATCGCCGCCGCCCTCCCCCGTGACCGGCCACTGACCGTGGTTACCTCGTCCCTGGCCACTGCGGGTGACCTGGCCTTGGCCGAGAACATCACTGTGCTGCTGCTCGGCGGCCGGGTGCGTGGCGGGACGCTGGCCACGGTCGACCACTGGGCGACCCGTATGCTGTCCGGCTTCGTCATCGACCTGGCGTACGTCGGTGCCAACGGCATCTCCCGCGAGTACGGACTCACCACCCCCGACCCCGGCGTCAGCGAGGTCAAGGCCCAGGTCATGCGGGTCGCCAGGCGCCGCGTGTTCTCCGGGGTCCATACGAAGTTCGGTGCCGTGAGCTTCTGTCGCTTCGCGGAGGTCACCGAGTTCGAGGCGATCGTCACCGACACCGGTATGCCCGCCTCCGAGGCGCACCGCTACTCACTGCTGGGCCCTGAGGTCATCCGGGCCTGAGCAGCGGTTCACCTTCATATCCCCACCCTCACTCCACCCCCGCAAGCCCGGGGCCTGGTTCCTCACGCCCTCGAAACATCCCCCTGGAGTCAGTCATGCGCGCACGAAGAATGACCCATGTCCTCGTCACGGCCGCGACCGCCGGCTCGTTGCTGGTCGCCTGCAGCGGAGCGGGCGGCTCATCGAGCTCCGGCGGCGGTAAGAGCATCAACGTGTTGATGGTCGGCAACCCGCAGATGGAGGACATCGCGAAGCTGACGAAGGACACGTTCACGAAGGACACCGGTATCAAGGTGAACTTCACGGTCCTTCCCGAGAACGAGCTGCGCGACAAGGTCACCCAGGACATCGCCACCCAGGCCGGCCAGTACGACGTCGCCACCATCGGCGCCTACGAGGTACCCATCTGGACCAAGAACGGCTGGCTGCACGAACTCGGCTCCTACGCCGACAAGGACACAAACTTCGACAAGGCCGACCTGCTCAAGCCGATGACGAAGCTGCTGTCCGGCTCCGACGGCAAGCTCTACGCCCTGCCGTTCTACGGCGAGTCCTCCATGCT
>NZ_JBSFWK010000030.1:0-110094 GCF_053594815.1 Streptomyces sp. NPDC002577 | reverse complement strand
CTCTCTCAGGCTTTCCTCCGGGCGCTTCCCTTCGGTCTTGCGTTTCCGACTCTATCAGATCTTTCCGATCCGATTTCCTCGGTGCTTTCCAGGTTTTCGCTCTCGCGTTTCCCTTTCCGGCGTTTCCGACTCTATCAGATCCTTTCGGGCCTGATTCCCAGTCAGAGTGGGCTGTCTTCCCGGCCGTTGGGCCGTTCCGACGTCCTAAACCTTAGCGGATTCTCCCCGCGACTCATAATCGAGCCTTGGAATTGAATTCGGGCACGCCGAAATCAGTCCCACTGGGAGTTCGTGCTGATGGTTTGGGGTGCCGCGTGAGCGGCTACAGGCGTTGCCGGAGAACCGTTACGGCTCCGTGGCAACCCGAAGAACTTTACGGATCGGCCATGGGGATGTCAACAACCCCTGTCAAGATTTTTTCGACGGGGCTGGTCGGCGACATCAGTCCAGGTCGGTGAGGCGTCCGCCGGCATCCGGCTGAGCGGCCTCCACACGCCGCAGGAGACGGGTCAGCACCTCGCCGAGGGTGGTGCGCTCCTCCGCGGAGAGGTCCTGGAGCAGCTCCTCCTCGAAGACGGAGGCGAGCCGCATGGCCTCGAGCCACTTCTCGCGACCCTCAGCCGTGAGCTCGACGATGACCCGTACGCGGTTGGACTCGTCCCGCTCTCGGGTGACCAGCCCCTCGGCCACCATCCGGTCGATTCGGTGCGTCATGGCGGCGGGCGTGAGCCCGAGCCGCTTGGCGAGGTCTCCCGGGCCCATTCGGTACGGCGCGCCGGAGAGGACGAGGGCCTTGAGGACCTCCCACTCGGCGTTGCTGATGTCGAGCGTTGCGGTCTGGCGGCCGTAAGCGACGTTCATGCGGCGGTTGAGGCGCCCCAGGGCCGAGACGATCTTCTCCACCTGCGGGTCGAGATCCTGGAATTCGCGCTGGTAGGCGGCGATCTGTTCTTCGAGGGTCGGCTCAGAGACGCCGGGGGTGTCGCCCATGGTCCGCAGTATCGCAGATCCCGCTTGGCTTTGAAGTCCTTCACCCTGTACTGTTTAGCTTCTAAGTTTAGGTTCGAAGTCTTCAGGGTTGAGGGGAAAGTGACCAGGGCTACGGGCGCAGCGATGCGCCGGATCCAGATCGGCAGCGCGCTGAGCGCGTTCGGCGTGGGCTTCACGGTTCCGTTCCTTTATGTCTATGTGGCGCAGGTGCGGGGCCTCGGGGCCAGTGCGGCAGGTGTCGTGCTCGCCGCCTTCGCCGTCGCCGCCCTGGTCGTCCTGCCCTTCACCGGGCGCGCTCTCGACCGGCGCGGGCCGCTTCCGGTGCTGGTGGGGGCCTCGCTGATCGCGTCCGCAGGCGCCCTGGCGCTCGGGTTGGCGCGCGGCGAGGCCGCGGCGATCGTGTCGGCCGCGGTGCTCGGCGCGGGTACCGCGGTGATGCAGCCCGCGCTCGCGACCCTGATCGTGGGGTGCGCGGAGACGAGCACGCGCACGCGTGCCTTCGCCACGCAGTTCTTCCTGCAGAACCTGGGGCTCGGCATCGGCGGGTTGATCGGCGGCCAGATCGTCGACGAGCACCGGCCCGCCAGCTTCACTCTGCTGTTCTCGATCGAGGCCGTGATGTTCCTGGTGCTGGCCGCGATCGCCGCCACGGTGCGGATGCCGGATACGGCGGCTCTGCGGGGTGCCGTGCCGCGGGACGAGTCCGCGGCCGGCGGGAACGGCGTGCGGGCGCTGCTGCGGCACCGCGCGATGGTGCAGCTGTGTGTGCTCGGGTTCGTGCTGTTCTTCGCCTGCTACGGGCAGTTCGAGTCGGGCCTGTCCGCGTACGGCGTGGAGGCCGCGGGGATCTCGGCGTCGACTCTGGGCATCGCTCTGGCGGCGAACACGGCGATGATCGTGGTCGCGCAGTTCGCGGTCCTGAAGTTCGTCGAACGGCGCAGGCGGTCCCGGGTGATCGCGTCCGTGGGGCTCCTGTGGGCGTTCGCGTGGGCGGTCGCCGGGTACGCGGGTCTCGGGCCCGGCAGCCAGGCCATGGCGACGGCCGCGTTCGTCTCGACGTACGCCCTGTTCGGGCTGGGTGAGGCGATGCTGTCGCCGACCCTCGCGCCGCTGGTGGCGGATCTGGCTCCGACGGGCATGGTCGGTCAGTACAACTCGGCCTTCGCCCTGGTGAAGCAGCTGGCGCTGGCGGTCGGTCCGGCCGTCGGCGGTCCGATGGGGGCTTCGCTGCACATGCCGTACGTCGTGACGTTCCTGCTCTTCTCCCTGGGCATCTCGGTGCTGGCGCTGCGGCTGGGCCGCCGGCTCACCGCGGTGCAGGACCAGCCGTCGCTCGCCAGGAGCCGGGTGGTGACGCAGGGCGGTGCGCCGGCCGAACCGGTGCCGTCGGGCGCCTGAGTCGACGAGTACGGCCTGAGGACGACGTACTACGTGGGGTTGGGCAGGGCGAACTCGCACCACACCGCCTTGCCGCCCCCGGGTGTGCGGCGCGATCCCCAGTTCGAGGCGATCGTGGCGACGATGGAGATGCCGCGGCCCGTCTCGTCCGCGGGCTCGGCGCGGCGGCGGCGCGGCAGATTGTCGTTGCCGTCGGTCACCTCGACGATCAGGCGACGATCGGTGCGGCGCAGACGCAGACGCATCGGCGGGGTGCCGTGCTGGAGCGAGTTGGCGACGAGCTCGCTGGCGGCCAGGACGCCCAGATCGTGCAGTTCGGTCGGGAAGCGCCAGCTGGTGAGGACGCCGGAGGCGAAGGCACGCGCGCGTGGAGCTGCTTCCACGCCGCCGAGCAGTTCGAGCGCGGCGTTGCGGAAGAGCTCCTCGTCCGGGCCGCTGCGCGCGGGGTGCTGCAGGACGAGTACGGCGACGTCGTCGTCGTGGTCCGCGGTGACACCCGCCGTGCGGATGAGGCGGTCGCACACCACCTGCGGCGTGCCGGTCGCCCCGGCGAGGGCGTTCTCCAGGGCGGCCACGCCCTCGTCGATGTCCTCGCCGCGCCGCTCGACGAGACCGTCCGTGTAGAGCACGGCGGTGGAGCCGGGGCCGAGCGGCACGGTGCCGGAGGCGTGCATCCAGCCGCCGGTGCCGAGCGGAGGTCCGGTGGGTTCGCCGGCGCGGTGGATGGTGCCCTTCTCGTCCCGTACGAGGATCGGCAGATGGCCCGCGGAGGCGTACACGAGCTTGCCCTCGTTGGGGTCGTGGACGGCGTATGCGCAGGTGGCGATCTGGTTCGGGTCGATCTCGGCGGCGAGGCCGTCAAGGAGCTGCAGCACCTCGTGCGGGGGCAGGTCCAGGCGGGCGTACGCCCTGACCGCCGTGCGCAGCTGGCCCATGACGGCAGCGGCGCGCACACCGCGGCCCATCACGTCGCCGATCACGAGGGCGGTGCGGCCGCCGCCGAGAGTGATCACGTCGTACCAGTCGCCGCCCACGGCCGCGTCGGTGCCGCCCGGCTGGTACGTGGCGGCGATGCGCAGGTCGTCGGGCTCCTCCAACTCCTGGGGCAGCAGGGATCTTTGCAGGGTGACGGCGGTTTCGCGCTGGCGGCGCTCGCTGGCACGCAGCCGTTCGGCGGCCTCCGCGTGGTCGGTGACGTCGGCGGCGAAGATCAGGACCCCGCCGCCTTCGGAGGTGGCGAGGGTGTCCACGGGCGTGCAGGTGAACGTGTACGAGCGGCCGTCGGGGGCCTTGCGGGACTTGACGGTGCGGGGTCTGGAGCTGCGCAGCACCTGGTCGAGGAGCGGCAGCAGGCCGATCTCGCCGAGCTCGGGGAGGGCCTCGCGCGCGGGTTCGCCGACGGGGCGGGTGCCGAACGCCGCCGCGTAGGCGTCGTTGACGTAGGCGATGCGGTGCTCCGGGCCGTGGACGAGCGCGACGAGGGCCGGGATCCGGTCGAGGACCTCGCGGACCGGGAGGTCGTCCACAGCGGGCGCTCCGCAAAGTGCGTCCGTGTCGGTCAGCTGTTCTGCGCGGGCCGCGGGAACGGAGCCCCCTCCGTCCGCGGGCGGTGCCGGGGAGACCGCCTCATCGGCCCGCGCTGCCGCGCGGCGCTGCGTTCCGGGGAGCCGGGCGCTCCAGCGCGTGAAGTTCACCGATTCATGCCTCGTGTCGTCGTCTTCGGCCCACTCCTGAACGGCCGGGGGTCCGGACCGCCGCACAGCCGCGGTCGGCGACTGCGTACTCCGGACAGATACAGCACTGGGGAAAGCCTCAAGATGTCTTGGTGATGTCAAGGTGATGTCGGGTGCGGGCGAGGGAACGGCCGTCCGGCATCGCCATGGTCATGGTCATGGTCAGCGACCAGTCTGGCCGACGGGACCGACATCCGTCTGACGCGGTTCAACTGGCTGGAGTTCCTGCCTCCGTTCAGGACGACCCCTTCGGGTTGTCCTGAGGCTTCCCACCGGCCGCGAGTTCGAACTCCGCCCGGGGATGTTCGAGTGAACCCAGCGACACGATCTCCCGCTTGAAGAGCCCGGAGAGGGTCCATTCGGCGAGCACGCGGGCCTTGCGGTTGAAGGTGGGCACCCTGCTGAGGTGGTAGACGCGGTGCATGAACCAGGCAGGATAGCCCTTCAGCTTGCGTCCGTAGACGTGTGCGACGCCCTTGTGCAGTCCCAGGGACGCGACCGATCCGGCGTATTTGTGGGCGTACTCCTGGAGGGGCTGACCGCGTAGTGCGGCGGCGATGTTGTCGCCGAGGACCCTCGCCTGGCGCACCGCGTGCTGGGCGTTGGGAGCGCACTCCTTGCCGGGCTCGTCGGCGGTGACGTCGGGGACGGCGGCGGCGTCTCCGGCCGCCCACGCGTGCGTGACGCCCTCGATGCTCAGCTGGGCAGTGCACTTGAGACGGCCCCGGCCGTTCTTCGGCAGGTCGGTGGCGGCCAGGATCGGGTGCGGCTTGACGCCGGCGGTCCACACGACCGTACGGGTCGGGAAGCGCGCACCGTCGCTGAGCACGGCGACCCGGTCCTCGCAGGACTCGAGGCGGGTCTCCAGACGTACGTCGATGTTGCGGCGGCGCAGCTCACGGACGGCGTACTTGCCCATCTCCTCGCCGACTTCGGGGAGGATGCGGTTCGTCGCCTCGACGAGGATCCACTTCATGTCCTCGGGCTTGACGTTGTGGTAGTACCGCGCGGTGTAGCGGGCCATGTCCTCGAGCTCGGCGAGGGCCTCCACGCCCGCGTACCCGCCGCCGACGAAGACGAAGGTGAGCGCCGCGTCGCGGATCGCCGGGTCGCGTGTGGAGGAGGCGATGTCCATCTGCTCGATGACGTGGTTGCGCAGGCCGATGGCCTCCTCGACCGTCTTGAAGCCGATGGCGTGGTCGGCCAGGCCGGGGACCGGGAGGGTGCGCGAGACGGAGCCGGGGGCCAGGACCAGTTCGTCGTACGTGAGGGTGATGGCGCCCGCGCCCTCCTCGTCGCTCGCGAGGGTGGTGAGGGTCGCGGTGCGCTTGGCGTGGTCGATCGACCGGGCCTCGCCGACGACGACGCGGCAGCCGTCGAGGATGCGCCGCAGCGGCACCACGACATGCCGGGGCGAGATGGAGCCGGCGGCCGCCTCGGGCAGGAAGGGCTGGTACGTCATATAGGGGTCGGGCGTCACGACGACGATCTCGACCTCGTCCCGCTGGAGCTCGGGTTTCAGTTTGCGCTGCAGACGCAGAGCCGTGTACATCCCGACATAGCCCCCGCCCACGACGAGAATGCGCGCGCGTTCGGGGGATTCGGCCCGCCGCCCACCGGCTGTCGGATGCTGTGTCTCGTCATTGATCGCAGCGTTCACCATCCCATGACGCACCCGTCACCGGCGTTTGTCCACAGTCCCGGCAAATTATGTGACCGGTCAGGGCGAGCGGTCACAGTTGGGCGATTTGCCGGACTCCCCGGAAGAACTGCAGGTCAGCCGATGGCGCTACGGGAAGCGCTGGGGTGCAATCGGGGTGGAACCGGTACGTACTCCGATCGTGGTACGCACCGCGCGGAACGTCCCTCTTCTGAATTGACTCCGGCTCAACTATGTTCGTGTGTCGTCGGAGTGTGGGGGATGCTCACGGCGGGTCCGGCGAGCGGGCTCGCGGGACCACGCGTGTGCCTTGTGCGCTCCGGCTGCCAATGGCGGGGAGAAGTCTCCGGGGGGAGACGTCATTACCGGGGGAACACTCATGCATATTCAGGATTCTCATTGGTCGTCCGCATCCGCTTTCGCAGCGGCGGGTTCGCACGGCAGGCATGGAGCGCACGGCTCGCACGTCGGGACCGGGCGTGCGGTGGGCGACGCAGGGCGCACGACGCCGCTGCGCGTGGACGCTCAGCGCAATCTGGAACACGTGCTGCGCGCGGCACGCGAGGTCTTCGGCGAGCTGGGGTACGGCGCGCCGATGGAGGACGTGGCACGCCGGGCCCGGGTCGGAGTCGGCACGGTCTACCGGCGGTTCCCCAGCAAGGAGGTCCTGGTACGGCGCATAGCCGAGGAGGAGACCTCCCGGCTCACCGAGCAGGCCCGTGCGGCGCTCGGCCAGGAGGACGAGCCGTGGTCCGCGCTGTCGCGCTTCCTTCGTACGTCCGTGGCCTCCGGAGCCGGCAGGCTGCTGCCGCCGCAGGTGCTGCGGGTGCGTGTCGCCGGGGACGAGGCCTCTGCGAGTGCCGGTACGGCTGCGGGCGCGGGTGCCGCCGCCGGGCTGGACGAGACGCGGCTGCCGCAGCAGCGCTCCCCCCAGCCGGCGCACCCTGAGCTGCGGCTGGTCGAGCAGCGGACGGCGGAGACCGACGAGCAGGGCGACGCGGGCGCGGCGGAACTGCTCGACGTCGTCGGCCGGCTCGTGGAGCGGGCGCGGGCGGCGGGCGAGCTGCGCGCGGACGTGACCGTGGCCGACGTACTGCTGGTGATAGCCACGGCCGCGCCCGCACTGCCGGACCCGGACCAGCAGGCGGCGGCTTCCGCGCGGCTGCTGGACATTCTGCTGGAGGGGTTGCGGTCGCGGCCGGCGTGACAGAACCGGTTCCGCTGTGGGCAGTCGTTCCTCTGGGGCGATGGGGGCACCTCCCATGCCCTTAAGGCAATGCGGGAGGGTGGGCACAGCGGAACCGCGGCGCGCAGCCGAACCGTGCCCGGTCTTACGAAGCCGTGGCCGCCGCCAGTTCGGCGAGCACGCCGTCGGCCGTAAGGCCCGCCCCTGCCTCGTACTCGGCCTCGTAGCGCCGCCGGCCGAGCGCGGCGAGGGCGTCGGCGGCGACCGCCTCGGCCTCGGCCCGGTCCGGCATCGGACGGGGGTGGCCGCCGCGCCAGTGCGCCCCGGCGGCGAGCAGCCGGGTCGCCCGTACATGGTCGCCGAGCCGCCCCAGGAGGGCGGCCGCGCCGTCCACGAGCGCTGCCGTCACCGCCTCCGCGCAGCCGCTCGCGACCGCCTCGCGCAGGGTCGCGGCCATCCGCGGCAGCGCGAGCCCGGGTCCCGACTCGACGGCGACGATCCGGGCGTCGACAGCCTCCAGACCGGCGATGAAGTGCGGCGGTGGCGTGCCGCGCATGGCCTCCTCGCGTGCTGCGTCGTACAGGGCGCGGGCGCGTGCGGCATCGCCCTCGTCCAGCGCCATCATGGCGGCCAGCATCCGGACGAAGGCACGCGAGTCCGTGACCGCGTGCCGATCCGCTTCGGAGTTCGCCTCGTCGAGGGCCTTCCACGCCGCTTCCCGGTCACCGGAGCGGAAGGCGATCTCCGCCAGCCGTGCGATCAGGAAGGGCGTCTCCATGTAGGCACCCACCTCGTACGCGAGCCGCAGTGCCTCCTCGTACTGCTCCTTGGCCTCGTCGAAGCGGCTGCGGGCCATCGCCGCCTCACCCGCGGCGCTGGACACCTGGGCGCGCACCCAGCGGTCACCCACGCGACGGCTCAGTGTCCGCAGCTCCGCAAGGTCGTCGTCGATGGCGTCCACGCCGCCGGGTGAGTCGACGACCGTGTGCGTACGCATCATCAGCAGGACCGCGACCTCCCAGTCCCCGCCGAAGCGGCGGCAGTTGGCGATCGCCACGTCCAGGGCCTGGTGGACATCCTGGCGCCCGCCGAGGATGTAGTAGGTGAAGGGCCAGATCAGGCCGGGAAAGCGGGCCGCGGCGGGGACGGGCTTCTCGAAGGCTCGCGCCATCCGCGCGATGTACTCACGCACCCGCTCACTGGTCAGCATGTCGGCGGGCCTGGAATCCGCCACGAGGAAGAAATGCAGGATGCGCAGGCTCATCCGGGGCCAGTAAAGGGGGTCGTCCTCCTGCCGGCCGGAGGCCGGGGCGAGGCCGGCCTGTGCCCCGCCTGCCGGGTCTGGCGGGAGCTCCGCCCACCACGGAGAACGCGCGTCCCGCACGTCCGTGGCCGCGCTCATGCGCAGGACGCGCTCGAGCCACTCGATGCCCTCCCTGCGGAAGTTGCGCAGCCACCAGAACCAGCCGATGCCGAGGGCCAGCGCGCACGCCTGTTCCTCGTCGCCGGTCTCGATCGCCCGGTGCAGGGCCGCGCGGATGTTGTCGAGCTCGGCCTCCATCCGCTGGATCCAGGGCAGTTGTTCGGCGGAGCGCAGGAGGGGGTCGGCCTTCTCGAGGAGCGCACGGAAGTACGCCGAGTGGCGGCGCTCTGCGGCGGCGCGCGGCTCCGGGGCCTCGGCGGCACGCTCGGACGCGTACTCGTGGATGGTTTCGAGCATGCGGTACCGCATGCCGTCCTCGTCCCTCGCGCAGGGCGTGGCGACCACGAGGGACTTGTCGACGAGCGCGCCCACGACGTCGGCGGCCGGTCCCGTGCAGACGGCCTCCGCGGCCGCGAGGTCCCAGCCGCCGGCGAAGACGGACACCTCTCGCAGAACCGTTCGTTCACGCTCGTCGAGCAGGTCCCAGGACCAGTCGACGACGGCCCGCAGGGTCTGCTGACGCGGCAGTGCCGTACGGCTTCCGCTGGTGAGGAGGCGGAAGCGGTCGTCGAGGCGGTCGGCGATCTGCCGCGGGGTGAGCATCCGCAGCCGGGCGGCGGCCAGCTCGATGGCGAGCGGCAGACCGTCGAGACGGCGGCAGATCTCCGCGACGGCCTCCGCGTCGGCGTCCGCGGTGGCGGCGAAGCCCGGACGCACCGCCGTGGCCCGCTCGGTGAAGAGGCGGTGCGCCGGGTCGGGCGGAAGCGGCTCGACGGGGCGCACGGATTCACCCGGTACACCGAGGGGTTCGCGGCTCGTGGCCAGCACGGTGAGGTCCGGGCAGCGGGTCAGCAGGGTCTCGGCGAGCCGGGCGGCGGCGTCGATGACGTGTTCGCAGTTGTCAAGGATCAGGAGCAGTCCTCGCGGCGCGCAATACTCGACGAGCAGGGCGACGGGGTCGTCCTGCGGTGCCATCAGCTCGCTCGTCATCAGCACCGTCTCGCGCAGGCCGAGCGCACTGACGACGGCGCCCGGGACCGCCTCGGGCCGGTCGAGCGGGGCCAGCTCGACCAGCCACGCATCGGCGTGCCCTGCGGCGGCTTCCTCTGCGAGACGGGTCTTGCCCGAGCCACCGGGTCCGGTGAGGGTGACCAGGCGCGCTCCCTGCAGGTCAGAACGGATGGCGCCGAGTTCGGGTTCCCTGCCGACGAACGAATTCAGCCGCGGCCGGAGGTTGCCCTTCTGCTCGGGGCGGCGGGAGGCGGCACCTGGGGCGCCGGGCACAGCCCCCTCACGCGCATCCTCTGCGGACGCCCCGGGCACGGCATGCGTCACGGCATGCGTCAGGGCATGCGCGGAATCGCCGCGCGCGGCCGGCACGGTTTTCCCTTGAGCGGCCTGCGCGAACTCCGCGGGCGCCTGGGCCCCGTGGGCGGCTTGCATCGCCGTGGTGGTCCCGGCCGCCTCATGAGGCGCTCTCCGCGTACCCGGGCCAGAAGCCCCGGCGGGCACCGCCCGCCCCACCCCTTCCGGCGCCAGCAATTCCGTATGCAGAGCCCGCAGTCCAGGACCGGGATCGGCGCCGAGCCCGTCCGCGAGAGTGCGGCGGGCATCCTCGTACGCGGCGAGAGCGTCCGCTCCGCGCCCCGCGTCGCGCAGGGCGCGGATGAGCAGCGCGTGCAGCGACTCGTCGTACGGATGCGCGGTGAGGAGCTCGCGCAGCTCCGGTACGAGAGCGGAGGCCCGGCCCAGCAGCAGATCCGCCTCGGCACGCGCGCGTGTGGCTTCCAAACGCTGCGCCTCGACGCGCGTGGCGGCGCTGCGGTCCGGCAGATCGGCGAGAGCGGGGCCGCACCACAGGGCCAGCGCCTCGCGCAGGACACGGGCGGCGGACACCGCATCGCGCGCGTGCAGCGCCGTAGTGCCTTCGCGGACCAGGCGTTCGAACCTGTGCAGGTCGATGTCGTCGGCCGACGCGGTGAGGCGGTAGCCGCCAGGATCGGAGGCGACGGCGTCCCGGCCCAGCGCCCGGCGCAGGCGGCCGACGAGCGCCTGCAGGGCGGCGGGGGCGTCGTACGGAGGTTCGTCGGCCCACACCTCGTCGATCAGCACATCGACGGGGACCGGGCGGCCCGCGCGGAGGGCCAGGGCGGCGAGGAGCGCGCGGAGACGGGCACCGCCGACAGGCACGGGGGCGCCCTCTTCGGTCTGCGCCTCTGTGACGCCCAGGATTCGGTACCGCACCGCCTCATTCTCGCCCGGCGCGTCGGGCCGGTCCTGCGGTTTACGGTTCGCCGGTGCGCCTCGACCGGTTTGACCTGAATCGACCGAGTGCGTCCGCTGCCGGTACGCCCACACCAGCTGCCCACCAGCTGCCCACCGGCGGCCTCCGGCCCCTACGGCCTGCCCGCCGCCCCCAGCGCCCCCCTCTGCGGCCGCACCGTCCCTGTGGGCACCGCCCGCTGCCGCGCCGGCGTCCCCGTCCAGCAGGTGCCGCGGCGGGCCACGATGCGGCGGAGCCACAGTTCGAGGGAGACCAGGTCGGCCAGGCCGTCCAGCGGGAGGGGCTCACCCTGGGCGGCGGCACGCAGGGCCTTCCGTACGACGCGGGCCTCGACCAGGCCCGCCTGGGCGAGCAGCGGCGTGTCGAAGAGGGCGATCAGCTCGTCGACGGCGACGCGCAGGCCGATACGGGCGGCGGCGGCCGACGAGGCGTGCGAGGGGGCGCCCCAGCCGGGCGGCAGATCGGACACTCCGGCGCCCTCGAGGACCGTACGGAGAATCGAGGCGCGGGCGCCCGGCTGGACGCGCAGGGCCTCGGGCAGGGCCCGGCACGCGCGGACGACCTGGTTGTCGAGGAAGGGGGCGTGGAGGCGCTGGAAGCGGATCTCCGCGGCCTGTTCCAGGATCCGGAGGTCGGCGGCGTGGCGGGCGAGCGCGGCGCGGGCGCGGAAGTCGCCGGGGCGCTGTCCGGGCCCGGCTCCCGGACGGATCACCGTGTCCTGAAGACGAACCGATACTTCAGCGAGCGCCTCACCGGTCAGCCAACGCGCGGCCGGCCCGGGTCTGCCCCAGGCGAGGGCGGCGAGCGAGGCCCCCACGGGACCGCCCGGCTCGTCGAACCTGCGGTGCAGCAGCAGGTCGGCGAGCCCTTCGACGCCCGCGCGGTACGGCGTACGGGCGAGCCGCCGTGCCGCGGCGTACACGCGCGCGGGGACCATCACCGAACCGTCGGCCTTGGTCAGCGCGGCCACCGGCTTCACCAGATGGCGACGCTTGCGGTCCATGAGGAGGTCGGCTAGGCGGGCCGGGTGGGCGTCCATGACCTGGCGGGCGCCGTAGCCCGTGAGGTGGTCGGCGCTGCCGGAGGTGAGCCGCGCGCGATGGCGGGCGGCCGTCACCAGGGACGGACCCGGCTCGTCGGTCAGCGGCGCGTCCAAGTCGACGTAAGGGAGGGTCTCTTCGCCGCCCGTGACGACGACGTGGTGCAGGCGCGGATTGGCAGCGATGGCCCCGGCACGCTCCAGTTCGGCCTCGCGGCCGCCCGTCGCCAGGTCGTTGAACGTCACGGCCAGCAGCCGCTCCCCCGCACCGGTGCCGTGGCCCAGGACGGTGCCGGGCATGCCGGGCAGCCCCGCCGCGAGCAGGGCGAGGGTTCCGGAGGCGGGTCCTCCGGAGAGGTCGGCGCCGATTCCGGGCACGGGCATGCCGCGGGCCGCACGCCGGTCGGCGGGGCCCATGCCGGGGACCGGACCGGGGTCGATGTCCGCTCCGGGCACATGGCGCGGCGCGGTGAGGCGCGTGCGTACGGCCTCCACGAGGGCGTCGCGTACGCCGTCCACCGCGCCGGCCGCGTCGGCGGCGGGCGCCGCGACGGCGAGCGATGCCACGGGCTCGTAGCCGGCGATCTCCCGGGAACCGGCCCGCAGGATCAGCGCATGACCGGGCGGAATGCGCCGTACGCCCTGGTACGGCGTCGAGTCGTGCAGCGCCTCCGGTACGTCGGGGGCGGCGAGCAGGGCCGCGAGGTGGCCGATGTCGAGATGGGCCTCGATGAGGTCGGCGAGCGGCAGGGCCGCCGTCGCGTACGCCGTGCCGCCCGCCCATGGCGTGTGGAAGACGGGGCGCACGCCCGCGAGATCACCCGCAATGGTGACGCGCCGGCCGACCTGGACGACCGCCGTGTAGCTGCCGGACCATGCGGTCAGATGCCGCAGTGCGCCGCCGCGCGCCGCGAACAGGGCCACCTTGAGCTGCTCGTCGGAGGCTCCGCAGGCGCCGAGGACCGCGATCCGGGTCTGGGCGTCGGCCTTGACGACACGCACCTCGTCGGGGCGCCAGTCCCCCACCGCCCACAGCGGATCAGGGTCGCCCCACAGCAGCTGGGAGCCCACGGGGTGAACGGTTTCCCCGTCGATCCCGGTGGTGCCGGCGGAGCCCGCACCGGCGGACCCAGCGGCGGCACTGCTCCACCCCACCAACCACCGCATCGCCGCCTCCACAGGCTGTGGACAACCAGTGCACCGTACGAACCGACGAGTGAGTCCGAGGTCGCGACGTCCGCCCGGAGGGCGGGCCCCGCGGCGCGGGGCAGGCGCGACCTCGGACTCACTCGTCCTGGCACCATGCTGCCACGAAGGAGGCGCACGGAGGGCGTTACGGGCGTGCTCGAGCCCCCCGGCATGCGCCCCTGGCAAGCCCCCACCGAGACGGCCCGGGGCCGGAGTTGAGCGGTGAAGGCGCAGGCAAGCGAGGCGCACATTTGCAGCACCCAACGGGTGTGTGCAGGGATGACGCACAGACTGGATTCGGCCAATTCAGCCGGGGATGTTCACAACTCTCCATCATGTGGGCACAACGCACAGTCCGGGAGGCGGAGTTCGCCTCCCGGACCGGTCCGCCACCCGCGGGGATGAAGGCGGCGGTGTCCCCCAGCCCGCTGGATCCAGTACAGCGAGCCGACCCACGCACGATCCATGGAAGCGCTCCCGCTGTGGCCGGAGAAGAGCGCACGGACGGGCGCACGGCCACACGGGCGGAGCACGCGGATCACGGCCCGTTTCCCTTCGCACGGACCATAATCTCGCCATCCGGACCTATGCCTCTTAACGCTTGGGATGCAGCGAACTACGCTGTGTATGCCTGCGTTTCGCGGGAGGCATATTCCCCGGGGCCCGGCCGTTCGCTCTTGCGGCCGGATCCGGGGCTCGCGGCTGAGCCGTCGCGGGTTTGCTTCCCGGGACAGCGCAGCACGAATGCCGCGTGCCAATGCCCGGCGCGGCAGCCGTCTTGTGTCGAGGGGTGGCGCATGTCCAGGGAGCAACGCGGGCCGAACGAAAAGCTCGGCACCGTTCTCGCCCTCGCGGGAATCAGCAACGCGGGACTGGCGCGGAGGGTCAACGACCTCGGCGCCCAACGCGGTCTGACACTCCGCTACGACAAGACGTCGGTGGCCCGGTGGGTGTCGAAGGGCATGGTGCCGCAGGGCGCCGCCCCGCATCTGATCGCCGCCGCCATCGGCCAGAAGCTCGGCCGCCCGGTGCCGCTCCAGGAGATCGGCCTGGCGGACGCGGACCCCGCGCCGGAGGTGGGTCTCGCCTTCCCGCGCGACGTAGGGGCCGCCGTCAGGTCGGCGACCGATCTGTACCGGCTCGATCTCGCGGGCCGGCGGGCCGGCAGCGGCGGCATCTGGCAGTCGCTCGCGGGCTCCTTCGCCGTGAGCGCGTACGCGACGCCCGCGTCCCGCTGGCTGATCACCCCCGCGGACTCGTCGGTCGCACGCGAGGCGAACACCCCCGAGGGCACCGAGAACAGCGAGAGTACGGGCCCGCCGCTCAAGGTCGGCCACAGCGATGTGCAGAAGCTCCGGGAGGCCGCCGAGGACGCCCGCCGCTGGGACTCCAAGTACGGCGGCGGCGACTGGCGTTCATCGATGGTCCCCGAGTGCCTGCGGGTCGAGGCGGCGCCCCTGCTGCTCGGCTCGTACTCGGACGAGGTGGGCCGCGCCCTGTTCGGCGCGTCCGCCGAACTGACGCGGCTGGCGGGCTGGATGGCGTTCGACACCGGTCAGCAGGAGGCCGCCCAGCGCTACTACATCCAGGCCTTACGCCTCGCCCGCGCGGCGGCGGACGTGCCCCTCGGCGGCTACGTCCTCGCGTCGATGTCCCTCCAGGCCACCTACCGCGGCTTCGGCGACGAGGGCGTCGACCTCGCCCAGGCCGCCCTCGAACGCAACCGCGGCCTGGCCACGGCCCGCACCATGAGCTTCTTCCGGCTGGTCGAGGCACGCGCGCACGCGCGCGCCGGTGACGCACAGGCCGCAGGAGCCTCACTGAGGGCGGCCGAGGGCTGGCTGGAACGGTCCCGCGACGGCGACAACGATCCGAGCTGGCTCGGCTTCTACTCCTACGACCGGTTCGCGGCCGACGCCGCCGAGTGCTACCGCGACCTGAAGGCGCCCCGCCAGGTCCGCCGCTTCACGGAGCAGGCCCTGTCCCGTCCCACGGAGGAGTTCGTGCGCTCGCACGGACTGCGCCTCGTCGTGTCCGCCGTGGCCGAGCTGGAGTCCGGCAACCTGGACGCGGCCTGCGAGCAGGGCGTACGCGCGGTGGAGGTCGCGGGACGCATATCGTCGGCGCGGACGACGGAGTACGTGAAGGATCTGCTGCACCGGCTGGAGCCGTACGGCGACGAGCCCCGGGTCGTGGAGCTGCGCGAACGGGCCCGGCCGCTGCTGATGGCCCCGGCCTAGCGGTCTTAAGAACCCATTGGGTCGCCTCACCTCCGGGGTTTGAGCGCATTGTCAGTGGCGCAGTGCACTATCGGGGGAGGAGGTGAGGGACGTGGTGACGGCGGCAGGCATGCGAGGGGCGCGCGGCGCGCTCGACTGCGACGTGCTGGTGATCGGCGGCGGGATCGTCGGCCTGTCGACGGCGTATGCGATCACGCGGGCCGCACCAGGCACACGCGTCACGGTGCTGGAGAAGGAGCCGGGCCCCGCCCGGCACCAGACGGGGCGCAACAGCGGCGTGATCCACAGCGGGATCTACTACCGCCCGGACTCGCTCAAGGCCCGCTATGCGGTCAAGGGCGCCACCGAGATGGTCAAGTTCTGCGCCGAGTACGACATCGCGCACGCCGTGACCGGCAAGCTGATCGTGGCCACGGACCGATCGGAGCTGCCGCGGCTGCACGCGCTCGTGCAGCGCGGCCGGGAGAACGGCATTCCGGTGCGCGAGCTGGGCCCGGCCCAGATCGCGGAGCTGGAGCCCGAGGTGCGGGGCCTCGCCGCGATCCACGTCGGCACGACGGGCGTCTGCGACTTCACGGCGGTCGCACAGCGGCTCGCGGAGGCGTCCGGCGCGGAGATCCGGTACGGCGCGGAGATCACGGGCATCGACCGGCGGGCGGACCTCGGCGTCGCCGTCCGTGCGGCCGACGGCACAGTGGTCCGCGGGCGGGTCCTGGTGAACTGCGCGGGACTGCACTGCGACGAGGTGGCACGGCTCACGGGCGACGACCCAGGGATGCGGATCATCCCGTTCCGCGGCGAGTACTACGAGCTGGCGCGGCCCGAGCTCGTGCAGGGCCTGGTCTATCCGGTGCCCGATCCGGCCTTCCCCTTCCTCGGCGTGCACCTCACGCGCGGCATCGACGGAGGCGTGCACATCGGTCCGAACGCGGTGCCCGCGCTGGCCCGCGAGGGGTACGACTGGGGCACGGTGCGCGCCCGGGAGCTGGGAGGGACGCTCACCTGGCCCGGATCATGGCGCATAGCCCGCCGGCACTGGCGGTACGGGGCGGGGGAGCTGCGGCGCTCGGTGTCGAAGTCGGCGTTCACCGCCGCGGTGCGGCGGCTGCTGCCCGCAGTGACTGAGGACGACCTGGTGCCGGCCCCCAGCGGGGTGCGGGCGCAGGCCGTCCTGCGGGACGGGTCGCTGGTGGACGACTTCCTCATCCGGGAAGGTGTGCGGGCCGTGCATGTGCTGAACGCGCCCTCTCCCGCGGCCACGGCTTCCCTGCCTGTCGGGCGGGAGGTGGCCCGGCGGGCGCTCGCTGCGTTGGCGCGCGGCTGACGTGCCGGCCCAGCGCTGTCCCGGCGCCGGCCCGCTGGCCGACCCGGAGCCCGGCCCAGCGCCGGCCCAGCGCCGAACCGGAGCCCACGGCGAACCTCCGTAGAATCGATCCCACTGTGTACGAGTACGACGAGAAGCAGCAGGCGGGCGCCCCGGAACACCGGCGCCCCGGGAAGCGCATGTTCCCCGAGGGGACCGGCCCCGCGCCCGACCCCGCGGGCTCCCACTTCGAGCGGCGCATCCGCAGCTTCCAACCCCGCCGGAGCCGGGTCACCAGTGGCCAGGCAGACGCCCTGAAGCGGCTGTGGCCCAAGTGGGGCCTGGACATCGACGGGCAGCGCACCCTCGACCTCGCCGAGCTCTTCGGCAGCGACAACCCCGTCGTACTGGAGATCGGCTTCGGCATGGGCGAGGCCACCGCGCAGATGGCCGCCGCCGACCCCGGTACCGGCATCCTCGCCGTGGACGTGCACACCCCCGGCCAGGGCAATCTGCTCAATCTCGCCGACCGGAACGGCCTGTCCAACATCCGGGTGGCGAACGGCGACGCGATCATCCTGCTCCGCGAGATGCTGCCGCCCGCGTGCCTCGACGGCCTGCGTGTCTACTTCCCCGACCCCTGGCCGAAGAAGCGGCACCACAAGCGCCGCCTCATCCAGCCGGAGTTCCTCACGCTCGCCGCGACCCGCCTCAAGCCGGGCGCGCTGCTCCACTGCGCGACCGACTGGGAGCCGTACGCCGAACAGATGCTCGAGGTACTGACCGCGCACCCCGGCTTCGAGAACACCCAGGAGCACGGCGGTTACGCGCCCCGCCCCGACTTCCGCCCCCTGACGCGCTTCGAGGGGCAGGGGCTGGACAAGGGGCATGTGGTCCACGACCTGCTGTTCCGCCGCGCGCAGGCCGAGACCGCCGGTCCGGGCGAGGCAACCGCTCCCGGCAAGACAGCTGGGACCGGCGAACCGCCCGCCGCCCCCTGACGTACCGTCGCGGCCACCCGCCATCCCTGGTTAGGGTCGATGACGTGGCCAACTGCCCCGCGCATCCCTCGCATCCGCCGTTCCCCGCGTACCCCGCCCTGCCACCCGGCCCCGGTACTGGCACCGGCACCGGCGCCCCAGCCCCGGACACCGGGACCGGTACGGGGACCGGGCTGCGGCATGCGCACTGGTGGCAGCGGCGGGCGGTGCGCGCGGGAGCGCTCATCACGTTGCTCGCGCTCTCCGGGCTCGTCATCCTGGCCCTCGTCCGCGAACAGACCGGCACCGAGGGCTTCCTGGTGGGACTCGGTCTGGCGGTGCTGCCGGTGCCCTTGCTCATCGCGGCCTTCCGCTGGCTGGACCGGGTGGAACCGGGACCCTGGCGCAATCTGATCTTCTCGTTCGCCTGGGGAGCATGCGCGGCCGCACTGATAGCGATCGTCGCGAACAGCTTCGCGACCCGCTGGATAGCCATCGCGACCGCCGACCCCAGCAGCGCCGACACGCTGGGCGCCACCGTCATAGCGCCCGTCGTCGAGGAGACCGCGAAAGCGGCGGCTGTCCTGCTGATCTTCCTCTTCCGGCGACGGGACTTCACCGGAATCGTCGACGGTGTCGTCATCGCCGGCGTCACCGGCGCCGGATTCGCGTTCACCGAGAACATCCTCTACCTCGGCACGGCCTTCGGCACCGACCAGCTCAGCGGGGACAGCGGCTTCTCCTCCGTCACGGCCGCGACCTTCTTCGTCCGCATCGTGATGTCGCCGTTCGCGCATCCGCTGTTCACCGTGCTCAGCGGCATCGGCTTCGGCATCGCGGCGCTGTCCGCCGAGCGCCGGCGCCTGCGCCGGGTCCTGCTGCCGATCGCGGGCCTGCTCCTCGCGATGGGCATGCACGCCGCCTGGAACGGCTCGTCGAACTTCGGCCCGTACGGGTTCTTCGCCGTCTACGCCGCGTTCATGGTGCCCGCGTTCGGGCTGCTCACCTGGCTGGTGATCTGGACCAGGCAGCGCGAGCTGGGCACCATCCGCCGCGAACTGCCCGCGTACGCGGCCGCGGGCTGGCTGACGCCGCCCGAGCCGTTCGCCCTGGGCTCGATGCGGGCGCGCCGTCTGGCCCGCGAGTACGCGGGCCGCCACCTGGGCAAGCCCGCGGCGCGGGCGGTCGCCGAGTACGAGGCGTACGCGACGTCACTGGCGTTCCTGCGCCACCGCGGGCGCCGCGGGCGCCCGGGCGCCGATTTCGTCGTACGGGAACAGGAGCTGCTGCATGAGCTGTGGCGGCGCAAGGACGTGGCACGGCCCGCGCTGGCCTACGCTGCCGCGGCGACGACACGGGTGGTGGTCGCGCCGTACGTCGCCCCGTACGGGCAGGTGCCGTACGGGCATCCGCTGGGACACGTGAGGCCCGGCGCCGTGCCGCCGCCGTACGGGCAGGTCCCGTACGGGCAGGCGGCGCCGTACCCCGTGTACAACCCCTACCTGTCCTGACGCACCATCAGGGGTTGAGGCCCTTGCTGAGCAGCCAGGCGAGCGGGTCGATGGCGGCGCCACCGTCCGGATGGACCTCGAGGTGCAGATGCGGACCGGTGACGTTGCCGGTGGCGCCCACGCGCCCGATGACATCGCCCGTGGTGACCTTCTGGCCGACGCTGACGCTGATCGAGGACTGGTGGCAGTACCAGAGCTCCGTGCCGTCGTCGAGCTCGATCACCGTGCGGTAACCGTACGAGCCCGACCAGCCGGCCTCCTTGACCGTGCCGCTGTGGATGGCCTTGAGCGGCGTCCCCGTGGGGGCCGCGAAGTCCAGGCCGGTGTGGTAGCCGGAGGACCACATGGAACCGGCGTCGCCGAAGTGCGAGGTGAGCGTGTACGAGGAGGTGGGGAGGGTGAAGCTCGCGGCGAGCTTGGCGAGGCGCTCGGCCTCGGCCTTGCGCTTGGCCTCCTCCTCAGCCGCCTTCTTCTCGGCGGCGGCCTTGGCCTCCGCCTCCTTCTGCTCCTTGGCGGCTTCCTCGGCGGCCTGCTTGGCGGCGGCCTCCTCGGCGGCCTGCGCGGCCGCGCTCTCGGCCTGGTCCTGCTGCTGCTCCGCCTGCTGCATGATGCGGGCGCGCAGTGCCTCGCCGGCGTCCGTGGCGCCCTGCTCGGCGTCGGCGGCGGTGACGCCGGCGCCGGTGAGCGGCGCGACCTTGGCGTCGTCGGAGTCCGACGAGCCACCGGGAAGCAGGGCACCGACATCGGGGAGGGAGTGGGTGACCGACGACAGGTCGGGCATGGATATCTGCACCGGCGGCTTGCCGCCCTGCGCGGTGGCGATGCCGCCCGCGCCGACGGCCGCGATGACGCCCACACCGAGAACCGTGGAGCTGCGTGCGAGTCCTCCGCCGCGCTGCTTCATGACGCGGTGCCGGCCGCGGACGGGCCGGACGGACTCCTCAGTGGGGTTCCATTCCTCCCAGGGCCCCTCGTCCTGGCGGAAGCCGGTGCCGGTACCGAAGCCGGTGCCGGTACCGAAGCCGGTGGCGGTGCCGGTGCTGAAACCGGTGCCAGGGTCGAATCCGTCGAATCCGGTGCCGGTGTCGAATCCGCTGTTGTCAGGGTCGTACGGCGCGAACGAGGTTTGCGGGGCAGGCGGGTTGGACGCCACGGAGGCGCACTCCTTTCCTTCCTTCTCGCCTACCGGGTTAGCTGACGGGTTCGGAGCAGGAAGGTCTCCTACGAACGCCTTTCATGTGAAAGGTGCCCGATTCACCCCAAGTTGGTGGTTCCCCGGTTCCCTTGCGGGATTCGGCGCGTGCGCACGGAGCCGCCTCTTGTGACGGCTGGGACGACCGCGCTGCGTTATCGAACGTTAATAGACGGGGGTACCGAATTCCAAGCCGTTCCGGCTGATCGTTAACGCCCTTGGCCTGGACTTTACGGGGCACGATCGGGCGGAATCGGACGAGTTGACCGCGCGGCGACGACCTGGCACCGACGGACCCACCCCTGACGGTGTGTCATTTGTTATGCGGAGGGAGGTCGTTCGATCACGCAAGGTGACAAGGCGGCGTGGGCGTCTTCCCCTCACGGCCGCCGTACCGCCAGCAGCGCCATGTCGTCCGCCATCCCGCCGCCGCTGTGCCGCCGCACCTCCGCGGCGAGGGTGGCCAGCATGACTCCCGGACCCTCGAACGCGCGCCCTGCGAGGCGGTCCGCCGGATCGTAGAACTCGCCGTGGTCGTCACGCGCCTCCGACAGCCCGTCCGTGTAGCAGAGCAGCGTCGCCCCGCTGAGGAACCCGGTCTCGTACGCGCGGTCGGGCCATGTCCCCAGATCGCTCATGCCGAGCGGCAGCGCGGGCTCACCGAAGGAGAGCACCCGCAGGGCGCCTTCCGCGTCCAGCAGCAGCGGCTCGGGATGGCCGCGGTTGATCACCCGTACGACGTCCCGGCCGTGCGGGACCTCGGCGAGAACCACGGTGGCGAACCCTTCGAGCAGCTCGGTACCGCGCCGCCGCGTCGCCTCCCGCGCGAGCGCGCGGTCGAGGCGCTGCGCCACCGCTTCCAGCGACGCCTCCTGCTCGGCGGCCTCCCGGAACGCTCCGATGAGGACCGCGACGGCGGCGACGGCGCCCATGCCCTTTCCCCGTACGTCGCCGACGACGAGCCGTACGCCGTGCGGGGTGTCCTGCACCGCGTACAGGTCGCCGCCGATGAACGCGCCGGCCTGCGCGGCCTCGTAGCGGGCCGCGACGTCCAGGCCCCCGATCCGTCCGGCGGGCTCGGGCACCACGGCGCGCTGGGCCGCCTCGGCGATCTCTCGAGCGGAGGCGAGCTGCTGGCCGCTGCGGCGTACGACGCGGTTGATGACGACGGCGATCACGGCCACGACGGCGACCGTCACCACTTCGGTGACGGCGCCGACGTCGACGGCGGCATCGGGTGTGAGGCGCACGGCGAGCACGGCGACGAGCGAGGCGATGCCTGTCAGGACCGTGCCTCGGAGCAGATAGAGGGCGGCTGCCACGAGCGGGGCCGCGGTGAAGAGCGGCGCTCCCGTGAAGACGGTCGGCGTGAGGACGTCGTAGAGCGTCCCGGCGACGAGGAGCAGCGCGGGCAGGAAGCGCACGAAGGCCCGTACGGCCGCGGAGCCCTGCCGCTCGACGCCCTCCGTCCCGCCCCCTGCGACCTCTCCGTCGTCCCAGCCGGCATCCCGGGCGGCATCCCGCGCGGGCTCGCCGCCGTCCGCCCCCGCGTCGCGTCCTCCTCGCTGCCGCACCGCTCGTCTCCCGCCGCGTCCACGCCCGCGCCCGTCGCCGTATCCCCTCAGGCATTCCCACCGCGGTACGAGACGCGACCTGCGGTGGGCCGCCCGGGTGAGCACCGCGAGTCCCGAACACCGCGGAAGACCGAACACGCGGGAAGAACGCGGGAAGACACTGCGCCACAACGCACCGAGGGGCCGGAACCATCATCTGGTTCCGGCCCCTCGGCCTTCAGTAGCGGGGACAGGATTTGAACCTGCGACCTCTGGGTTATGAGCCCAGCGAGCTACCGAGCTGCTCCACCCCGCGTCGGTAAGTACAAGTGTACGCCATCCGCGGGACCGCCTTGACCAGCCCGGTTCGCAACCCTTCGACCAGCCCGATTCGCGCCCCAGTCGACCAGCCCGGTTTCGCGCCCCGTGTGAACCCCGCACTCACGCCGGTGGCTCTCGCACGCTCCCGGCGCACAGGCGGCGGCGGTCCACTGGCGACGGACCCGCACAGCACGAGGCACCGGTCGCACCCGGTGGTCCAGCGGTTGTGCGGGAGGGGCCGCCGACCTCCCCCTGCCCTCGGCCGGCGGCCCTGGGCCGGTCCGGCCGAGGCGCGCGACAGCGGTTGCCGTGGCCCATCCGGCGGAGGAGCCTCGAGAACAGAGGTCACAAGGAGGTCATCATGGGCACCTCGGCGAGCCCCGCCTTCGACACCGAAATCCTGCGTCGGGCCATCGAAGGCCACAACGCGGACACACTCCTGTCGCTCTACGCGGACGACGCGGAACTCCGCGTCGTCGACCGTGACAGCCAGCCCAGCCATCCCACGGTCAAACACGGCCGCAACGAGATCAGCGCGATGCTGAACGACATCTACAGCCGCGAGATGACCCACAAGCTGGAGCAGTGCGTGGTGCAGGGCGACCACGTCGCGTTCACCGAGTCCTGCCAGTACCCCGACGGCGTCAAGGTGCTGGCCGGCTCGATGATGTCGCTACGGGACGGCAAGATCGTCGACCAGACGCTGATCCAGGCGTGGGACGAGCAGTAGGAGCGAAAAAGCGCGGCCGGGGCGCTGTCGGACCAATCTCAATCGGCCCTGGTCCCGGCACGCTGAGCCGCGCGCGGTAAGAGGAAATCACGGTCAGCGTGCCGGGGTCGTGTCCGGTTATTGCCCACGTCGGCGACATGCCGTGCTGCTTAGGCTCCAGGCATGCGCGTACTGATCGTGGAGGACGAGCCCTACCTGGCCGAAGCCGTCCGTGACGGTCTCCGGCTGGAGGCGATCGCCGCCGATATCGCCGGCGACGGCGACTCCGCCCTGAGACTGCTCAGCATCAACTCCTACGACCTCGCGGTCCTCGACCGCGACATCCCCGGCCCCTCCGGCGACGAGATCGCCCGACGCATCGTCGCCTCAGGCAGCGGCATCCCGATCCTCATGCTCACCGCTGCCGACCGGATCGACGACAAGGCTTCCGGGTTCGCGCTCGGCGCCGACGACTACCTCACCAAACCGTTCGAGCTTCGAGAGCTCGTCCTGCGGCTGAGGGCGCTCGACCGCAGACGCGCGTACGCCCGGCCCCCGGTCCGCGAGATCGCGGGCCTCCGGCTCGACCCCTTCCGCCGGGAAGTCTTCCGCGACGGACGCTACGTCGCGCTCACCCGGAAGCAGTTCGCCGTGCTCGAGGTCCTCGTCGCCGCCGAAGGCGGTGTCGTCAGCGCCGAGGAGCTACTGGCGCGGGCCTGGGACGAGAACGCCGACCCCCTCACCAACGCCGTCCGCATCACCGTCTCCGCACTGCGCAAACGACTCGGCGAACCATGGATCATCGCCACGGTGCCCGGCGTCGGCTACCGAATCGACACCGGCATGGACACCGCCCACCCTGGCAGTACTCGTGCATAGACGCCCAGGGCTCAGCGCCCGACTGAAACTCACCATCAGTTACGCCGGAGTCGTCCTCCTCTCCGGCGCTCTCCTGCTGGCCGTTGTATGGGTGTTCCTGCTGCGCTACGTACCCGACCGCCCCAAGGGACTTCTCGGGATCTCACCCAACCGCTACCTCCTTCTGCACACCTTCGCCCCCGCCGCGGCCACAGCACTGGCCTTCCTGCTCGTGTTCGGCCTCCTGGGAGGATGGATCCTCGCCGGCCGGATACTCGCACCACTCACACGGATCGGAGACGCGGCACGGATGGCCGCGAACGGATCGCTGTCCCATCGGATCCGCATGAAAGGCCCCGAAGACGAGTTCCGCGAACTCGCCGACGTGTTCGACACCATGCTCGAACAACTCGAGTCCCACGTCGCCGAGCAGCAGCGGTTCGCCGCGAACGCCTCCCACGAACTGCGCACCCCGCTGGCGATCTCGCGGACGCTCCTCGACGTCGCCCGCAAGGACCCCACGCGGGACCGGGGCGAGCTCATCGAACGCCTGCACGCTGTCAATACGCGGGCGATCGACCTCACCGAGGCCCTCCTGCTGCTCAGCCGCACCGACCGCGGGAGCTTCACCCGCGAGAGCGTCGACCTCTCCCTCATCGCCGAAGAAGCCGCCGAAATGCTGCTTCCCCTCGCCGAACAGCGCCAGATCACGCTCGACGTCACCGGCGAGACAACACAGACCGTCTGCTCCGCGGCGCTCATACTGCGGATGGTGACGAACCTCGTCCAGAACGCCATCGTCCACAACCTTCCCGCCGGCGGCACCGTAACGGTTCACACCGAATCGCAGCACGACGCGAGCGTGCTGCGGGTCGAGAACACGGGCCATCCGCTCCCATCGGAACTCGTACCGACCCTCACCGAACCCTTCCAACGCGGAACAGAACGCATACGCACCGACGAGCACGCCGGCGTCGGCCTCGGGCTGGCCATCGTGCACAGCATCGTCCGAGCACACGACGGAACCCTCGACCTCACACCCCGCCCCACCGGCGGTCTCCTCGTCACGATTCGGCTTCCCGGCACGCCGCAGGCACCGTCCCCGCTCCTTCAGCCGCGCCGGCCATGACTCCCTGAAGGCCCCGCTGCCGTCCGTCGAGGACACCAAGCGCCGTCTCGGAGACGTTCCGCCGCATCCTCGCCACTGCCGACCTGCCACCCAGCACCCTGTGTGACCTGCGCCACGTCACCGCAAGCGCCCGGAAACGCGGCGGCGCCCGAGCCGACCGAAGTCGACCCGGGCGCTGCGTAGCAGGTCAGAGGGGGTTAACCCGCTCCTGCGTCGGTAGGCCGTGTGGGACTCGAACCCACAACCAATGGATTAAAAGTCCACTGCTCTGCCAATTGAGCTAACGGCCCGCGGTACTGCATCCCCGAGCATAGCCGGACGAGCCCGCGTCTCCGATCGGGTATCGGTGACCGCGGGCACGTCGGCCCCCTGCTCTGACGGATCCAACGGCTTCGGCAGGCCTACGACCTCATGGATCCAGCGGCTCCAACGCCCCCTGCCGCGCCGCCTCACGGGCCAGCGTGCGCTCGTGTTCCGGGTTGAGGAACCAGTGGCGGGCCGAGGCCAGCCACCAGGCCGCCGCGAAGCCCAGGACGACCAGGACGGCGATCGGGGCGTAGTTGAAGGTCTCCCAGGTCACCGGGGACAGCTGCGGCAGCATGAACAGGACCGTGATGACGGCGACCCACACCACCGCGACGACCCCGACCGGCCGTGACCAGGCGCCGAGATGCCACGGGCCGCGCTCGAAGGCGTCGCCCTTCCACAGGCGCAGCAGGGTCGGGACGACGTACGCGATGTAGAGGCCGATGACCGCGATGGAGGTCACCGCCGCGTACGCCGTGACGTTGATCAGATACGGCAGGCCCAGTACCAGCGCGCCGCCCGCGGCGAGCCAGACCGCCGCGACCGGGGTGCGGGTCCGCGGGCTGACCGTGTGCCAGACGTGCGAGAGCGGCAGGGCGCCGTCGCGCGAAAAGGCGTAGATCATGCGGCTGTTGGCGGTGATCGACGCCATGCCGCAGAACAGCTGTGCGCCGATGACGACGAGGAGCAGCAGCTTGCCGGCCGTCGCGCCGAGCGCGTCGAGCAGGATCTGGGCGGGCGGTACGCCGGTGGGGGACGCGAGCGCCTTGTCGTACGACTGGATGGCGAAGGTGAAGCCGAGGAGCAGGACGAAGCCCGCGATCCACGACGTCCAGATGGACTGAACGATTCCTCGCGGGCCCGCCGTCGAGGCGTCGTGGGTCTCCTCGGTCATATGGGCGGAGGCGTCGTACCCGGTGAAGGTGTACTGGGCCATCAGCAGACCGAGCAGCACCACGTACAGCCCGCTGCCCCAGCCCGTGTTGTTGACGAACTCGGTGAACACGAAGCTCGCCGACTGGTGGCGGTCCGGTACGAAGGCGAGCGCGCCGACGATCACGGCGACGCCGATGACGTGCCACCACACGCTGACGTTGTTGAGCAGGCCGACGATGCGTACGCCGAACGTGTTCAGCAGGCCGTGCAGCAGCAGGATGGCGACGAACAGCAGGATCGTGCGGCCCGGCGTCACCTCGAAGCCGAACTGCAGGTTCAGATAGGCGCCCAGGAACGACGCCGCGCCGAAGTCGATGCCGGCGGTCACCGCGACCTGGCCGAGGACGTTGAACCAGCCCGTGAACCACGCCCACGCGGCCGCGCTCCGCGACGGCGCCAGCCGGTACGCCCAGTAGTAGAGCCCGGCCGACGTCGGATACGCCGAGCAGATCTCGGCCATCGCCAGGCCGACGAACAGCGTCATCAGTCCGACCCCGACCCAGCCCCACGTGATCACGGCGGGGCCGCCCGTGTTCATGCCGAACAGGTAGAGGGTCAGGCAGCCGGAGAGGACGGAGATGATCGTGAACGAGACCGCGTAGTTCGAGAACGCGGACATGCTGCGCGCGAGGACTTGCGTATAGCCGAGCTGGGCCAGCCGCTCCTCGTCGGTCATGTGCGCGGTGCCGGACGCGTCCGGCGATGGCTTTCCGGTGGTTTCGGCGGCGGCGCCACCGACCGCGTCATCTGTCATGCCCCCAGCGATTCCCTCGCTGGGGGCATGACATGCGCCACAGATCGGCCGAAACTCGACCGTAACCGGACCGGGCGGCTTCAGCGCCGAAGAAGGGCCTCGCGGCTAGAAGAGGCCCTTGTAGCCCTGCCAGCCGCTCGCGATCTTCACCCGCGGCTTGAACCAGCCGTCGCCCTTGCCGTCGTACCGGTAGAGACCGCCGCCGGTGTCCCGCAGGATCAGGTCGTTCTTGCCGTCGCCGGTGATGTCGCCGACCCCGACGATCGCGTTGTACGACGCGCCCCAGTTCGTGTACATCTTCACGCGGTCCTTCAACAGGCCGTTGCCCAGACCGTCGTAGCGGTAGAAGGTCCCGTCCTTGTGCCGCACGAGGACGTCCCCGAACCCGTCGCCGTTGAGGTCGCCCGCGCCGACGATCTTCGTGTACGTGGTCCAGTGGTCGCGGATCTTCTTCCCGGCCGCCAGCTTGCCGTGCCCGTCATTGGCGAAGACGTAGATGTCGCCGGTCGACGCCTTCCGCGCCAGCAGGTCGGTGCGTCCGTCGCCGGTCAGGTCGCCGGGGGCGACCAGCACGTTGTACGCGTTCCAGCCGGTGCCGAGCGAGGTGTGGCTGCTGCCCGGCGAGTAGGAGCTGCCGCAGTGGCCCGAGTACCGGCGCAGCTCGCCGTTCGGCATCCGCACCAGCATCTCGGAGCAGCGGTCGCTGCCCATGTCGCCGAAGGGGACGGCGAGCGTGCCCGCGGGCCAGCCGGCGGCGGACCGCTTCCAGTCGAGCGTGCCCTTGCCGTTCGTGTAGTGGAGGGTCAGGCCGCCGGAGGAGTTGAGCGTGGCCAGCTCGCCGTATGCGTACCCGCCCTGGTCGTGGAAGCCCTGCCGGCCGCCGCCCACCGAGATCTTGCCGCTCGTGGTGTACGTGCCCGCGCCCTCGGCCGCCGTGGCGGTCAGCGTCCAGGAGTGCATGCCGCTGTAGGTGTAGGTGCCCGCGTCGGTCTTGCCGTCCCAGCTCAGATCGATCTCCGCGTCCGGGCCGCCCTTGATGGTCCGTACGACGTGCCCGAGCGCGTCCTTGACCGTGAACGTCCAGTTCGCGGGCTTGTTGAGCTGCCAGGCGCTCACCCAGACCTGCCCGCCCGTCGTGTCCTTGAGGTCCAGGTACTCGTCGTCGGTGTCGGAGTCCATCTTCGCCAGCGTCGCCGAGGGCACGCCGCTGGGGACGATGCGGATCGCGTTGTCCTGCCCGACGTACGCGATGTCGCCGCCGAACCGGTCCACGGACCAGGTGAGCCGCCGCTGGTCGGCGGTGTTCCCGGCCGGGAGGTCGGCGATCTCGCGCGGCTCCGCGGCCGCCCCGGTGTGGAAGTCGGTGAGCAGCAGCTTGCCCGCGGTCCTGTCGTGCCGGACGAGGTAGCCGTCGCCGACGAGGGCGGGGCCGGACGGGACGGTGATCTGCGTCTTCGTCGAGCGGTCGTAGACGCCCGCGGCGCCGGTGGTCCCGCAGTTCCAGTAGATCCAGCGGCCGACCGCCTGGATCTCCTTGACCGTGCAGGGCGCCCCGGTGGCCAGCGTCTCGATGGTCTTCTTCTGCTGCAGGTCGTACGAGGTGACGGAGCCGGTCGTCGAGCCCGGCGTGTAGAGGCGGCCGGCCCAGATGGAGGCGGCAGTGGCCGAACGGGTCGTCCGCACGTCCGTGCCGCGGTACTCGTCCACGTCGTCGACGTACTGCTTGCCGGTCGAGTCGGCGTTGTACGCGAACCAGCGGCCGGTGACGTCCATGAACCGGCCGCCGGTGACACCGGGTTCCTCATACGCCTGGATGCTGTTCGGGCTGGTGTGGATCTGGGCGTACTCCTTGCCGTCGTCGACGAAGAAGGACCCGACGTTCCCGTTGCCCGAGGCGCGCAGCGGCACACAGGAACCGGCGTCGCACGGGACCTGCTCGATGTGGTCCCCGTCGGCGAACGTGTCGGCGTAGCCCCAGCCGGTCCGGGCGCTCGCCGACAGTCCGTCCGGTGACACATCGCGTTCGACGACGAACCGGTCGCCGGACACACCGCGTTCGACCGTGAACAGAGAGCCGCCTGCAAAATCGATCCCCCAGACGCCGTCGGTCTGGATGGGCGTGGGCGCGTCGGCGGCACCCGCGAGGTCCGCCGAGCTGAGCCCCGCGACGACGGCCGCTACGGCGGCCAGTGCCGCGCCCCCGCGTCTGAGCGCACGACGGCGTACGAGTCTGTGCTGAGCCATGTATCCCCCCAGCCCTGCGGGCTGTCAGTGCTGTGCGCAAGAAGTACGCAGGGCGTGTGCGCGAGAAGTACGCGAGATCCGCGTGCCCTGAGCAGGGCAACGGGAGCCTAGCAAGGGGGAGTTGTGGGGCAGGAGGGGTTTTTCGATTACGTCATGGCCAATATCGACCGCATATCGACCGCGAACGCCGAAGGGCCCGGACGAGCGAAGTCGTCCGGGCCCTTCAGGGTCTGTTCAGCGCTGATCAGCCGTTGCGCTTCCAGCGCGGCTTGTCCTGGCGGCGGCCGAAGGAGCCGGTGCCGGAACCGTTGCCGCGGTGGTCGTCACGGCGGTTGAAGGGCCGGTCGTGGCCACCGGAGCGGAAGCCGCCGGAGGGGCGGTCGTCGCGACGGTCGCGGTTGAACGGGCGGTCGTGGCCACCGGAGCGGAAGCCGCCGCGCTCGTCCCGGCGGAAGCCGCCACGGTCGCCCCGGTCACCGCGGTCGTCACGGCGCTCGAACGAACGGCCACCGCGGTCGCCCCGGTCGTCACGGCGGAAGCCGCCACGGTCGCCCCGGTCGTCGCGGCGCTCGAAGGTACGGCCGCCACGGTCACCGTCCCGGCGGTCCCGGTCGAACCCACGGTCGCCACGGTCGCGGTTGAACCCACGGTCGTTGTCACGGCGCTCGAAGGAACGGCCGCCACGGTCACCGTCCCGGCGGTCCCGGTCGAACCCACGGTCGCCACGGTCGTCCCGGCGGAAGCCGCCACGGTCGCCCCGGTCACCGCGGTCGTCACGGCGCTCGAACGAACGCCCGCCGCGGTCACCGTCCCGGCGGTCCCGGTTGAACCCACGGTCCCGGTCCCGGTCGCGGCCACCGAAACCAGCGCGGTCCCGGTCGAAGTCGCGGCGGTCACGGCGCTCGTAGTTGCCCCGCTCGTCCCGGCGCTGACGCGGCTCGTACGACGGACGGTCCTCACGCGCCGGGCGGTCCTCACGCACCGGACGCTCGTCGCGCGCCGGACGCTCGTCACCGGCGGCCGGCTCCGGCAGCGAAACCGACGCCGTTTCGTCGGCGGCCTCCGCCACCGCCTGCGGGGACGCGTCGACGACGGCAGCCGTCTCAGCGACCGCGGCAGCCGGGTCCTCGCCCCGCTCCCGAGCCGCGCGCGCGGTCAGCCTGTCGGCCTCCTCGCGGAGTTCGGCGGCCCGGCGCTCGGCGCGCTCCAGTTCCTTGGACAGCTCCTTGACCTCGCGCTCGGCCTGACGGGCCGCGTTGCCCGCCGACTCGGCCTGCACCTCGGTCATCGAACGGGCGCCGGTGATCTCGGCGACCTCCGGGTCGAAGGCGCCGCCCGCGTTGATGATGTGGCGCGAGGCGTCGACGCCCGCGTCCTCCATGAGCCGGAAGATCTGGCGGCGCTGGTGCGGCAGCGAAAGCGACACGACGGTTCCGCTGCGCCCGGCACGAGCCGTACGGCCGGACCGGTGCAGGTAGTCCTTGTGGTCCCCGGCCGGGTCCACGTTCAGGACGAGGTCGATGCCGTCGACGTGGATGCCGCGGGCCGCGACGTCCGTCGCGACGAGCACGTTGACGTACCCGTCCTTGAAGTCGGCCAGGGTGCGGGTGCGCGCGCCCTGCGTCATGCCGCCGTGCAGCGCGTCGGCGCGGACGCCCGCGTCCCGCAGCTGCTCGGCGACGCGGTCGGCGCCCAGCTGGGTGCGGACGAAGATGATCGTCCGGCCCTTGCGCGCGGCGATCGCCGCCGTCACGGGCGCCTTGTCGCGGGGCTTCACGATCAGGATGTGGTGGGTCATGGTCGTGACGGCGCCCTGGGCGGCGTCGACCTCGTGGCTGACCGGGTTGTTCAGGTAGCGCTTGACCAGGGTCGCGATCTCGTTCTCCATCGTCGCGGAGAAGAGCATGCGCTGACCGCCCGCCGGCACCTGGTCGAGGAGCTCGGTGACCTCGGGCAGGAAGCCCAGGTCCGACATCTGGTCGGCCTCGTCGAGGACCGCGATCTGCACGCTGTCGAGCGAGCAGGCACCGCGGTTGATGATGTCGCGCAGCCGGCCCGGCGTGGCGACGAGGATGTCGACGCCGCGCTCGAGGGCGTAGATCTGGTTGCCCATCGACGTACCGCCGCAGACGACCTTCATCTTCAGGCCGAGCACGTCCCCGTACGGCTGCAGCGCGTCCGCGACCTGCATCGCGAGCTCACGGGTCGGGGTGAGGATGACACCGCGGGGGTGCTTCTTCTCGGTGTGGCCGCCGGCCAGGGTGGCGAGCAGCGGCAGGCCGAAGGAGAGGGTCTTGCCGGAGCCGGTGCGGCCACGGCCGAGGATGTCCTTGCCGGCCAGGGCGTCCGGGATGGTCGCGGCCTGGATCGGGAAAGGCGTGGTGACGCCGTTCTGCGCGAGCTTGCGGACGACGCCCTCGGGCAGGCCGAGGTCGGCGAAGGTGAGCTCGGGCTCGGCGTCGGCGGGGGCCTCGGGCGCCTCATCGGCGATGGCCTCGGCCGCTGCGGCGGCCTCCGCGATCTCGACGTCGATCTCGTTCTCGGGCAGGACGGAACGGTCAGTACTGGAAACGGACATGCGAAATGCGAAACCTTCCGGAGTCTCGGCACGCGCCCAAACTCCGTGAAGTCGCAATCGACCGCCTCAATGCGGTCCGGCCACGGCAAGGGAGAGTACGCGCCACACGCGGCGCGTCATTCATGGCGCCGGGCAAATGGGATCAAACGATCTGCCACCATACGCACCCACCACCCCCGAGCGCAAACCGACTCCCATATGCGCAGCTCAGGCCCCACCTCACGACCCCACCGGCTACCCGGCTACCCCGGCTACACGGGCTGCCCCGCCTCCGGCGAAGGCTCCCTCGAAGACGGCGCCCCCGCGCTCTGCACCGACGTCTGCTCATGGGCCGACGAGGACGGTTCCGCGGTCGTGGGGTCCGTGCTCGGGGTCGGTGACGGCTCCGTCGGCGACGGGTCCGGGGGCGTGGGCGTCGTCGTCGGCTCGGGATCGGACCCCGTCCCGGACTTCGACTTCGTCGGCGACGCCTTCGATGAGTGGGGCTTCTTGCTCGCCTTCGACTTAGCTGCGTCGTCATCGGAGGCCGACTCCGAGGGCCGGGCCGAGTCCGACGACGCAGACCCCTTGGGGCGAGGCGCGCCCTTGGCGCCATCGCCCCCGTACCCGTACCCGTACTCGGAGCCTGCGCCGCCCGAACCCGCCCCTCCGCTGTCCGGAGCCGCGGCCCCGTGCGGCCCGGCGGAGTGGGAAGGGGCTCGCTCCGCCCCGTCGTCGCTCACGCTCATGCAGCCTGCGGTCGCCGCGACGGCCACCGCCACGGCAGCCCAACGGACGGATAGCTGAAACTGGCGCACGGGCGGACCTCCGGGGCGCGGAACGCTGAGATCAGTGCGGGGAGCTGACATCAGTGCAGGGGACGGTTTTCCTCTGTCCAACTCCCGCAGCCCGCAGGAAGACACGGATGCCGCACCGGAGGGCGCAACTCCACCGCCGGAGGGCGCAACCCTGACCCGGCACCGCCCCCGCTCTCCGGCCGACGGCGCCGCCAGGCCCCGCCTCAGCCGTACCCCAGCGCATGCAGCCGCGCGTCATCGATCCCGAAGTGGTGCGCGATCTCGTGCACGACGGTGACCTCGGTCTCGACCACCACGTCCTCGCGCGACTCGCACATGCGCAGCGTCGGCCCCCGGTAGATCGTGATGCGGTCCGGCAGCACGCCCGCGTACCACTCGCCGCGATCGGTCAGCGGAGTCCCCTCGTAGAGCCCGAGCAGCTCGGGATCGTCGGCCGGCGGTTCGTCCTCGACGAACACCGCCACGTTGTCCATCAGCCGCGTCAGTTCCGGCGGGATCCGGTCCAGCGCCTCGGCGACCAGTTCCTCGAACTCCTCGCGCGTCATCTCCAGCACACGGCCATTGTCGGCCACGACCCCGCGTATCGGCCGATGCACGAGGGCATGCCGCGCATCCACCGGTGCACCCAGGGCATACCGGGCGGCGCACTTGGGCATACGGGACCAATGGCCCGCGTCATCGCCCGCGTTCTGGAGCGTTTGCAGCGCAGCGTCCCGCGCAGCGTGCCGCTGTGCATACGGCGTGCGCCCGTCGTGCTCGGGCGCCACATGCCCGCGACGCTCCTGCGCCACCGCCGCTCCCGCCGCCCCGACTCCGTCGGCGAACTGGTCCACGCCCCTCCCCCGCACCCCTTCGCCCGTGCGCTCGGCCTCGTCGCGGTCGTGCTGATCGGGGCCTGGCTGGGACTGCTGATCGTGGGCAGCGTCCGCGCCCCGGTCGGGCCGGTGGACACCCGCATGGCGCTGCGGCCGTCGCTCACCGGCGGCACGAAGATCAACATCTCGCCGCTCGGCGACCTGGAGCTCCGCTCCCACGTCGCGCCCATCCGCCTGGACGTGGACGTCGACCGCCTCGACCCGGTGCGCGCCGAGGCACTGGTCCGCCATCCGGAACGGCTGTCCGGACTGCAGGACGAGGTGACCCGAGACGTGGAGGACGGCACCCGCGAGCTGGCCGTACGCTCCTGCGTCGCCGTCGTCTCGGGCGCGACCGCCCTGGGGCTCGCCGTCTACCGCCGCCCCCGCCGTGCCCTGGCCGCCGGCGGCCTCGCCCTCACGCTGCTCGCCGCATCGGCCGGCACGGCCTTCGCCACCTGGAACCCGAACTCCGTCCTCGAGCCGAAGTTCTCCGGCCTGCTCACCAGCGCCCCGTCCGCCGTCGGCAACGCACGCAGCATCGTCACCGAATTCGACGTGTACCAGCAGGAGTTGGCACGCCTGGTCACCAACGTGACCAAGCTGTACGACGTGACGTCCACGCTCCCCACGTACCAGCCGGACCCGTCCACGATCCGCGTGCTGCACGTCTCGGACATCCACCTCAATCCGGCGAGCTGGCACATCATCTCCTCGCTCGTCGAGCAGTACGAGATCGATGTCATCGTCGACTCCGGCGACACCATGGACCACGGCACATCCGCCGAGAACGCCTTCCTGGACCCCATCGAGGACCTGGGCGCGCCCTACGTCTGGGTGCGCGGCAACCACGACTCGCTCACCACCCAGCACTATCTGGAGGGCATGAAGAACGTCCACGTGCTGGACGAGGGCAAAGCGGTCTCCGTCGGCGGCCTGCGGTTCGCCGGGACGGGCGACCCGCAGTACACGCCGGACCGCTCGGTCAAGGCGGAGGGCGACCCGGCCGAGCGCACGGCGGGCGTCCAGCTCGCCTCGGCGCTGCGCGACCAGCAGGCGGCCGGTACCCCGGTGGACGTCGCGATCGCCCACAACCCGGTGGCGGCGCGGCAGACGGACGGCACGGTGCCGCTCGCCCTCGCCGGCCACGTCCACCACGAGGAGATGGAGGTCATGAAACTCGGCACGCGGCTGCGGGTCGAAGGGTCGACGGGCGGGAGCGGGCTGCGGGCGGTCGAGGGCAAGCACCCCGACCCGGTGGAGGCGTCGGTCCTCTATCTGGACCGCGACACCAAGCGCCTCCAGGCCTGGGACGAGATCAGGCTGGGCGGCCTGGGCCTGACGACGGCCGAGGTCAGCCGCCACCTCCCGGAGGAGAACCAGCCGGGGGCCCCGACGACATCGCCGCCGCCCACAGCGTCACCGGGCACGCCGTCCACAGCGTCACCCGGCTCGCCCTCGACAGCCTCACCGGGCACGCCCTCGACGCCCCGGCCGTCGCCGTAGCCGGGCCGCGCCGGCTCCCGCGGCACAAGATCCCGGAACTCCCGCGACACAAGATCCCGGGGGCCCGCGCCGCCGCCCGTCCGCCGCTCGGGAGGCCGGCCCACCCGGGCCCCTGACCAGCGCCAGGGCACGCTCAACCACCTCCCGCACCACCTCTCCGTAAACCGTTTTGGCGATAGCTCCCTGCATCCCATATGCTTCTCACGTCCCCGACGCGCTGAGAAGCGCCCAGGCGGGCCCTTAGCCCTCATCGTCTAGTGGCCCAGGACGCCGCCCTTTCAAGGCGGTAGCACGGGTTCGAATCCCGTTGGGGGCACGCAACACCGTGTGCGACACTGTTCGTACACAACAGCTTGGTCCTGTGGAGCAGTTTGGAGTGCTCGCCACCCTGTCAAGGTGGAGGCCGCGGGTTCAAATCCCGTCAGGACCGCTGCGATCCCGTCAGGGATCGCGTGGCTGGGTAGCTCAGTTGGTACGAGCGTCCGCCTGAAAAGCGGAAGGTCGCCGGTTCGACCCCGGCCCCAGCCACCATCGCCCACCAGGGCATTCGCCCCCACCGAAGATCTTCGGCGGGGGCGTTTTCGTGTCGGCTACGCCAACCGGTACGCCTACGGCTCTCAGGAGAGGGTGTCCCCCAGCTTCCGGAGCGCCTTCCGCTGCTCGTCCAGTGACGCGTGGGCGTAGACCTTCATGGTCACGCCAATGTCGCTGTGTCCGACGATCTGCCGGACGATGTGGGGCGGCACCCCGAGGTCGAGCAGGAGCGAGACGGCGGAATGCCGGAGATCGTGGAATCGGATCTCCAGACCGAGCCGCTTCCGGAGCGGGTACCAGCTCCGCCGGAGGTTGTCCGGCTCCAGCGGGGTGCCGATGCGGGACGTGAAGATCAACCCCTGTTCCTTCCACTCCATGCCGGCCGCTGCTCGCTCCTGTGCCTGCCGCTCGCGGTGTTCGGTGAGCGCCTTCACCACGATCGGCGGGAGCGGGACGGTGCGGACGGATGCCAGGGTCTTGGGCTTGACCAGCCGCAGTTCCCCGCCGACGCGCTGCAGCGCGCGCTCCACTGTCAGCGTCTCGCGGTCGAGGTCCACCGCGTCCCAGCGGAGCCCCAGCAACTCGCCCCGGCGCATCCCGAGAACCAGAGCGAGCACGTAGAGGGTGTGCAACCGGTCTTCTGCTGACTCCCGGAGGAGAAGACGGGCATCCGCGACGCTGAGTCCCTTACCCGTGTCGTACGAAGGCGTGGGCACCTGTACGAGCTGGGCGACATTCCGCACGATCAGTTCCTCCCTGACGGCGTTCTGGAGGGCGTTCCTGAGTACTGCGTGGATGGACTGCACCATTCGGCGGGACAGCAGCGTCTGGCAGCACTCCCCTGCCGCGCAGCACTGCGGCTCGGGGCGTTCCTTGTCCCAGCAGTGCTTGCAGCACTGGCACTCGGAGGCGACGCGGGCGAGCCAGGTGCGGACTTCGGCGGCCCGGAGGGTTCGGATCTTCTTCCGGCCAAGTCCGGGAACGAGGTGGACGCGGGCGACGCTCTCATAGCCCTGGTACGTCTTGGGGCGCCGGTGGACCTTGACCACCTTGGCGAGCCAGTACGTGAGGTAGTCCTCCAGGTTCATGTTCGTGTCCGGCACAGGAATGCCCTTGTTCTCCTGCGCCTGGAGCTCGGTGATCTTCTGTCGTACCTCGTCGCGAGTCTTGCCATAGACCGAGACGCGCTTGCGGATGCCGCTCGTCGTCGTCACGTACACGCGGCCGTGGAACGTGCCGTCCTTGCGCTTGGTGATACTTCCTTCGCCGTTGGCACGCTTGGCCATCAGGCGGCCTCCCTCAACTGGGTCTGAATGAACGTGTGGAGTGCATCAGCGGGGATCCGACGGGACCGGCCGATGGTGAAGCTCTGGAGCCGCTTGGAGCGGATGAGGTCGTAGACCTTGAAGCGGCTGAGGCTCAGGGCCTCCATGACTTCGGGAACCGTGAGCGCTTTGTGCGTGGTGGGCAGGGCAGACCCCACTGCGACCTCCAAACGGGGCTGTGGCTCTTCTTCCGGGAGATCCGCCACGCCCGCCACGCCGCCACATCACAGGTCAGGGCCTTGATCGCGTGGCGGATGGCGGTTTTGTGGCGGATAGGTGCCGCCACACCGGGGCGGTGTGGCGGCACTAAGGGGGTCGGGTCGGCTACCCGACGAGGCTGGGTTGTGTGGCGGTTTCCGTGGGCGTGTGGCGGATGGCGGTGGCGGTATCCGCCACGGATTCACCCCTGCTGACCTGCGGTGTGGCGGACGTGGCGGACGTGGCGGATTCCTCGGGGGACGGGGGGCAGTACCGCGTCCAGGCGTCCGTGAGGTCTTCCGCGTAGTAGCCCTTGGGGAAGCCGGACGGCGTGCGGATGCCGCGCGGCTTGATCGGTTTGTTGGCGGGGGTGACGTACTGGCCGAGCAGCCGGGCGAGGGTGCGGGCGTTGATCGGCTTGTCGTCCAGGTCGCCCCAAGGGGCGTCGTCCATGCGCAGCAGGCATTCGATGATCGCTGCGGTCGGCATGCGGTCGATGCCGCAGAACACCTTGTCGCGCAGGTCGGTCAGCAGCCGGACTCCCAGCGAGGCTTCGTCGTTGTCGTGGGCTACGCTGATCAGCTCCAGGCAGGCCGTGCGGGCCCGCTTGGGCCACTCGCCGCCGACCGCGTCCGCGACGGCGAGCAGGGGTTCCCACACGTCGGCGGGCCGGTCGGTGACTCCGTCGGGCATCTCGGGCCAGGCGCCTGCGACCTGGTCGCGGACGGTGTCGGCCCATTTGGCGAGGCAGTCACGCAGGGTGTGTCCCTGCTTCTCGTGGATGCGCTGGCGGTAGGGCTCGACCTTCTCGTTCGGGGCGCGCTTGCGCATGCGGACGATGACCGAGCGGGTCAGCACGGTGTCGGGCAGCGAGCCGAGTCCGGCCATGGCGACCGCACAGTACGAGTTGAAGACCTGCGCGTTCTGGTTGGAGCCGTCTCCGACGCAGCGCAAGGCGCCGCCGATGCGCCGGTATCCGGCGTTCAGGAAGCCGCGCAGGGCCTCATCGGCGCCGGCCTTGGGGCCGAAGATGGTGTCCACCTCATCGAACAGCACGGTGGGCAGACCTTCTGCGGAGTCGACCAGCCGGTACAGGGCGTTGGCGGACGCGGACACCGTGGCGACCGGGCGCGGCGTGAGGAGTTCCACGATCTCCAGGGCCCGCGACTTGCCCGATCCCGGTTCGGGGGACAGGAACGCGATCCGGGGTGTGGTCTCGAAGCAGTCGATGAGGTGGGCGTGTGCGTCCCACAGGGCGACGGCGACGTAGGCGGATTCGGTGGGGAAGACGTTGAAGCGTCGGTGGAAGGCTTCCACCTCGTCGAGCAGCGCGGCCCCGTCGATGGGGTTGATCATGCGGCGGCCCTTCCTTCCTGCGCGGGGGCGATGTCGTGGGGGCAGACTCCGACGCGTACGCGTGTGGTGAGTTCGGTGACGGCGGTGCGGCCCACGGCACGTTCGTGGTGGCCGCACCCGCACAGCCAGTCCGCGACGGGCAGGCTCGTGAAGCGGACGTGCAGGCCCGGTGTGATGCCGGTGATCGTGACCGTGTGCGGGTCAGAGACGGGGGCAGTTCGGACGCCCTTACGGGCGGCGCCTTTCGGCTCGCCTACGGCTGTCGTGTCCACAGGCTGTGGAGCGGCGAGCGGGCCGCGAGGCGCACTGGTAGCGCTCTTCAGAGAGAGGAGGCGTGGGGCGCTCATGCCGCATCCCTGCGTGGCGGGTTGTGGGCGATCGACCAGTCCAGCCCGCTGCGGAGTGTGGCGCGGCACTCGGCAACGGACAGTCCCGCCGCCTCCCCCGCCCCTTGAAGAGCCGTCTCCACCGCAGCGCGGGAGAGTTCGCCGGACGCGACGAACCTGCCCAGCGCCCGCGCAGCCCGCAGCAGCGCCGTATTCCGCCCGCCCTCGTGGGCCCTGGCAACGGCAGCACCCTCGTGGCGCAGGGCGGCTTCGGCGTACCGGGTGCTGCGGCCCGTGACCGGAGTCGGCGTGGAAGCCGGCCGGTTCACGGGGTGGGGCGGTACGAGCAGGGCCATCAGCCATCCGGGCAGCGGGCGGAGGAGCGCCGACCCGTCGGTTGCGTACCGGGTGCCGTCGACCACGCTCCCGGCCGCGACGACGTAGCCGCCGTGGGCGCGGGTGTCCACGAGCGGGGCGAGTGTCCCGGCGGTGTTGTGCAGCCGTGCTGCGGCCGGGGCGGTGAAGTACAGGTGGGTGCCGCCGCTCGCAGTCCGGATCGTGCGGGTGCGGGGGACCGGCTGTCCGTGGCGCTCGCAGAGCGCCCCGAAGGTCGCCGCGCCGTCAGGCGCGTCCGAATCGCTCTTGTTCTTGTCTTTGGGCTTGTCGAGGTCGACCACGAGCAGCCCGGCCGGTCCGGTGGCCAGCCCGATGTTGAAGTCCGCGACCGCCCACGCGCGGCGGATGCGGTCCGGGTCGGTGGTGGCGCGGTCCTCCCACTTGCGGTGCCCGTTGGTGCACTCGCCGGTTCGGGGGCAGCGGGTCTCGCCGTGCAGGGCGGGCCGCTTGCCGCCGGGCACGAGGGGGAAGACGGGCCAGCCGCGTTCGGCCGCTGCGAGGGCGGACGCGAGCAGCGGCCGGCACTCCAGGGAGGCGCTCGGGATTCCGTTCATGCCGCCACCCCCAGTGCCGCGCGGGAGACGCGGAAGGCGCGGCCGATGTACTCGCTGTAGGCGGGCGGGATGGCTTCGGTCAGTTCCTCGCGCACGTCGGTCCAGGTGATGCCCATGGCCGCTTGCAGCTCCGGGACTGTCGGCTTGCCGCCTCCGTTGCCGTACGGGGCGACGTAGGGGCCCTCGTGGAACTCGCCGTGCCGGTAGCCGCGCACCCGCCCCCGGTGGCGCGGGTGGCCCGGTTGCGGGGCGGTCCAGCCGCCCAACTCGAAGTTGCGGTGGCGGATGACTCCGAGCCCGTACATCTCGCCGCACAGGGTGAGGTCTTTGCGGATCTCGGCGCGCCCGTTGGGCTGCTCGATCACGTACGGCAGGTCCGTCTTGTCGAGCAACTCCCGGGTGGGCGCAACGAGGTCCTCGTGCGTGCCGCCCCAGCCTTTGGACTGGTTGGTGCCGATGGTCAGGGAGCACTTGGCCTGGCAGGGCGGGGAGGCGTGCACGAGGGCGTACCGCTCGATCTCACCGGTGGCGATGAGGCGGGCGAGATACTCCAACGCGTCGCCCCGGTGGTAGGCGAAGGGGTAGTTGGGCCGGTCCGCGATGTCGCAGCCCCGCACGCGGAACCCGGCGCGCAGGTAGCCCATGGCGGCGCCGCCGGCGCACGAGAACAGGTCCAGCAGTAACGGCCGGTGCCGGTCTCGCTGGATGTGGGTCGGTTGGGTCATGCTGGGGGACCTCCAACAGGTCTGTTGAGGACTGGAGACAAGGGCGGCCCCGCGACTTTGGCGAGACGAGGGGGTCGCCCTTGGCGTAGCTAGAAGGGCGGTTCGTTGCTGTAGCCGCCGGGCCCCCACGGGTCACGGCCGCTGTCACGGCGACGCAGCCACCGGGGCCGACACGGCAGGGGGAGCAAGAACCAGCGGCGGTACTCGTTCCAGCACTCGCAGGACTCCCACTCGGTCTCGCCGTACTCGCCGGTGTGGTCGCCGTAGTGGTGCGCGATGCCGCCCGCTCCCCCGCAGGCACGGCAGTCGGGACGGGGTGCCTCGGTCAGGACCAGGGACCGCCGGGGCCAGTGGGCGACCTGAATGCGCAGTCGGATCACGGTTGTGGATCTCCCTCTGTCAGCCGTAGAACTTGTTCCGCTTGATGACGGCCTTGCGGATGTTGACCGTGGTACCGCCGCCGTGGCCGCTGGCGCTGAACACCTGCACGGCGATCCAGCCGCCGAAGATGACGGCGGCGAGGATGATGAGCTGGGAGACGAACGCGGTCAGGGCCGCGATGAACGAGGTGAGCAGCAGCAGTCCGCCGCAGACGGCGAGGAACCCGACGCCCCCGAGGGCGACGTTGGCAGCCGCGCGGGAGACGGGCGGCTTGGCCGCGACCGGTTCGGGCTGCACGGGGTTGATGGCGTAGCCGGTGACGACGCGGCCGTCCGGGAGGACGACGCTCGCGACTGCCGAAACCGCGTGCGGGTGCACGGGAGTGAGTGGCGCCGGGGTGACGACGACGGGCTGTATCGGGGTGGGCTGGTGGACTTCCACGGCCCGTTCGGCGGGCGTGTGGCTCGGGGTGTCGGGGTACATGCGGAATCCCTTCCGGTGCTGTGTCAGGGAGGCGGAGGCACCCCCTGTCGGGAGGCTTGTGGAGGGGGTTTCAGGGGTGCTGACCTGCGGGCTTCCCTGCCTCCCTGATGGATCATTCGTGCTGGTCAGGGGCAGGGAGGCGGGTCAGGGAGGGTTTCAGGGAGTTCTCCCTGCCTCCCTGCCCCGCACGCGGTGCGGCTCCCTCTACTCCGCGGCCGAAGCGGAATCCGTCTCGGGCCTGTTGGCGATGGCGCGGGCGATGCGGTCACGGCCGACGACCATGCGGCCGTCGGACTTGTACGGCTCGGCCCCGGTGCCCTCCAGCACGCGCTTGAGGTCGAGGAACGACCAGCCGCCGTAGGCGTCCGCGTTCAGCGTCGCGAGCCGCTTGAGGACGTCCTGCGTGAGCACGCGGGAGGCGTCCCCGAGGACGGCGGCGATGTCGGCGAGCGGGTCGCGCTCCTCACCCCGCTCGATCACGTGGAGGGTGGTGACGCCGTCGCGCAGGGCCTTTGCCCGGTCGGCAAGCGCGGTCGCGTCGTCGGTGTCGATGTAGTGCGTGCGCACGGTGATGGACGCCTGCCCGGCCGGGATCTCGATCCCGTCGGACGCGACGACGACCGTGCCCTTGTCCAGGCCGGGGCGCAGCAGGTTCGGAGCGGCGCCGCCGTCGACGGCCTTGTCCCCGAGCGCCATGCGGGCCTGGGACTCGGTGCCCAGGGCAAGCGAGGCGCGGGTGTGGGCGCCTTCACGCACGAGCTTGGGGAGGTTCTGGTCAGTGGGGTCCTGGGTGCCCTGCCACATCAGCACGTTCACGGCACGGCCCTGGTTGTGGATCTTGCGGACGGCCATGAAGTACCGGGAGTTGGACTTCGAGCCGCCGTAGGGGCGCTTGTCCTCGTCCTTGACCGGGCACATGAACGCGACCTGCGCCTCGTCGACCAGCACGATCAGCGGCGGGAACACGGTGCCGGGCGGCGCCGTCAGACGGCGGTTCATCTCCTCCACGGCACCTTCGACCATCTCGGTCACCTGGATCACGTGATCGTCCGTCGGACCCTGGATCAGGGTTGTGGCGAGTCCGTCGAACATGGCCCAGTCGCCCGCGCCCTTGAGGTCGCCCATGAGGAACTGCACCGACCGGTCGAGCGCGAGCCACAGCGCGAGCGCCCGCAGGGCGGCGGTCTTGCCCTGGTTGGACAGACCCGTGATGAGCAGGTGCCGCTGATACAGGCTCAAGGCTGCTGCGTCGCCGCGCAGGTCCTGACCCCACGGGGCGCGGCCCTTGGCGTAGTCGGCGGTCAGCGTCTCGTCCGTGACCAGCGGGGACGGACCGATCGGCTCGTCCAGCGCACCCGAGTCGGCGACCCACAGCCGCACTGTGCGGGCGGCAGCGGGGATGGTGATGAACACTTCGTGCTCGTGCCGGGAGAGGTTCTCGGCGAGCTTGCGGCGGCGCTGCTGCACCTCGTTCGTCGACACCCCGGAAGGCAGGGTGACGTCGACTTCCACACCGCATCCGGCGATCCGGATCGGACCGAGCATGGAGGCGCCGGCGTCGCCCATGTCCTTGATGGCGTTGCGCAGTGCGGGCACCCCCAGGTCGCGCAGGGCCTTGACCACGATCGAGGGGGTGATCGGTTCGCCCTCGCCGCTACGGACGTTCGCGGGCAGCGCCCATGCGGGCGCGGCCTGCTGCTTACTGCCGACGGCCCACAGGGCCAGCAGCGCGAGGAACGGACCGATCGTGATCGCCGGACCCCACACCACCTGAACGATGGTGATCATCAGGCCGATGAACTTGATGACGGCCATGACCGGGGTGACGACGTCGGTGACGTCCTTGTTGGCGATGGCCAGCACGACTCCGAGGGCGACCAGGGACCCTATGCCCATGCCGGTTCCGACCACGAGGCCCCTGGCCGCCTCGACCGGGGAGTGGAGCAGGTCCATGCGGCGGCGGTGCCGGGCGTCGCGGAAGCGCTGCCCGCGCTCCTCCCACTCCGCGGCCGCCTCGTAGTTCCCGGCGGCCTCGGCGGCGCGCAGCATGCGCTCGTAGCGGGCGGCGGTGCGGCCGTCCCAGGTGCGGCGGGCCACGATCCGCGCCCCGCCGGCCACGTAGAGGGTGTGGCGGGCCACCGCGCGGGCGGCGGTTCGGGTGTGCTCGTGCCTGACCGCGGTCTTCACGGCGCGGCCGGAACGCACCCACAACGGCACGGGCAACGTGGATGCCGTGTCCGGAACCACGGTGAGAACGGTCGGCCCGGCGGGGGCGGTGTCTTTGTGCAGGTGAATGACGTTGTCGCTCATGAAGGGAAAGCTCCTGACTACCCCGTATCGGGGCGGGAAAGTTGGAGGGCCGGCCGCCCCGCCCGGCACCAGCGCGGGCGGGGCTTGTGCGAGGTCAGCGGCCGTGTCGGGCGCGGTTCTCGGCGTGGCTGAGCTGGGACGGCTCGGTACGCGGGCCGTCGGACCAGCAGAACGGGCGGATGCTGCCCGCAGCCCTGAAGACGCGGAGGGCGGCGCCGGCCAGGGCATCGGGCAGGGCGTAGACGCGGCCCCCGTCGAGGGAGGCCAGTAGCCGGGCGGCATGGTGCTCGCAGCCGTCCGCCCCGGCGTTGAAGGCGTCGAGCACGGCCACGGCCACAGGGCCGCCACAGGGGGTCGGGTCGTCCGGGTGAGCGGCGGGGCAGCGGCGGTCCATGCTCACCACCAGCGGGAGGACTTCTTGGCGGCCTTGGCCGCGGCGGCCTCGTTCACGATCCGCTGCCGCTCCATGTGCAGGGCGGTCAGTTCCGCGGTGAGCCGGGTCTCAGCGGCGTTCGAGATGGACTCCACGCGGTTCTCCGCACGGGTGGTGCTCTTGCCGCGCAGGACCCGGTACGAGCCGCTGGCGACCGCGCCCAGCACGGCGCGACGCTCGGAGCTGGTCAGCGGCCACATCTCGCCCCGGCGGACCGCCTCCAGCTTGCGCGTCGTCTTCTGGATTTCGCGGTCCACCTGGCGGGTGTCGGGCTTGCCCATGGTCAGGAACTCCTCACAGATTCGCAGGGGTCGGGGTAGGCGCAGGTCGCGCAGGTGCCGAGGGCGGCGGGGATGACGTAGCCCGCATCGGTGCGGCACTGCGGGCAGGTGCGACGGGCGGCGTTGGCCTTGGCCAGTGCCGCCCGCTTCGCGTCGGTCATGGGGCGTACCGGCTTGGCCAGGTCGACCCGGTAGAGGTAGGCGACCAGCGGCCCACGGCGGCGCCGCGGCCGTTCGAGCTGAGCGGCCACCTCCTGACCTCCCGGGCGCAGGCCACGCGCCCTCAGTTGTCGGCGGGTGGCGTAACCGTCCGGGGCGAGGCGCCACCGGAACACCGGCAGCGCGGCCATCAGGCGACGCGCTTCCACGCGGCCCGCAAGCGGACCTCGGAGGCGGAGTGGCCGGCCGCCCGGAAGCGGGTGGCCATCTCGCGGTAGGACAGGGCGGGAACCTCGCTGTGACGGATCTCGTCGACCAACGCGTCAAGTGCCTCGTCGGTGAGCGCGGGTGCCGCATCGAGCGCGGGAACGGGCTCCGTGGGTCCCCAGACCGGGAGTTCCCACCGGGGCGTGACACCGGGCGTGACGCGGTTCGTCACGCTGGTCAGCGCCCTGCCGGTGTCCTCGCCGTCCCGCGCCGTCTCCAGCGTCGACCAGGCCCGCGAGAGGGTCTGAGCGGTCCTGGCCTGGACGCGGGCGACGCGGGCACCGGCCTCCGTCACGGCCGTCAGTCGGGTCTCCTCGGTGGCGGCCTCCGCCCGCAGCCGAGCGCGGGCCACGGCCGCTTCGTCGCGGGCCTCTTGCTGGATGCCCCGGATGGCGCCCAGCGCCGTCGGGGTGAGCGCGGTCCGCTCCCACAGCCCGTGCACCAGCCACAGGGCCTTGGCCGCGATGGGCAGCCACGCCACGGCCAGCCACGCGCCGGCGGACTGCTCAGCGGTGAGCGCGTGCGCCACGAGAACGCCGGCCGCGATCAGGCCGAAGCACCAGCCGACGGCGGTGACCGCGCGGCTGTGGTCGCCCTGCGCGGCCAACCGGCGCTCGTAGGCGAGGGTGGCCAGCCACCCTCCGTCGATCCCGAGACCGACGACCAGGGCGACGGGCCACGGCATCGCCGTGCCGAGCCACATCACGACCACGGCCAGGGTGAGCACCATCGACACCGCCGTCATCGCGACGGCGGGCAGTACGGTCTTGGCGTTCATGCCGCACCCCCCTGAAGCGGAGGGTTGACCATGCCGGTCAGGGCGGCGATCTCGTCGCCGGTCAAGCGGGTGCGTTCGTCCATGGCGTGGGCCACGGTGCGGATCTCCCGCCACAGGTAACCGATCTTCCGGCGGGCCATCCCGCGCACCATCCCCCAGGACTTGCCGCCCTCGGGGATGCAGTCGCGGCCGAGCCGGTAGCCGAAGCCGTCCAGGATGTCGATGGCCTGCTCGCGGTCGTGGTCCGAAGTGCAGGCATAGGCCCGCTCCGGCGTCCACAGCCCGTAGGCCATCAGGTACTGGGCATGGGCGATCTCCCCGGCCGCGGCCTGCGCGGCGAAACGCCATGGGCAGATGTCCTCAGCCTGAAAAGCGGTGTTTCCGGTGACGGAAAAACCGCCCTCTTCACGGGACCAGGCGATGACCTCGCTGGTCAGTACGCGCATCCCGTAGGCCATGGCCAGCACTGCATGACCGGCCTCATGGAAGGCCAGGCCCAGCCGCGCCGCTTCGTAGGTGAGCGGCATGTCAAAGCGAGCCCGCGGCTTGCCCGTGTGGTCCAGCAGAACTTCGGGGGCGGGAGCGTCGGCCATCATGCGGCACCGCCCGTCTGCACGGCGGCGGCAGCCTTGTTGGCCAGCTCGCGACGCGCGGTGAGTACCCGACGGCGGGCGCGGCGGATGCGCCGCTGGTCCAGCTGGCTCGGGATGCGGTCGAGGGTGATGATCTGTGCGTCGAGCAGGTCGACGCCGGCCAGGATGACCGGCATCTCCCGCTCGATCGCGTCCAGCTCCGCGGACGTCGGCTCGCGGTCGATGCTGTCGACGGCGACGGTAACGGCCGTCTGAAGTGCAGCGATGTACTTCATGGGTCGTGTTCTCCCTAGCAGGTAGCAACGGCCCGAACAGCGGCCCCGGTGTTCCCGCACCGGGGCCGCGCGCCGTTGAAGTCGGAATCTCCGGCTCCCCTCAGCGCTGCTCGTACGAGACGAGCAGCGGAGGCAACCGGCCGCAGCACATGCAGGGGCTGCGGAAGGGTGAAAGCCGTACAGGTGTCTCCTTCAGGACTGCGGCTCCCGTATCAGGTAGAGCCGCCTCGTCCCGTTTCAGGCAGAGACGTGACCTTTCGGTCTGTGCCCTCCGGACTGCCAAGGAGCCGGGTCCCTCGGCCCGCTCTATCCCGGGCCCCTTCGCCACACCAGCGAGTACCGAGTGCAGCGCTGCGCGCGGCAGCACCTGCACTCATGCACTTATGTGCAGGAGTGACATGTAAGAGAGTGCCCAACTCCTGTACATGAGTCAACCCGCCGCGCGAATTTGCTGCGACAGGCTGGGCGTCAGGAGCTGGGCTGGCTAGTCGCCGGCAGGGATGCGGTAGTCCAAAACGAACTGGTCAGCGGCCATGATGGTGTCGCATACCTCGACCACTCGCCCGGCTTCGCTTTCCGCGTTGCGCGTCAGGTGAATGACGGGTGACCCCGGGCTGAGGCTGAGCGCCACGGTCTCCTGCTTCGTGGCCAGGCGGACGCGGATCGTCTCTGCCAGCTCCTTCAGCGTGTGGCCGTGCTCTTCCAAGCGGGCGTAGATACCTCCGCCTCCGGGGTTCTCCTCGAACAGTTCGGGGATGTCCCTGGCTACGTCCCACGGCAGATACGACGTGGCCTCCTCGGTCGGGATGCCATCGCTGAAGTACAGCCGTCGGCGCGCAAGGACCTTCGCGCCGGTCGGCACAGACAGCCTCTCCGCGATCTCCGCCGGAGCCTCAATCGGGCCGACATAGAGCACGCTCACACTGGGCCTGCTGCCCGCCTGCTCTGCTTCGGCCAGGTATGCCGCCTTGCCTGCCATGCGGTGCGACCGGCGGAACCGATCCGACGACTTGCGGCTTACTGGCGGACGGCTCTTCACGTACGAGCCCTTACCGTGCCGGGTCTCAACAAGGCCCGTCGCCCGCAGCTCGGTCATCGCCTTGCGAACCGTTCCCTGCGATACGGCGTACCTCTCCATAAGTGCGGATTCGCTGGGTACCTGCTCTCCCGGCGGCAGGACCTTCTCCCTGATTTGCTGCGCCAAGTCGTCAGCGATCTGTAGGTACCGTGGTTTGCCGGAATCCCTTGAAGGCGTGGTGCCCATGTCCTTCTGTTCCTCCTAAGCTCCTGTACATGAGTAACGCTACCCAGGAAGGCGCGTCGATGTCGCTTCACTCGGTTTCGGTCGCTGGCGTGGTTGTGCGGGACGACGGCCGCGTACTCGCGATCCGCCGTGCGGACAACGGCACCTGGGAACCTCCGGGCGGGGTCCTTGAACTGGACGAACGCCCGGAGGACGGCGCCGTTCGGGAGGTGCTGGAAGAGACAGGAATCCGCGTATCCGTGGAACGACTCACCGGCGTCTACAAGAACATGAGCCGGGGCATCGTGGCTCTCGTCTTCCTGTGCCGTCCGCTCGACGGCGAGACACGCACGTCGAGCGAGTCGACGGCTGTGGAATGGCTGACTCCCGAGGAAGTCAGGAAGTGGATGGGGGAGGTCTACGCGGTGCGCATCCTGGACGCCCTCGATGCGGCCGTAGCGCCCCATGTCCGCGCTCACGACGGGCGTCACCTGCTCGAATCAGTTTGAGTCGCGGACGACTGTGCCTACGAGGCACACGGCGTGGGCACGATGAGCGGCATGACGATCGATGAGGACAGGCAAGCAGCGCTGCGCCTTGCCGAGCAGACCCGCGAGTTAGGGCGCGCATACGGGCTGGAGCCCTGGCGGCAGATGCTGCGGAGGATCAGCCGTGGACGGCTCGGCCAGCAAGCCGGCTGGCCCCAAGTCCCCAGCTTGGACACACCGTGGCAAGACACGATCTCTCCCATACGCACTGGTTGGCGTCATCGAGCGGCCAAGCTTCACAGCGAAGTCGTATTCGGTGTCGACTACAAGATCTGCCGCCGCTGTCGGCTCGGCTGGGTTGAGGAACCGCACACCGATCCGCAATACCAGCGATGCGGGCTGGCCAAGGCAGGCTTGGCCGCGCTCCGCGCCGACCACCCCAAGTTGGCGTGGCACACGCTCGGCGGGCACTTCGTCAGCGCGCAGGCCTTCTGGGAGGTCGCTGGCGCAGGCGTACCCGGCGGCTACCAACAGCGAGACCTCTGCCGACACACGGAGAAGTGGTGAATGTTGGCCAATGGAAGCTGAAACTCTGGCAGGTTTATTCGGTTTCGGCGGGGCTGTGCTCGGTGCCCTCATAGGTGGCGGTACAACCCTGCTGGCTACAAGGCTGACTATGACTCATCAGAGAACCCTGGCACGGGAAGATCGGTTACGGGAGTTGGGTGAGGCCGCCGTCGAACTGTGCCTCTCGCACTGTGATCAGCTCAGGGACAGCTGCGCGTCAGTCTCGGGAGAAGAGCTGGGCGTCCGTATGCAGGATTACAACTTGCTGTGGAGCGCCACCAGCCGACAGCACCTGACTAGCGTCGCCCAGGCCGTTAGGCGCATCCCGGACCGCGCCGTGTACGACCGCGTGATGATGCTTGTCCGGCTCGGCGACAGGTGGCGGGGCGCTGGTGACACGTACCTAATGGGGGTGATGTTCATGATCAGCGTGGCCGACGAGATCAGTGACGCTCTTATTGCCTACCTGCGTCACGATGACTTGCCTCCTATGTCAGAAGTTGTCCAGCATCTGCAGAGCAAGGTTGATGGATACACAGAGCGACCTGGTGTGGTGCGACCTCTGGTCCGTGCGGTAGAAGACGACGGTTCCCAAAGTGACTCGCAGGCAGTCAGCCGCAGCGCTGACGAGTGATCGTCACAGGCATCGTGTCGTGCACCCATTGAGCCGCGGCGTACGCCAACCCATACGCCAACAGCAGCACACAGTCACGGCCGACCGCGATCACTCGCTCACCCCGTGATCAGGGGCTGATCAGCCGAGACACGGCCTGAAAAGCGGAAGGTCGCCGGTTCGACCCCGGCCCCAGCCACCATCGCCCACCAGGGCATTCGCCCCCGCCGAAGATCTTCGGCGGGGGCGTTTTCGTATCTCTCTGCGCCGACCCGTGCACGCGATTTCCTTGAGCATGACCATGCGCTTCCCGCAACCCTCTGGAGCGAGCGCTCCACGGTGAGTGTCGGCGTGGCCCATCAGCCCTCGGGGCCGTCGTCCTCGCGCAGCTTGCGCCAGAAGCGGGTGCGGTGCAGTACGTAGAGGGCGACAAGCAGGACGGTCGACTGCAGCCCCACGGCGAGCAGCCAGAAGACGGCCTTGCTCTCCAACTCGTCGGTCATGTAGGTGAAGTTCATGCCGAAGAACCCGGTCAGGAACGACAACGGCAGGAAGATCACCGACACGACGGCCAGCCGGTTGATCACGCCGTTCTGCTCGCCGGACACAAGGGTGGAGTAGCTGACGAAGGCACGCCGGGAGGCTTCCTGGAGGGACTCGATGTCCGTGAGCACCAGTCTCGAATTGTGCTGGTACGCGCGAGCGAGCCGCTGCCGCTCCTCCGGGAAACGGGGGTTCATCATCCGCCGCGTGAAGACCTCGTCCGCCGACTCCAGGTAGGGCAGGAGCGCGTGGTGCATAAGGGCCGCGCGGCGTCGCAGACGTGCCAGCCGGTAGACCTGCCCGGGGTCCCGTCGCTGGAACATCTCGTCCTCGAGCTCCTCCACCGCCAGCAGGGCCCGCACGGCCGACCGGCGAAACGTCTCCAGAGCCTCCTGCAGGAGCAGGAACAGCGTGGCCACGGCGTCCGGAGGCCTCTCGTGCGGCAACCGGGCCGTCAGGCTCCGGAGCAGCCCGACCGGTCCTCGGTGGACCGTGATCAGATGCCGCTCGGTCACGTAGGCATGGACGTGAGCGACCTGCTCCTCTTCGACCACGGGTACGACGAACCCGGCGCTGTCCCCGAGGAACTCGGCCCGCGCGGCTTCGCCCTCCTTGCCGAGCCACGTCAGGTAAGCGGCCTCCAGACCGAGCTGGTGGGCGACCGGTGTTTCGTCGGGTGCGGTCTCCTCGGGCAGTTCGATGTCGACGAACAGGAAACGGGATGTCGCGAGACGCTCACGTGCCTCCGACACATGTGCACGAGCGACGATCCCTTCCGGCATCGACACCACCGATACGATCATCGCCCCTCACTGCGGATCACGGGCTGCGGCACCTTCCAGCCTGGGCAGACGAGAGCGTCCCCGCATACGGAAGGACTCGTTCGCGCCGCCGGCCGGCCCCGGACGGGTGAGGCGGCCGCACCGGCCGTCCGGCGCGTGACGATCAGGTGTGGCTACAGCACCACAGCCTCCCTGGCCCCCCGCCATCAGCCCCGGCCTGAGCCGCGCCCGGAATAGGTTGGCCGCACGCACGCCCCGGATGCGATCCTGGTCCCCGTATGTCTACGCACCCTGCCTCCGCCCCCACCGCCTTCGCCGAGCTCGGCTCACGGCTGGCCGAGCTGTCCCTGCGTGACGCGCAGCGGCTCGGGCGCCGGCTCGACGGGGCCCGCCGCATCCGCAAGCCGCAGGCGCGGGACGCGGTGCTGGCCGAGATCTCCGGGGAGATCGACAAGGCGGCGGACCGGCTGGCCGGGCGTGCGACCCGGTTGCCGGAGATCACGTATCCCGAATCGCTGCCGGTCAGCCAGAAGCGCGACGCGATCCTCGAGGCGATCCGCGACCACCAGGTGGTGATCGTCGCGGGCGAGACCGGCTCCGGCAAGACCACGCAGATCCCCAAGATCTGCCTGGAGCTGGGCCGCGGCGTGCGCGGCATGATCGGCCATACGCAGCCGCGCCGCATCGCCGCCCGCACGGTCGCCGAACGCGTGGCCGAGGAACTGAGGACGCCGCTCGGTGAGGCCGTCGGCTGGAAGGTCCGGTTCACCGACCAGGTGGACCCCGACGCGACGTTCATCAAGCTGATGACGGACGGCATCCTGCTCGCCGAGATCCAGACGGACCGCGAGCTGCGCGCCTACGACACGATCATCATCGACGAGGCCCACGAGCGGTCCCTCAACATCGACTTCCTGCTGGGCTACCTGGCCCAGCTGCTGCCCCGCCGCCCGGACCTCAAGGTCGTCATCACCTCGGCGACCATCGACCCCGAGCGCTTCTCGCGCCACTTCGGGGACGCCCCGATCGTCGAGGTCTCGGGCCGTACGTACCCCGTCGAGGTGCGCTACCGCCCGCTCCTCGAAGAGGACTCCGACGACGCCGACCGCGACCAGATCACGGCGATCACGGACGCGGTCGAGGAGCTGATGGCGGAGGGCCGGGGCGACATCCTCGTCTTCCTCTCCGGAGAGCGCGAGATCCGCGACACCGCGGACGCCCTGAACAAGAAGAAGTACAGATTCACCGAGGTCCTGCCTCTCTACGCCCGGCTGTCGCACGCCGAGCAGCACCGCGTCTTCCAGCCGCACACCGGCCGCAGGATCGTTCTCGCAACCAACGTCGCCGAGACATCCCTCACCGTCCCCGGCATCAAGTTCGTCATCGACCCGGGCACGGCCCGTATCTCGCGCTACAGCCACCGCACCAAGGTGCAGCGCCTGCCCATCGAGCCCGTCAGCCAGGCCAGCGCCAACCAGCGCAAGGGCCGCTGCGGCCGTACGAGTGACGGCATCTGCATCCGGCTGTACTCCGAGGACGACTTCCTCGCCCGCCCGGAGTTCACGGACGCCGAGATCCTCCGTACGAACCTCGCCTCCGTCATCCTCCAGATGACCGCGGCGGGCCTCGGCGACATCGAGAAGTTCCCCTTCATCGACCCGCCGGACCACCGCAACATCCGCGACGGCGTCCAGCTCCTCGAGGAACTGAGCGCGCTCGACCCCGCCCAGAAGGACGTACGGGGGCGCCTCACCCCGCTCGGCCGCAAGCTGGCCCAGCTGCCCGTCGACCCCCGGCTCGCCCGGATGGTCCTGGAGGCGGACAAGAACGGCTGCGTACGCGAGGTCATGGTGATCGCGGCCGCCCTGTCCATCCAGGACCCGCGCGAGCGCCCGGTCGACAAGCAGGCGCAGGCCGACCAGCAGCACGCCCGCTTCAAGGACGAGACGAGCGACTTCCTCGCGTATCTGAACCTCTGGCGCTATCTGCGCGAGCAGCAGAAGACGCTCGGCTCATCGGCCTTCCGCCGGATGTGCAAGACGGAGTACCTCAACTTCCTGCGCATCCGCGAGTGGCAGGACATCTATACGCAGCTGCGGACCGTCGCCAAGCAGATGGGCATCCATCTGAACGAGGAGGACGCACCCGAGCAGGCCGTCCACGTGTCGCTGATCGCAGGACTGCTGTCCCACATCGGCATGAAGGACGTGAAGGACGGCACGAAGAACGAGTACCTGGGTGCGCGGAACGCGAAGTTCGCGGTCTTCCCGGGCTCGGCGCTGTTCAAGAAGCCGCCGCGCTTCCTCATGTCCGCCGAACTGGTGGAGACGTCCCGCCTCTGGGCCCGCGTCAACGCGAAGATCGAACCGGAGTGGGTCGAGCCGCTCGCACAGCACCTGCTGAAGCACACGTACAGCGAACCGCACTGGGAGAAGGATCAGGCGGCGGTGATGGCGTACGAGAAGGTGACGCTGTACGGCGTGCCGATCGTCGCCCAGCGGAAGGTCAACTACGGGCGGATCGACCCCGAGATCTCCCGCGAACTTTTCATCCGCAACGCGCTCGTCGAGGGCGACTGGCGTACGCACCACAAGTTCTTCGCCGACAACCGCAAGCTGCTCACCGAGGTCGAGGAGCTGGAGCACCGGGCGCGGCGCCGCGACATCCTCGTCGACGACGAAACGCTGTTCGACTTCTACGACCAGCGGGTGCCCGAACACGTCGTGTCGGGCGCGCACTTCGACTCCTGGTGGAAGCACAAGCGCCACGAGGAGCCGGAGCTGCTCGACTTCGAGCGGTCGATGCTCATCAACGAGCGCGCCGGTGACGTGTCGAAGGACGACTACCCGGACAGCTGGCGCCAGGACCGGCTCAAGTTCAGGGTGACGTACCAGTTCGAGCCGGGCGCGGATGCCGACGGCGTGACCGTCCACATCCCGCTCCAGGTGCTCAACCAGGTGACGCCCGAGGGCTTCGACTGGCAGATCCCGGGACTGCGCGAGGAGGTGGTCACCGAGCTGATCCGCTCCCTGCCGAAGCCGGTCCGGCGCCATTACGTGCCCGCACCGAACTACGCCAAGGCGTTCCTGGAGCGGGCCGTGCCCCAGCAGGAACCGCTGCCGGTCACGCTCGCCCGCGAGCTGAAGCGCATGGTCGGCGTCCCCGTCACGGCGGACGACTTCGACTGGGCGAAGGTCCCCGACCATCTGCGCATAACGTTCCGGATCACCGACGAGCGGCGCCGCAAGCTGGCCGAGGACAAGGACCTGGAGACGCTGAGGGTCCAGCTGAAGCCGAAGGCACGCAAGGCCCTGTCCCAGGCCGCGGCCGCCACGGCGGAGCGCTCCGGGGGCAGCTCGCTCGAACAGACCGGCCTCACGGACTGGACGATCGGCTCGCTCACGCGTGTCTTCGAGACGCGCCGGGCGGGCCAGCCCGTGAAGGCGTACCCGGCGCTCGTCGACGACGGCGACACCGTGTCCGTACGCCTCTTCGACACCGAGGCGGAGCAGCAGCAGGCGATGTGGAAGGGCACCCGCCGCCTGATCCTGCGCAACATCCCGGTCAACCCCGCGAAGTTCGCGTCGGAGAAGCTCACCAACGCGCAGAAGCTCGCCCTGTCCGCGAACCCGCACGGCTCCATCCAGGCGCTGTTCGACGACTGCGCCATGGCCGCCGCGGACAAGCTGATCGCCGACTTCGGCGGCCCGGTCTGGGACGAGGAGTCGTACCGCAAGCTCTACGACAAGGTGCGCGCCGACATAGTCGACACCACGGTGCGGACGGTCGGCCAGGTGCAGCAGGTGCTGGCTGCCTGGCAGGCCTGCGAGCGCCGTCTGAAGTCCACGACGAGCCCGGCGCTGCTGGCCAACCTCACGGACGTACGCAAGCAGCTCTCCGCCCTCGTCAGGCCCGGCTTCGTGACGCAGACGGGGCTGCGAAGGCTGCCGGACCTGATGCGCTATCTGGTCGCGGCGGACCGCCGGCTCCAGCAGATGCCGACGAACGTCCAGCGGGACACCACGCGCATGGAGAAGGTCCAGGAGATGCAGGACGAGTACGCCTGGCTCCTCGAGCAGATGCCGCAGGGGCGTCCCGTGCCGCAGGAGGTCCTGGACATCCGCTGGATGATCGAGGAGCTGCGGGTCAGCTACTTCGCGCATGCGCTGGGCACGGCGTACCCCGTCTCGGACAAGCGCATCGTGAAGGCGATCGATGCGGCCGTTCCGTAGCGGTCGTGCCGCCGCCAGGGTGTGACGGCGACGTCGCCCTGCGTGAGTTCGACCGGCGCCCCTGCACTGCTGTACAGTCTCTTCTCGCAGCACAGCGCAGGAAAGTGACTGCGAAACCTGGTCCTGTGGAGCAGTTTGGAGTGCTCGCCACCCTGTCAAGGTGGAGGCCGCGGGTTCAAATCCCGTCAGGACCGCAGATCGAAGGGCCGCATCCCATAAAGGTGCGGCCCTTCCGCGTACCCACCCAAAGCCATCACCAACCGCAGGCCGCGCCCGCGGCGCCAGCCGCAATCAGACACGGCAAATCCCGTCAGGACCGCAGATTGAAGGGCCGCATCCCATGAGGGTGCGGCCCTTCCGCGTACCCACCCAAAGCCATCACCAACCGCAGGCCGCGCCCGCGGCGCCAGCCGCAATCGGACACAGCAAATCCCGTCAGGACCGCAGATCGAAGGGCCGCATCCCATAAAGGTGCGGCCCTTCCGCGTACCCACCCAAAGCCATCACCAACCGCAGGCCGCGCCCGCGGGCCAGCCGCAATCGGACACAGCAAATCCCGTCAGGACCGCATGATCAGGGGCCGTACGCCAAGGGGGTGCGGCCCTTCTCCTTGCCCGCCTGCGTCTTGACTGCGTCACATTCCGCCGGTACTCAGGCAACAGGGAACGTGACCGCAGGAGGTGGCGCATGCCGGTGACCGCCAGGCACGAGACGCGCGCTCTGTTGCGCGCCCATCTGTCGGCCGCCTCGAGCTACCGCCATCTGACGCGCCATTGCCCGGTCTGCCACCAGCTCCTGCGGCTCGCGATGGAGCCCAGAGCGCGCCGCCCCGATGACGGCGCGGGCCGCGACAGCACAGCCGACGAGCCGAGCGACCGCGGCGAGAACGTGAGCGAGCCCGGTGAGGACCAAAGTCCCCCCAGGACGTGACCAAAGCCGGCCGGCCTTCCAGCCGTGGAGTGGGAGGCTGGAGGCATGCCTTCCACGGTGCGCCTCTATAACTCGGGTGACACATCATCAGCAATAGTGGCGACATGTGACGGGTGTCACCAAATGAGTTTTGAGACCACCCTTACTTACACCCCGTCTACAACCACTCAATTTAATATGTGCAATTGCACTGCCCTCTGAGGGCTGTATCGTGCCTCACAGAGGTCTCGCCAAGGGGTCTCACAGTCGCCCCGGGCGGGCGCCTCAGAGGCCGTCCGGGCCGCCCATAGGGCCCCCGAACAGGCGTCCCGCACTCAGGCCGACCACAGCGTGATCACAGGCCGCACTCGGCCCGCACGCAGAGGGCTCACAGACAGAGCGGCGCCGGCGTGAGCCGGGACCCTCCGCACACAAAAAGATCGCGCTGGACCCGGCGGAGTCCAGCGCGATCAACGACGCACCCTGGGGGTGTACTTGGGTGTGGGCCCCGTTGGGGCGGGACCCGCGTCGTGTAGAGCTACAGGTTGGGCGTCGGCCAGATTGGGGGACCGGACCGGAATGCCCGATATTCGGTTGTTTCAGGCCTCGCTACGCTGCTGCGGAATGCCCGCGAGCAGAGCGCGGACCTCGGCCTCGCGGTAGCGGCGGTGCCCGCCGAGCGTGCGGATCGACGTGAGCTTGCCAGCCTTGGCCCAGCGCGTGACCGTCTTCGGGTCGACGCGGAACATCGTGGCGACCTCAGCCGGGGTCAGCAGCGGCTCGGCATCAGGGGTGCGAGCGGTCATGAGCGGCCTCCTCGGGAGAACCGAATCCATCTCGGTTCTTTCCTCTAAATTCTGCACCTTGACCCACGTTGCCCGAAATGAGCGGACGCGAGTCGAGTCGGTTATAGGACGAACGGCTTGTCCTCGGCACTACAACTACACCATCTGTCCAGCCGCGTCGGCCAAACCGATGGAATTGCCCTCCCAGGTGTTCATCAGCGACGGAAGCCGATGGACCATGCCATAGCGGACAGTCACACCACTGTGACGATCAGTCACAGGACGATCAGGAGGCAACAAAACCCCCCCAAACCATGCGATGCCCGGCATCTGACGCAAAGTTGGACAGAAGAAGCCCTCCCCGGACTCCTTGTCCTATTTTGGCACGAGGGGCACCGATGGACGCAAGGTACCTGTAAGTGTGGTCCGTCACGCTTGGGACCAAAGTCCCGGATCGGAACCTACGTCCGGAGCCCCGAACCAGCCACTGCCGTCATGGCGTCAGCTGGCCGACTGCAGGTCCCGTACCGTCCGCCAGCGCTCGACCAGTCGTGCGTAAGCCTCGCCGGCCGCGGCGCCGTCGCCGGCGCGCAGCGCGTCGATGCCCTCGGCCACATCGGCCGCCGAGTGGTCCCCGTCGAGGTGGTCCTCCGGCAGGGCGTGCACCAGGCCGCCGTAGTCGAGCTCGACGAGTGAGCGCGGATGGAACTCTTCGAGCCATCGACCAACATCTACCAGGCCGTCGATCATCGGCCCCTCGTCCATGGCGTCCTTGAGCGCCTTGAGGCCCCGCGCGACGCGCCTGCGCGCCTGCACCATGGGCGTCCGGTAGCGCAGCAGCGGCGGCGCCTCGCCGGACCCCCGCTCGTACTCCCGCTCCTCGTCGGAGACCAGCACGAACCAGTTGAGCGGGACCTGCCACCGTGCGGTGCGGATCCAGGGGCGGGCGTCCGGGTTGCGCTCGAGCCACCGCTCGTAGTCCGCGACCGTCTGGCGGCGCACCACCGGCGGCAGCACCGTGTCCAGGACCTTCGCGGGCAGCTCTCCCGCGAGCTCGCCCATCGCCTGCCAGGCACGCAGCCGGGTGCGCCACGGACAGATGCAGAGCACCCCGTCGACGTCCGCGACGAAGGCGTCGTCGCTCTCGTGCACCGGCACCGCGACGGGCGGGGTGGGCAGCAAGTCGGCCAGGGCACGGCGAAGTTCGTCCTGGTACGAGGGGTGCTCGGGCCGCCGGGCATAGCGCGCCCAGTGGGTGCGCTCCGGCTCGGAGAAGGCGGCCAGCGGTTCGTACACGCGCAGGTAGCACGTGTACGGAACGATCACCGACGACACCTTGGGCACAGCAGCTCCCTCCCCCGCGGGCAGGCGGGAAAACACTGCAAATCGTCCCATGCCCCTACTCCAGGAGAGGGTGATCCTCGGCACTGCGCCCATGGCGGGTGCGTCCGGGCTCTAGGCTCGTGTAACGGGCCCGCCACCCATACGGGACCGGCACTCCAACCGCCGCTACTTACCCAGGAGTCACCACAGTGACCGACGTAACCGGCGCACCTGCTGATGTACTGCACACCCTGTTCCGGACGGACCAGGGAGGCCATGAGCAGGTCGTGCTCTGCCAGGACCGCGCCAGCGGCCTCAAGGCCGTGATCGCCATCCACTCGACCGCCCTGGGCCCCGCCCTCGGCGGCACCCGCTTCTACCCGTACGCGACCGAGGAGGAGGCCGTCGCCGACGCGCTGAACCTCTCGCGCGGGATGTCGTACAAGAACGCCATGGCCGGCCTCGACCACGGCGGCGGCAAGGCGGTGATCATCGGCGACCCCGAGCAGATCAAGACCGAGCAGCTGCTGCTCGCCTACGGCCGGTTCGTCGCGTCGCTCGGTGGTCGGTACGTCACGGCGTGCGACGTCGGCACCTATGTCGAGGACATGGACGTGGTGGCGCGCGAGTGCCGCTGGACGACCGGCCGCTCGCCCGAGAAGGGCGGGGCCGGCGACTCGTCGGTCCTGACCGCGTACGGCGTCTTCCAGGGCATGCGGGCCTCGGCCCAGCACCTGTGGGGCGATCCGACGCTGCGCGGCCGGAAGATCGGCATCGCGGGCGTCGGCAAGGTGGGGCACCACCTCGTGGAGCACCTGCTGGAGGACGGCGCCGAGGTCGTGATCACGGACGTCCGCGAGGAGTCCGTACGCCGTGTCCTCGACAAGCACTCCGGCGGACGCCTCACGGCCGTGTCCGACACGGCCGCTCTGATCCGCACCGAGGGCCTCGACATCTACGCCCCGTGCGCTCTGGGCGGCGCGCTGAACGACGAGAGTGTGCCGGTGCTCACAGCCCGGGTCGTGTGCGGCGCGGCCAACAACCAGCTCGCCCACCCGGGCGTCGAGAAGGACCTCGCCGACCGCGGGATCCTCTACGCGCCGGACTACGTGGTGAACGCCGGCGGCGTCATCCAGGTCGCCGACGAGCTGCACGGCTTCGACTTCGACCGGTGCCGGGCGAAGGCCGCGAAGATCTTCGACACCACGCTGGAAATCTTTGCCCGTGCGAAGTCGGACGGTGTTCCGCCGGCCGCCGCGGCCGACCGGATCGCCGAGCAGCTGATGGCGGAGGCCCGCACGGCACGCTGACGCGTACGGTGCCCCCTCCCGCGAGTGAGCCGAAGGGGCGCGCCGGTGTCGAGAGGGGGAGTGCGCGGAGGCCCGACGAAGGAGGCTGAGCACGGTCCCCCTCTCGACACCGGCTTTGGCGCCCCGGAGGCGAACCGAGCGCAATAAGAGATGCGTGTCACGCTGTCGGCGGGTCGTAGCCCAGGAAGAGGTTAAAATCGCAGTTGACCAGCGAGGACAGGGCGCCTCGTTGGTCCTGTACCGAGGCACGTACTGCGGGCGACGTACCGTATGGCCGCGGAAGCAGGTACCGTTGAAGCCCTACGGACGGGTCTCTCCATGGAGAGCCCGTTCCAGATCATGAACGCGTGTCAAGACTCTGGGGCCGTCGAGCCCCGTCACCGAGGGGGTCGAGCCATGGGGCGCGGCCGGGCCAAGGCCAAGCAGACGAAGGTCGCCCGCCAGCTGAAGTACAACAGCGGCGGGACTGACCTGTCGCGTCTGGCCAACGAGCTGGGCGCATCGACTTCGAGTCCGATTTCGAGCCAGCCGCCGAACGGTGAGCCGTTCGAGGACGACGAGGACGACGACCCGTACGCACGGTACGCGGATCTGTACAACGACGACGATGAGGACGACGAGGACGACGAGTCCTCCGGTCCGTCGTCGCAGCGCCGCGGCGCTTGACCTTGCAGCATTCGCAGTTCTCGTAGCAACTGCACCTCACCCGGTCCGGGGCCCTAGCGCCGGACCGGGTTTCGTGCTGCCTGCGGGCCGGTGCGGGTGGTGTCGCAGCAGGCCCCGGGTGGTACCGCACCGGCAGGCGCTGTACCACCCGGCCACTGCCGGTCGGCTCCGACGGCTCAGGCCGCGTAGTCCCCGACCAGTGCCGCGCCCGTCGTGTGGTCGCCACGGTCCGTGATGGAGCCGGCTACCCAGGCCTCCACGCCCCGGTCGGCGAGGGTGGTGAGCGCCACGTCCACCGACTCCTCGGGGACGATCGCCATCATGCCCACGCCCATGTTCAGGGTCCGCTCGAGCTCGAGCCGCTCGACGTCGCCCGCCTTGCCGACCAGGTCGAAGACCGGGGCCGGGGTCCAGGTGGTGCGGTCGACCACGGCGTGCAGCCCGTCCGGGATGACCCGGGCCAGGTTTGCCGCGAGGCCGCCGCCGGTGATGTGGCTGAAGGCGTGCACCTCGGCGGTGCGGGTGAGGGCCAGGCAGTCCAGCGAGTAGATCTTGGTGGGCTCCAGGAGCTCCTCGCCGAGGGTCCGGCCGAACTCCTCGACCTGCTGGTCCAGGCGCATGTTCGCCCGGTCGAAGACCACGTGGCGGACGAGCGAGTACCCGTTGGAGTGAAGACCCGAGGACGCCATGGCGATGACGGCGTCACCCTTGCGGATGCGATCGGGGCCGAGGAGGCGGTCCGCCTCGACGACGCCCGTGCCCGCGCCCGCGACGTCGAAGTCGTCCGGGCCGAGGAGACCGGGGTGCTCGGCGGTCTCGCCGCCGACGAGGGCGCAGCCGGCCAGCACACAACCCTCGGCGATGCCCTTGACGATGGCGGCGACGCGCTCGGGGTGGACCTTGCCGACACAGATGTAGTCGGTCATGAACAGCGGTTCGGCGCCGCACACCACGATGTCGTCCATGACCATCGCGACGAGGTCGTGGCCGATCGTGTCGTAGACGCCGAGCTGCCGGGCCAGGTCGACCTTCGTGCCCACGCCGTCCGTGGCGGAGGCCAGGAGGGGCCGCTCGTACCTCTTGAGGGCGGAGGCGTCGAAGAGGCCGGCGAAGCCGCCGAGGCCGCCCAGGACCTCGGGTCGCTGGGTCTTCTTCACCCACTCCTTCATGAGCTCGACGGCGCGGTCGCCCGCCTCGATGTCGACGCCCGCTGCTGCGTAGCTGGCACCAGTTGTCTCGGACATGAGAAATGAAAGCCTTCGGGTCGTACAGCTGTCGTGCGCTGCGAGGTTACGGACGCCGGATCGCGTCGGTCGCGGCGGTGGCCGCCGGGCCTGCGGCCAGCTCGGTCTCCAGAAGCTGCTTGCCGAGCAGCTCGGGGTCGGGCAGCTCCATCGGGTACTCGCCGTCGAAGCACGCGCGGCACAGGTCCGGCTTGGCGATGGTGGTCGCCTCGATCATGCCGTCGAGGGAGATGTACGCGAGGGAGTCGGCGCCGAGGGACTTGCCGATCTCGTCGACGCTCATGCCGTTGGCGATGAGCTCGGCGCGGGTCGCGAAGTCGATGCCGAAGAAGCACGGCCACTTCACGGGCGGGGACGAGATGCGGATGTGCACCTCGGCGGCGCCCGCCTCGCGGAGCATGCGGACCAGGGCGCGCTGGGTGTTGCCGCGGACGATCGAGTCGTCGACCACGACCAGGCGCTTGCCCTTGATGACTTCCTTGAGGGGGTTCAGCTTCAGGCGGATGCCGAGCTGGCGGATCGTCTGCGAGGGCTGGATGAACGTACGGCCGACGTAGGCGTTCTTCACCAGGCCACTGCCGAAGGGGATGCCGGACGCCTCCGCGTATCCGACGGCGGCCGGGGTGCCGGACTCCGGCGTCGCTATCACCAGGTCGGCCTCGGCCGGGGCCTCCTTGGCGAGCTTGCGGCCCATCTCGACGCGGGAGAGGTAGACGTTCCGGCCGGCGATGTCGGTGTCGGGACGCGCCAGGTACACGTACTCGAAGACACAGCCCTTGGGCTTCGCTTCCGCGAATCGGGACGTTCGCAGTCCGTTCTCGTCGATGGCGACGAACTCGCCCGGCTCGATCTCGCGGACGAAGCTGGCGCCGCAGATGTCCAGGGCCGCGGTCTCGGACGCGACGACCCAGCCGCGCTCCAGGCGGCCGAGGACCAGCGGGCGTATGCCCTGGGGGTCGCGGGCCGCGTACAGCGTGTGCTCGTCCATGAAGACGAGCGAGAAGGCGCCCTTGACCCGGGGCAGGACCTGGGCGGCGGCGCCCTCGACGGTCAGCGGCTTGCCGTCTTCGTCGGTCTGGCCGGCGAGCAGCGCGGTGACCAGGTCGGTGTCGTTGGTCGCGGCCAGCTGGGTGGCGCGGCCGTTCTCCTTGGGGAGGGCGGCGACCAGCTCGGCGAGCTCCGCCGTGTTCACCAGGTTGCCGTTGTGGCCCAGCGCGATGGAGCCGTGCGCGGTGGCACGGAACGTCGGCTGCGCGTTCTCCCACACCGAGGCACCGGTGGTGGAGTAGCGGGCGTGGCCCACGGCGATGTGGCCCTGGAGGGAGCTGAGAGAGGTCTCGTCGAAGACCTGGGACACGAGGCCCATGTCCTTGAAGACGAGGATCTGGGAGCCGTTGCTGACCGCGATTCCCGCGGATTCCTGACCCCGATGCTGGAGGGCGTAGAGCCCGAAGTACGTGAGCTTTGCGACCTCTTCACCCGGAGCCCAGACACCGAAGACGCCACACGCGTCCTGGGGGCCTTTCTCGCCGGGGAGCAGATCGTGATTGAGTCGACCGTCACCACGTGGCACGCCACCGAGTGTAGGCGAGATCGACCACTGGTCCGAATTCGGGGACAGTGGGACTTCTTACTTTGCCTTTTCCGCACGGGCGGTGAGGGCCTTGCCGGAGTCCGCGGTCAAGGTCAGGACGTCGTGTTCCTTCTCGTATGCGACCTTCTTCCCGTCCAGTATTTCCTTGATCTCGTTCTCTGTCTTCATGACGGGGGCCGAGCACAGCTTGCGGGTGGTCGCCAGGCGGCCGAACTCGATCGTGCCGTCGCTGCCGTCCCTGATGGTGGCCTTGCCGGAGAAGGTGTTGCAGCCGAGGCTTCCGTGCACGGTGCCATCGTTGCCGTCCTTGGACGAGAGGACGAGATACGCCTTGCCGCGGGCGTCCTTCGGCAGGGGTTCGGCGGCGCCGGCGCCCTTTCCGCCGATGAGGGCGTCGACCGTCCAGGTGGTGCCCGTCAGCGGCGGGGCGGGCTCGGAGGTCAGGGTGATGCTGTCCCCGTCGTCGCCGGTCAGGGTGAGGGTCTTCGGCTCGTCCTCCGGTTGCGTGATCGTTGCTTCGAGGTCGCCCCGGAAGATGTGGAGGAACTGCTCCTCGAACTTCTGGACAGGGCCGAGACAGCCCATCGAGGTGCTCGCCACGTCGGAGACACTGACGGTGTCGCCCGAAACCTCCACGTCGGCGCCGATGCTGTTGCAGCCGACCGAGCCTCCGGACTCGCCGCCCGCCTCGCCCGGTTTCGCCGCGCCGGGCTCGAACGTCACATGGGCGTCGTGGGCCTTTTCCGGAAGGGGGATGTCCTTGCCGTCCACCGTGAGCTTCTCCGGAACCCAGCGGATGCCGGCCACCGGTACGTCACCGCCGACCTGGCCGCTGCCGTTGCCGGCCTGGGTGCCGCAGGCGGTCAGGGCGGCCGAGCCGAACAGGCCGACCGCGGCGTACGTCACCTTCATCACTCGTTTCACGGCGATGTGACGTATCCGGCACGGAGCGGGTTCCCGCTCCGTGCGGCATGTCACCCAGAGGCACGTCACCCCATGAGAGGCAGGTGCCCGGAGAGGTCGGCTCGCTCACCGCTCGCCGAGACGTGCGCGGCCGCCAGCTCGGCCGCCCAGGTCGTACGGCCGGTGGCCAGCCGGATCCAGGTCAGCGGCTCGGTCTCGACGACGTTCGGCGGGGTGCCACGGGTGTGCTTCGGGCCCTCGATGCACTGCACCACGGCGAAGGGCGGAACGCGCACCTCGGTCGAGGCGCCCGGTGCCCTGTCGGCGAGCGCGTCGGCCAGCAGCCGGGTGCAGGCGGCGAGCGCCTGACGGTCGTACGGGATGTCGAGGCCCGCGGCACGGTTGAGGTCGTCGGTGTGCACGACGAGTTCGACCGTGCGGGTCACCAGGTAGTCGCCGAGGCTGATGGCGCCCACGGGCGTGCCGAGCAGCCGGGTGTCGGGTGTGGTGGCCAGGTGCGCGGCGATGCGCTCCTCGGTACGGGCGTAGAGCGCGTCCAGGTCAGGGCTGGTGCGGGCGAGTTCCCGGGTGCCCACGGCGATGTCGTCGGCGCGCGAGGCGGACGCGGACAGCAGATCCAGCAGGGAGAGTTCGGCCTTCGCCGGCGCGTCCCGCTCGATGTTCCGGCTGACGCTCTCGACGGTCATGGCGATGTGTGCGGCCAGCTCCCGGACGGTCCAGTCGCCGAGCTGCGCGGGAAGCTCCAGCTGCTCGTCGGTGAGGGCGCGCACGGCCTCTCGTACGGCGTCGAACTGGGCGAGGACGGCGGCGCGGATCTTCGCCGAGTCGTAGGAGCGGGGGCGAGTGCGCTTCTTGGCCGGGGGCATGGGGGCGAGGCTAGCCGGTCACGGGGAGTCGATTCGGTGATCTGCGCGAATACCCGGACAGCCCCCGCCCGGCTTCGGGCGGGGGCTGTCCGTGCAGGCTCCTGCGTGGCCAGGCGTGGATCAGGCCAGCAGCGCGGGGATCGTCTCCTCGTGCGCCGTACGCAGCTCGGCCAGCGACAGCGCGAACTCGCCCTGGACGTCGACCGCGTCACCGTCGACGACACCGATACGGGTCACGGGCAGCCCGCGCGCCCCGCACATGTCGTTGAACCGGACCTCCTCGGAGCGCGGCACGGCCACGACAGCGCGGCCCGCCGACTCGGAGAAGAGGAACGTGAACGCGTCCAGGCCGTCCGGGACGACCAGGCGCGCGCCCTTGCCGCCGCGCAGGCAGGACTCGGTCACGGCCTGGATCAGACCGCCGTCGGACAGGTCGTGGGCGGCGTCGATCATGCCGTCACGGGACGCGGAGATCAGGATCTCGGCGAGCAGCCGCTCCCGCTCCAGGTCCACGACCGGCGGCAGACCGCCGAGGTGCCCGTGGACGACCTGCGACCAGGCCGAACCGCCGAACTCCTCCTTGGTGTCGCCCAGCAGGTAGAGGAGCTGGCCCTCTTCCTTGAAGGCGACCGGCGTGCGGCGGGTCACGTCGTCGATGACGCCGAGGACCGCCACGACCGGGGTCGGGTGGATCGCCGTCTCGCCCGTCTGGTTGTAGAGCGAGACGTTGCCGCCGGTCACCGGGGTGCCGAGCGTCAGGCAGGCGTCGGCGAGACCACGAGTGGCCTCGGCGAACTGCCACATGACCGCCGGGTCCTCGGGCGAGCCGAAGTTGAGGCAGTCGGAGACGGCGAGCGGCTTGGCACCGGTCGTCGCCACGTTCCGGTAGGCCTCGGCGAGGGCGAGCTGCGCACCCGCGTACGGGTCGAGCTTCGCGTACCGGCCGTTGCCGTCCGTCGCGACCGCGACACCGAGGTTGGTGTCCTCGTCGATGCGGATCATGCCGGAGTCCTCGGGCTGGGCGAGCACGGTGTTGCCCTGCACGAAGCGGTCGTACTGGTCGGTGATCCAGGACTTCGACGCCTGGTTCGGCGACGCGACGACCTTGAGGACCTGCGCCTTGAGCTCGGCGCCGGACGCGGGCCGCGGCAGCTTGTTCGCGTCGTCGGCCTGCAGGGCGTCCTGCCACTCCGGGCGCTCGAACGGCCGGTTGTACACCGGGCCCTCGTGGGCGACGGTCCGCGGCGGCACGTCGACGATCTGCTCGCCGTGCCAGAAGATCTCCAGCCGGTCGCCGTCGGTGACCTCACCGATGACGGTGGCGATGACGTCCCACTTCTCGCAGATCTCCAGGAAGCGGTCGACCTTGTCGGGCTCGACGATCGCGCACATGCGTTCCTGCGACTCGCTCATGAGGATCTCCTCGGGCGAGAGCGTCGCGTCACGCAGCGGCACGGTGTCCAGCTCGACGCGCATACCGCCGGAGCCGGCGCTCGCCAGCTCGGAGGTCGCGCAGGACAGGCCGGCACCGCCGAGGTCCTGGATGCCCGCGACCAGGTTCTCCTTGAAGATCTCGAGCGTGCACTCGATGAGGAGCTTCTCCTGGAAGGGGTCGCCGACCTGGACGGCCGGGCGCTTGGCCGGGCCGGTCGACTCGAAGGTCTCGGAGGCCAGCACCGACACACCGCCGATGCCGTCGCCGCCGGTCCGGGCCCCGTACAGGATGACCTTGTTGCCCGAGCCGGACGCCTTCGCGAGGTGGATGTCCTCGTGCCTCATCACGCCCACGCACAGGGCGTTGACCAGCGGGTTGCCCTGATAGCAGTCGTCGAAGACGACCTCGCCGCCGATGTTCGGCAGGCCCAGGCAGTTGCCGTAGCCGCCGATGCCCGCGACGACACCCGGCAGCACGCGCTTGGTGTCGGGGTGGTCGGCCGCGCCGAACCGCAGCGGGTCCATCACGGCGACCGGGCGGGCGCCCATGGCGAGGATGTCGCGGACGATGCCGCCGACGCCGGTGGCCGCGCCCTGGTACGGCTCGATGTAGCTGGGGTGGTTGTGCGACTCGACCTTGAAGGTGACCGCGTAACCCTGGCCGACATCGACGACACCGGCGTTCTCGCCGATGCCGACGAGCAGCGCGTCGTTCTCGGGAGCCTTGTCGCCGAACTGCTTCAGATGGACCTTGCTGCTCTTGTACGAGCAGTGCTCGGACCACATGACCGAGTACATGGCGAGCTCGGCACCGGTCGGACGGCGGCCGAGGATCTCGCGGATGCGCTCGTACTCGTCCTGCTTCAGGCCCAGTTCGGCCCAGGGCTGCTCGACGTCGGGCGTTTCGGTGGCGTGCTTGACGGTGTCGAGAGTCATCAGACGTTGACCAGCTTCTTCAGGATCGAGGTGAAGAATCCGAGGCCGTCGGTGCGGCCGGTCCCGATCCCCGGCTCCACGGCGTGCTCGGGGTGCGGCATGAGGCCGACGACGTTGCCCGCCTCGTTGGTGATGCCGGCGATGTCGCGCAGCGACCCGTTCGGATTGACGTCGAGGTACCGGAAGGCGACGCGCCCCTCGGCCTCGAGCATGTCCAGCGTCCGCGCATCGGCGACATACCGTCCGTCGATGTTCTTGAGCGGAATGGAGATCTCCTGGCCGGCGGTGTAGTCGGCGGTCCAGGCCGTACGGTCCGACTCCACGCGCAGCTTCTGGTCGCGGCAGATGAAGTGCAGATGGTTGTTCCGCAGCATCGCACCGGGAAGAAGGTGGCTTTCGGTGAGCACCTGGAAGCCGTTGCAGATGCCGAGCACCGGCAATCCGCCCTTGGCCTGGTCGATGATCGTTTCCATCAGCGGCGAGAAACGCGAGATGGCTCCGGCGCGCAGATAGTCGCCATAGGAGAATCCGCCCGGCAGAACCACCGCGTCGACCTGCTTCAGGTCCTTGTCACGGTGCCACAGCGGCACCGCCTCGGCGCCGGCCAGCCGGACGGCGCGCTGGGTGTCGCGGTCGTCGAGTGTGCCGGGAAAAGTGACGACTCCGATACGAGCGGTCACGACTCCACCTTTACAGCGTCGGCCTCTTCGACCTTTACGACGAAGTCTTCGATCACGGTGTTGGCGAGGAAGGTCTCCGCCATCTCGTGAATACGGGCGAGGGCGGCTTCGTCGAGCGGCCCGTCCACCTCGAGTTCGAAGCGCTTTCCCTGACGTACGTCGGAGATGCCCTCGAAGCCGAGGCGCGGCAGTGCACGCTGCACCGCCTGCCCCTGAGGGTCGAGGATCTCCGGCTTGAGCATGACGTCGACTACGACGCGTGCCACTGGCACTCCCGGTGTGTGGTGCGTGAGCAAGTGCCTTCAGACTACCCGGCCCCGATTTCTACTCGCGTAGACTTGGACAAACGTACGTGATCGCCATCACGGACCGGTATCACGCCGTACGTCTTCACGGAAAATTCAGGGAAAAAACCGCGGGCCCGGATTGCATCTCCGCTCTCCAACCGTCACCCTCGCCCCGAAACTGGACACGCGGGCGTATTCGCTCGGGCTTCACAATGCAATGCCAAGCCCTGTACAAAGGAATTGGCAATAGTCGATACTTGCTCCGTACTTTGTACAAATACTGCCGAACAGTCGCCATCACCGCACGTCAACGCAGTGGTGTCGCACGAAGGGACCGATATTCGTGGCGCAGCGTGTCGTGGTCACTCTCTACGACGACATCGACGGCGGAGAAGCGGCGGAAACGATCGCCTTCGGTCTGGACGGCAAGTCGTACGAGATCGACCTCAATCCAGCCAATGCCAGGAAACTGCGTAAGGCGCTGGCTCCCTACCTGCAGGCCGGCCGCAAGCGGGCAGCCGCCGGGAGGTCCGCCGGCGGGGCCGCGGCGAAGACGGCCGCGGACTTCACGCACACCGCGGTGGCCGCGTCTCCCGCGGCGGTCCGCGCCTGGGCCCGCTCGAACAAGATGGACGTACCGCCGCGCGGCCGGATCCCGAAGAAGGTCTACGAGGCGTTCGACGCGGCGAACTGAGGGGGCCGCGCCGATCGGCGCGCGGCCCCTTAGCCCCACTGCCGTGCAAGGGGGCCGTGCGTCGTGGGCTGTGCCCACCCTCCCCCATTGCCGAGGGCATGGGAGGTACCCCCATCCCCCTGCGGAACGCCTGCCCACAGCAGTCCCCCGGGCAACTGACTTGCGTCGTACCCCCGGTGATCAGTTAGAGTCTGTTTCACGCCGAGGGGCGAGGCCGAAAAGGCCGCACCTCACGGGGTCTTGCGGGTGTAGTTCAGTAGCAGAACACCCCCTTTCCAAGGGGGAGGCGCAGTGTGCGATTCCTGTCACCCGCTCTGCATCGCTTACCGACCACGGTTTTCCGGGCATGGTTTACCGAGCACGGTTGTGGATCAGGTAGGCTGGTGCTCGCACCGGTCAGTGAGAGCTGATCGGGGGCAATGCGGACGTAGCTCAGTTGGTAGAGCGCAACCTTGCCAAGGTTGAGGTCGCGAGTTCGAGCCTCGTCGTCCGCTCTTGATCGAAAGCCCCGGTTCCATTGGGACCGGGGCTTTCGCATGCGAGCCGGCATCGTGCTCGACCTCTTCATTGCCCCCATTCCTCGCGTAATGAGCTTCTGAGGTCTGTCCGGCGATTGAGGTCTGCCGGCGATCTGCATTCGACATCCGACATTTGTGACGGTTGCCACATTCAGCCAGATCGCTGCGGGCCTGGCTGTCCGCCCACCGGGCTGCCGATCGTGGTCAGTTTGCCGCCCGGCTGCCTCTTTCCCGTCGGCCCGAAGCCGAGAGACGGGAACCGGGATGCGGAGGTGTGTCTCCATGGCCCGCGCGGTTGGGTATAGTGGCTCTCGCGCAACAGCGCAGTGCGGACGTAGCTCAGTTGGTAGAGCGCAACCTTGCCAAGGTTGAGGTCGCGAGTTCGAGCCTCGTCGTCCGCTCCAGAACGAAGCCCCCGGCGGTCGGACCGCCGGGGGCTTCGTCGTTTCCGAGGGGCCTGTCGGCTACACCCACCTGGCTCCGGTCAGCAGCTCGTACGCCTCCGCGTACTTCGCCCGCGTCGCCTCCACCACGTGCTCCGGGAGTGCCGGCGGCGGCTGCTCGCTCTTGCGGTCCCAGCCGGACTCGGCCGACGTCAGCCAGTCCCGCACGTACTGCTTGTCGTACGACGACTGGGCGCGCCCCGGCTGCCAGGAGTCGGCAGGCCAGAAGCGGGAGGAGTCGGGGGTCAGCACCTCGTCGGCGAGGACGAGCGTCTCGCCGTCGAAGCCGAACTCGAACTTCGTGTCGGCGAGGATGATCCCGCGCTCCCGGGCGATGTCACGGGCGCGCGCGTACACGGCGAGGGTCACCTGGCGCAGCTGGGCGGCGGTGTCGGCGCCGACCTGGCGCGCGACCTCCTCGTACGACACGTTCTCGTCGTGCTCGCCGACCTCTGCCTTGGTGGCGGGCGTGAAGATCGGCGCGGGCAGCTCCGAGCCGTCGACGAGGCCCTCGGGGAGCGCGAGACCGCACACGGTGCGCGACTGCTCGTACTCGACGAGCCCCGAACCCGTCAGATAGCCGCGGGCCACGCACTCGACCGGGACCATCCGCAGCGACTTGCAGATGAGCGTGCGGCCCTGCCACTCGGCCGGGGCGCCCGGCGGCAGCTCGGTGCTCAGCACATGGTTGGGGGCAAGGTCGGCGAGCTGCTCGAACCACCACAGCGACAGCTGGGTGAGGATGCGGCCCTTCTCGGGGATCTCCGTGGGGAGCACCCAGTCATACGCGGAGAGGCGGTCGCTGGCGACCATGACGAGGTCGCCCGCCTCGTTCTGGTACAGGTCGCGCACCTTGCCCGTGTGCAGATGTACCAGGCCCGGAACCTCGATGGGTTCGGGCTTTTCAACGAATCCGGACACGGTTCCTCCGCGTGGTTCTGTCCAAAAGTCCTGCCTCGATTCTCCCGTATGCGGGGCGCGGCCTGGGCCGAGGGTCGAGTGCGGCACGTGCAGGAAGGTCCGGTCAGGCGTGTTTGCGGCTGACGGTCAGGCGTGGCTGCGGCTGACGGTCAGGCGCGTTTGCAGATGCGGTCCAGGAGGTTGGCCGTGGCTCGCTGGATGCGTTCGTCGACGTGGCCGGGGCGGTCGAGCGCCGGGGACCAGGCGAAGGTGCCGGACGCGAAGACGAGCGCGCCGGACGGGGCGCGGTACAGAGATGTCTCCTGGTGGCGCGGCACGCCCTCACCGTCCCGGTACGGGGAGTGGGCCAGCAGGATGCGCCGCTGGTGCTCGGGGAGCGCGGTGCGCGGGAAGTAGCGGTCGGCCTCGCCCGCGACCAGGCCGTCGATCTCGTCGCCCTCGTGCGCGCCGGTCGACTCCCACAGCCAGTGGTCGGCGTTGCGGACGACGAGGGGGTGCGGCTCCGGCACCCGGCCCGCGTACTGGATGCCCATCAGCTGCTGCTCGGGCCGGTCGATCTCGCGCCACAGCGCGGGCTTTCCCGGGCCCCTGCGCTTGCGGCAGGTCAGCAGTCGGTCCGGTGCACCGGACGGGGACGGCCCGAGCTCCACCTGCCAGTACATGGTGTTGGCGGAGAGGAAGACGAGGGACGTGCCGTGCTCGCGCGCGAGCTCGGTGACGCGGCGCATCGGGACCGACCAGTACTCGTCGTGTCCTGGGAAGACCAGGCCGCGGTAGCGCGTGGGGTCGACGCGGCCCGCGTGCAGATCGCGGGTGTCGGCGTACGCGAGGTCGTATCCGTACCGCTCGGCCCAGCGGATGAAGTCGTACGCGTGGCCCACGTGCAGGGGGAGCCCCGCGCCCGCGTACGGGCGGTCGAAGGAGACCGTGACGGCGGCCTCGCTCTCGCCGAGCAGCCGGCCGTGCTCGTCCCATGCGTGGTAGAGGCTGGCGCCGGTGTGGCCGTCCTCCGGGTAGAGGTTGTACGCCTGCCAGGTGATGTCGGGCAGGAGGAGCAGCAGATCGGCGGGCTGGTGGTCGCGGACGGTGAAGGGGACGTGGGAGCGGTAGCCGTCGGCGGTGGTCAGCACGGCGACGTACGCCCCGATGCTCCAGTACGACGGGATCTGCAGACGCCAGGACAGCCACCAGTGGTGACACGAGACCGTGCGGTCGGCGGTGAGCGGGGGCGGCTGGACGATGCCGGAGAGACGGGGGCTCGTGGTGATCTTCGCCGCGCCGTCGCCTCCGTAGTGCCCGATCCGGTAGATGTCGACGCTGAACTGCTGCGGGGGGTCGACCGTGACGTGGAAGTCGATCGCCTCGCCGGGGGCGGCGGCACCGGTGGATGTGAACCCCTTGATCTGGCGGTGCACGTCGTCGGCGGTACGGGGGCCGCCCGTACGGGGCGCCGGGATCCTGGCGGCGCCGGGGGCCGGTACGTGGTCGACGTACCACGGGACCACGTGCCCCGTGTCGTCGAAGTAGTGCTCGCTGCCGCGGAGCCAGGGCAGGGGCCCCTGGCCGAACGGGTCGGTCACGGCATGTGCGAGGGCACCGGACTCCCAGCGGCGGATCACGGGCTGGGGGGCGGCCGTCAGGGGCTCGGTCAGGGGCTGGGGAGTGGCCGTCGGCGGCGGGGGCGCGGGGGTCGGCGGCGGGGGCGCGGGGGTCGGCGCCGGGCCCGACGGGGAACCGGTCGGCTTCGTGGGACCAGTTGCTTGTGACGGGTCGGCCGGCTGGGAGGGTTCTGTCGATTGGGAGGGATCGGTTGCCGGCGCGAGATCGGCGGGCTGGGCGGTACCGGTTGCCTGCGCGGGATCCGCAAGCGGTGGCCGTACGGCCGGCTGCGGCCGGTCGGCCGGGTGCCGTTGTGCCGCCGGCTCCGGCCGGTCGGTCGACGGCGACTGTTCCGACGGCTGCGGTTGTCCGGCCTGATCCGGCCGCTGCTCCGTCTCCTCCGACCGTGTGCCCTGCTCGCCGCGATCCGGCCCCATTGCCTGCTCCCCTCCCTCATGTACCGGAGTCTTTGTCCTTGCGTGCGCGGCATCCCGGAAGACTTTCGGATACGACGCCGTGCGGCCGCGCATCAGCGGCCGCTCCCCAGCACATCACATTACGCACGCACTCCGTCACCGTTCGTTGTGAATTGACTCGATCCGGATCGACGGGCTCCGCTACCGCCGCCCCAGGGCGGGGTGCCATGACACCGGTACCGCATGTTTCGGCCGTCGGCCCAAGCCAGTCGCCCGACGTCCGAACGCACAGGTCAGACCAGTCGCACCGGTTTCTCGGGGCGGACGCCGAGACTCGCGAGCCAGCCTCGCAACGGCTCCGGATCGCCGTCTTCCACCAATCTCAGAACCAGCGGGGCTAGGTCCGCCGCGCGTTCGCCGCCGACCATGAGCGCCGGGCCGTCGAGCCAGTCGAGGCCGGGAGCGGCCCCTGCGGTGTCCACAGCGGCGCAGCACACCATCGCCGTGACATGGTCGGTGAGCAGCTCACGCCCGGTACGCGGCGGCTGCGGCGGGAAGAGCGGCAGCATGCCGTCCTCCCACAGGGCATCGCCGCCTCCCGCACCACCGGAACGATCCGCCGGAGCAGACCGCGCATCCGGCGCGGACGCGGACTCCTCCCGGGCGAGCTCCCTGCTGAGGCCCGCAGCGAGGGCTTCGCCGCGGCCGTGTTCACCGCGCGTGATGCTGACACCGTCGGCCATGGCGGTATCCGCATCCTGGCCGATGGCGTCAGCCGGCGAAGGGGCGGAGCCTGGTGCCGCGATCGGTGCCGAACCCGCCGGGGCCTCGGAGGCGCCCGGGTCGCGGACGCCGAGGTGGTCCATCACGCGCTCCAAGGTCGGACTCCCCGAGTGGAGCGCCGCGGCATGGGCGGCCGTGCGTGGCAGAGGCCGGAGCGCGTCCAGTACGCGATGCAGGCGTGCCGCATCCGTACGCCACTTGCGGTCGACGACCTCGTCCGGATACTCCTGCCAGCTCACAGGTGTCCAGTCCGGGCCCGGCTCCGCGGGCCCGCCGTGAAAGAGGCGGGCTGCGAGCAGCGACGCCGCCTCGTCGACCACGCCGGGTTCCTCCAGGAGGTCGCAGGCCGGCCGCTCCCCGAGCCGCGAGGCGAAGCCCTCGGCGAGGCGGTCGCGGCGTGAGAGCTCGGTGAGGGCGGCCACCACGCCCGCGTCGAGCCGGGACGGCCAGCGCCCCATCCGCCATGCGGGAAGCGCGACGCGTGTCAGCAACCGGTCCCACCCGGCGTACGCCAGGCCCACCTGCTCCTGAGCGACGATCCGCAGGCCGTAGTCCACAGCCTGTGCACGTTCGGCGGCCGCTGCCGCGACGCCCCGCTCCATCTCGGCGGCGTGCGCGCGACAGCTGCGCAGCAGAAACCGGGTGACCCAGCCGATGCCCGTAAGAACCGTCCGGGACAGCGGCCCTCGCCCCGGTACGGACGTGACCGCGACCGCCGCGTCCAGCCCTCGTACGAAGCGACGGGCCGCGGCTATGTCCGGGTGCGCGGAAGGACCGGTACCGGCGACGACAGGGGCGAGCACGGCTCGCAGCTCACCGACGCGCATCCACCACAGGAACGGGGATCCGATGACCAGGACGGGTGCCGCCGTGCCACGGCGGGAACGGGCGGGGACCGTCCGCACGCCGCGTGTCAGCCCGCGTATGGCGCCGCTCAGCCCGCGTATCTCGTCCCGGCCTGCGGCGGTCGGCGGGCCGTGCGCCGGGTGTGTGCGGTCCTCGAGCCAGCTGTCGCAGTCCGGGGTCAGCGCTATCGCCGAGGGCGGGGGCACGTCGAGCCGGTCCGCGAGGTCCCGCACCATCCGGTAGAGATCGGGGGCCGACGCCTCCGGGATGGACACGGTGGGGCTGACCGCCGGTCTGGAGCGGGCGATGACGAGGGCGACACCCGCGGCGGCGAGCAGCACGACCACAGCGGGCAATGTCACGATCCACCGGGCGGTGTCCCAGCCGTGACCGACCAGGTGCCCGGTGGCACCGCCCGCCAGCAGTACGACGGCGACTGCGGCGGGCAGCAGAGCGACGGCCAGCGCCCTGCTGCGGACACGCAGCACGGCGAGGGCCCGGGAGCGCGCGGACTGCGCGCCCACCTCCACAGCCATACCGGACACGACCGGATGTCACCCCCTACTGCCCGCCGGCGCGTGCTGTGCCAGCCACCGCCGTCGGACTTCCTTGGCGTTGCTCACTCCCCCACTGTGGCACCCGCCACCGACATCGCAATGCCGGTGGGCCAAGTGCCGGAATGCTTGCGCCGCACCCTAGTTGGGGCTTCCGTGCGCGTCAGCCGGATGGATCAGCGCTCACTCGATGGAGGGGCTTTGGGTAGAGGTGGATGACAGTCGGGAAGGTTCGGGCCCCGAGGCCCCGAGGCCCCGGTGCCCTGCGGGCCGCCGGAGAGGGGCTCAGTCCCCGGCCGCCGCCTTCGCCGCGATGTCCGTGCGGTGCTGGGAGCCTTCCAGCCGGATGCGGGACAGCGCCGAGTACGCGCGCTCGCGCGCCTGCGTGAGGTCCGTGCCCGTCGCCGTCACGGACAGGACGCGCCCGCCCGCGCTCACGACCGCGGGGCCGTCCTGCTTCGTACCGGCATGCAGCACGTACGCGTGGGGAGCGTCCTGCGCCGCCACCTCGTCGAGGCCCTCGATGGGGTCACCGGTGCGCGGCGTGCCCGGGTAGTTGTGCGAGGCGACGACCACGGTCACGGCGGCGTCGTCGCTCCAGCGCAGCGGCTCCAGGTCGGCGAGCGTGCCGTTGGCGGCGGCGAGGAGCACCCCGGCGAGCGGCGTCTTCAGACGGGCCAGCACCACCTGGGTCTCGGGGTCGCCGAAGCGGGCGTTGAACTCGATGACCCGTACGCCGCGCGAGGTGATGGCGAGACCGGCGTAGAGCAGGCCGGAGAACGGCGTGCCGCGCCGGCGCAGCTCGTCGACGGTCGGCTGCAGGACCGTCTGGAGCACCTCGTCGACCAGCTTGGGGTCGGCCCACGGCAGCGGCGAGTACGCGCCCATGCCGCCGGTGTTGGGACCCTCGTCGTTGTCGAGGGCGCGCTTGAAGTCCTGCGCGGGCTGCAGCGGGACGACCGTCGTGCCGTCGGTGATCGCGAAGAGCGAGACCTCGGGGCCGTCGAGGTACTCCTCGATCACCACGCGGTCGCACGCGTTCGCGTGGGCCCTGGCTGCCTCGAGGTGGCCCGTGACCACGACGCCCTTGCCCGCGGCGAGGCCGTCGTCCTTGACGACGTACGGCGCGCCGAACGCGTCGAGCGCCTGGTCCACCTCGTCCGGAGTGGTGCAGACGTAGCTGCGGGCGGTCGGGACTCCGGCCCCGGCCATGACGTCCTTGGCGAAGGCCTTGGACCCCTCCAGCTGCGCGGCCTCCTTCGACGGGCCGAAGCAGGGGATGCCCGCCTCGCGCACGGCGTCTGCGACGCCGGCGACGAGCGGCGCCTCGGGGCCGACCACGACGAGGTCGGCCCCGAGCTCCGTGGCCAGGGCGGCCACGGCCGCGCCGTCGAGGGCGTCGACCGCGTGCAGCTCGGCCACGTCGGCGATGCCGGCGTTACCGGGAGCGCAGTGCAGGGCGGAGACGTCGGGGTCGAGGGACAGAGAGCGGCACAGGGCGTGTTCGCGGGCGCCGCTGCCGATGACGAGGACCTTCACGGCAGCCAGCCTAACCGCCGTCGGCGCATGCGCTTGTACGGGCTTCCGAAGGCCGGGGCGGCAGGCATTCGTGCGTTCCTCTGAAGAGGCACGCGCGGGCGTGGGGTGACACCGGCCCCGGACGCGTGCGGCGGCACAGCACCGGCCCCGGACGCGTGCGTGGCACGGCTCGGGCCTCGGGCCGTCTGCAGGCCGTGGCCGCCGCCCTACTCGTTCGAGTACTCCTCCACGACCGTAGCGCCCAGTTCCCGGACGATCAGGTCGTGGCCGGAGAGGGCCGACTCGTCCAGATCAGGGTCGTCGGCCTCGGGGGTGTCGTCCTCCGGGGCGACATGGGGTCGCTCCGGCTCGCGGGGCTCCGGCTCCGGAGGCGGCGACTGCGGGGGCCGTACCGAGGGGGCGGTCGACGGGGAAGGAGCGGGCGTCGGGGCCGACGAAGCGGCGGGCCGTGAGGGCGATGCCGACGGCTGCTGCGCGGCCGGACGCGGCGCGGCCGGTCCAGCACCACCCCCACTCCCGCCGAAGCCGCTGTTGAACCCGCCGGAAGCGGATGGCGACGCGGCGGCGCCACCGCCCGACGGGTCGACGATCGCCTCGACCTTCCACTGGACGTTGAACTGCTCGGCCAGTGCCTGACGCAGTACGTCCTCGCTGCCGCTGCTCGCGAAGTTGTCACGGGCACCGGCATTGACGAAGCCGAGCTGAAGGGTCGTCCCGTCGAACCCTGCGACCTGCGCGTTCTGGCTGAGCAGGATCCAGGTGAAGCGCCTGCGGTTCTTGACGGCCTCGAGGATGTTCGGCCACAGGACGCGCGGGTCGAGACCGCCGGAGGCGGGCTGCACGGGCGATGTCGGCGGCGACTGCGGCGGCCGCTCCGAAGCAGCAGCCGGCTGAGGACCGGACTGGGCGGACGGGCCGCCGGACGGGGTGGCTGCCGCCGGGGTCCCGCCGCCCGCCGCTGCCGCCGTGGGCCAGCCGCCGGGGCGCCGCCCGGTGGTGCCCGATCCAGCACCTGATCCAGCACCTGATCCGGTGCTTGATCCGGCACCTGCCGCTGTCGGCCAGGCCCCGGGGGCGGGCCCGGAAGGGGCCTCCACCGGATTCTGTGCGGGGGTCTGGGATCGGGGCGCGGAAGCATCCTGCTGAGCTGCCGGCGTACCAACGGGTGCCGACGCGCCTATGGGGGCGGCGGCGCCCTGCGCAACGTTGGCCTGCGGGGCTCCTGGCGCGACCGCGGGAGCCGGAGAGGCCTGCTGCTGGACCACCTCTCCACCGGCACCCCCGCGCACCGCCGCGCGGGCAGCCGCGGGTCCCCCGCCGGGAGCAACCGGTCCGCCGGCCGGCGGCATCGGGGCGTGGGCGTCGGGCCCGGGAACGTACCCCATCGCGGGGCCGGTCCCGCCCGGCACGAAGTTCCCTCCGCGCTCGAGCCGGTCGAGGCGGGCCATGACGGAACGCTCGTCGTCGTACGCGGCGGGCAGCAGGACGCGCGCGCAGATCAGCTCGAGCTGGAGGCGCGGCGATGTCGCGCCGCGCATCTCCGTGAGCCCCTCGTTGACGATGTCGGCGGCACGGCTGAGCTCGGCACCACCGAAGACACCGGCCTGCGCCTGCATCCGCTCCACGAGGTCGGCAGGGCCGTCGATGAGACCCTTCTCCGCGGCGTCCGGCACCGCGGCCAGGATGACGAGGTCGCGCAGCCGCTCCAGCAGGTCGGCGGCGAACCGCCGCGGGTCGTTGCCCCCCTCGATGACGCGGTCCACGACCTCGAAGGCCGCCGCGCCGTCTCCGGAGGCGAAGGAGTCGACGACCGAGTCGAGCAGGGACCCGTCGGTGTACCCGAGGAGGGCCGTCGCCATGGCGTACGTCACACCCTCCTCACCGGCACCGGCGAGCAGCTGGTCCATGACGGACATGGAGTCACGCACGGATCCGGCACCGGCGCGCACGACGAGCGGGACAACCCCGTCCTCGACGGGGATGTTCTCCTTCCCGCAGACCTCGGCCAGATAGTCCCGCAGGGTCCCCGGCGGGACGAGCCGGAAGGGGTAGTGGTGCGTCCTCGAGCGGATCGTCCCGATGACCTTCTCGGGCTCGGTCGTGGCGAAGATGAACTTGAGATGCTCCGGCGGCTCCTCGACCACCTTCAGCAGGGCGTTGAACCCCGCCGAGGTGACCATGTGCGCCTCGTCGATGATGTAGATCTTGTACCGGCTGGCGGCCGGCCCGAAGAACGCCTTTTCTCGCAGGTCACGGGCGTCGTCCACGCCACCGTGCGAAGCGGCGTCGATCTCGATGACATCGATGGACCCGGGCCCGTTCCGCGCCAGGTCACGGCACGACTGGCACTCTCCGCAGGGTGTCGGCGTGGGCCCCTGCTCGCAGTTCAGACAGCGCGCCAGGATCCGGGCACTGGTCGTCTTGCCGCAGCCGCGCGGCCCGCTGAACAGGTACGCGTGATTGACCCGGTTGTTCCGCAGCGCCTGCTGCAGCGGGCCGGTGACATGCTCCTGCCCGATGACCTCGGCGAACGACTCCGGGCGATAGCGGCGGTACAGCGCGAGAGACGACACGCATACGAGGTTATAGGCGCCCACCGACAACACGGACTGCATGCGGTTGTGCACGCGGTTCTGCACTCGGGCGCCCTCAAGGCCCGTACAGACGGACGGCCGAGCGGACGGCTTCGAAGCCCCTTCGGCCCGCGTCACGAGGAGTCACCTGCCTCGTACGCAAAGCGCCCCTCACGCACCCGCCAGAGCCGACCTACCCTTGCTGCCTTCCGGCCCTGGGGGAGTTCAGTCAGATAGCGCCACGTGAGGGGCTCTGCACAGGGTACCCGATTCGAGCGGCACGAACGAGTTCGCGAGCACTCCCCGCCGTCATGTAATGTTTCCGGCGGAGGATTCGCCTAGAGGCCTAGGGCGCACGCTTGGAAAGCGTGTTGGGGGCAACCCCTCACGAGTTCGAATCTCGTATCCTCCGCCAGCCCAGAGGGCCGGACCACATCAGTGGTCCGGCCCTCTGGCGTTCGCCCGTCTGTGCGGTTGACCCCCAGCGCCCTCAACAACGCGTACGCCGCGTCCGAGTCGGCGGCGACTGGCATGCGGCACCGCCCTCGGTGGCCCGCACCCTGAATCCGGCGGACCCTGCTCCCCTCGCGCCGAATCCGGCAGCGGGCCCCGCGCTGAAGTCCATGGGTCCGAGCCCCGTCTCGTAGCCGACGGCGTCCGCGGCGTCCCTGGGGCCGCCGAGGCCGTACCCGGCGCCGTATCCGACACCGTCCCTGGGCCGGCCGACGCCCGCTGTTCCCGATGCGCCCGCGGTCTCGTCGCCGGTCGCTGCCGACCCGGCCCGGCATGCCAACTCCACCGGCTTCCGCAGCATGATCAGCGCCGCGTCGTCGTGCAGCCGGCCGCCCACATGCGTCAGCAGTTCCTCATGGAGGGCCGCGACGGTGCGGGAGGGATCGTCGGAGACGTGCCGGGCGAGCCGCTCCGTGAGCGGATAGAACTCGCGGCCGCGGTCGCGGGCCTCGGTGACCCCGTCGGTGTAGAGGAGCAGCTGGTCTCCGTCGTCGAAGGGCAGCACGTGGAGGGCCGGGGTGTCCCCGCCGAGGGCGCCGAGACCCAGCGGCGGGGCCGGACGGGTCGGCTCGACGGGCGTGACCTCGCCGTCGCGTACCAGCAGCGGCGGAGCGTGCCCGCAGTTCACCACCTCCATGCGCCCGCCCCTCGGGTACCCCGCGACCACCGCGGTGACGAAGTCGTCGGCCGCGAGGTTGCGCGCCAGGCTCCGCTCGATCCTGGCGACGACGTCCAGGAGGTCGGGTTCGTCGTACGCCGCCTCGCGGAAGACGCCCAGCACCAGGGCGGCGGTGCTCACCGCGGGCAGCCCCTTGCCGCGCACATCGCCGACGATCAGCCGGACCCCGTACGGGGTGGGCACCAGCGCGTAGAGGTCGCCGCCGATCCGGGCCTCCGCCGCGGCGGCGCTGTAGCGGACCGCCACCTGGAACGGGCCGACAGCCGCCGGCACGGGCTTCAGCAGGGCGTGCTGGGCGGCCTCGGCGACCGACCGCACCGCTGCCAGGACGCGTTCACGCCGTCCGCGCAGAGCGCTGGCCAGGGCGCTCGCCAGCGTCACGGCCACCACGGTGGCCAGCACGATCGCCAGGACGCCGTTGGACATGCCGTCCACGGTTCCCAGCAGGGCGCCGAGGGCGGAGGCGAGGAATCCGACGAACAGGACGGCCCGCGGCCTGCTGGTGGCGGCGGCGAGCGCGGGGCCGACGGGGAGGAGGGGCAGCCACAGCCTCGCTCCGCCGACGAAGGCGAGGATCATGACGCCGAAGACGATCAGCGCGGGTGCGCCGGCAGCGACGAGTGGCCGGCAGCGGCCCTCGAAGCCGCTGGTCCGCCCGCCGTCCGTCGGCCACCCGCCACTGGTCAGCCACTTCGTGAACCGCCGCACCGGCCGCCGACGATCACGCTGATGATCCGCCTGCCTCATACCTCTCCGAAGATCGTCACCTGCTGGACTGCCGCACCCGACGGAATCCATGCCGTACGCCGTCCGCCCCGGGCGACGGGATACATGAATGTCCGTTTCATCCAGAGAACAGGGTCTTCGTCCCCTGCCTCAAGCGGGGATTTTTCAGATAGTGAGCGACAGGCCCCGGGTCACTCGTCCCGCTGCCGGGATCAGGCGCTCCCGGACCCGGTCGATGCGCGCGAGCCGGTCCGCCCGCAGGGAGACGCCGAGCGAGCCCAGCTTGTCCCCGCTGTAGACCGGCACCGCGATGCAGACCGTGCCGAGGGAGTACTCCTCCAGATCCAGGACGGCGGGGGCGGCCGCGTCCGATTCGAGCCTGCGCAGCAGCTCGGCGGGCTGGGTGATGGTGCGCGGCGTGAGGTCGGCCAGCGGGTGCCGCGCCAGGTAGTCGTTGCGGGACTCGCCGTCCAGCTCCCGCAGGATGGTCTTGCCCAGCGCGGTGGCGTGGCCCGCGTCCTCGAAACCGACCCAGAGGTCGACCCGTGGCGCCCTCGGGCTGTCGACGATCTCGGCGACGCGGATCTCGCCCTCCTCGTAGAAGGTCAGGTAGGCGGCGGCCGACACCTCGTCCCGCAGCGCGGCGAGGGTCGGGCGGATACGGCTGAGCAGCGCCTGGCCGCGGCTTCCCGTCTGCAGCCCGCGCAGCCTGTCCCCGAGCACGAACCCGCCGTCGTCGAGCTTCTGGACATACCCGTCGTGCATCAGCGTGCGCAGCAGGTGATAGGTCGTGGCGATGGGCAGGCCGGTCTCGCGCGCCAGCTGCTTGGCCGGTGCGCCGCCCTCGTGCGCGCCGACCACCTCCAGCAACCGGAAGGCCCGCTGCACGGACGAGATGAGCGTAGGGCCGCTTTCAGCACCCATGTCACCAGCCTGCGCCGGGACCAGCGCGCCAGCAAGGTCACTCGGCACGCGGCGGCCCCGGCGGGGGGCATCGGAGCGGAGTACGCCTAAGCGGAGCCTGCGGTTCCGTGACATCCGTCATATGGCCTCCAGCACTAAGCGGGCCGAATAGTAGATGCCGTTCTGGCGACATATGGGATTTGTCCGTCTTGATACAGGGGGGACATCTCGCCGCGCTTTCCGGCATTCCACTCCTCGGCCCCTGCCCCCGTTCACGGCGCATAAAGGCTTTCTGACGGACCGCCAGTATTCCCGGAAGAGTCCACAATCCCGGGCAGCACGCTCGCAGGCCCATGGCAAGGGTCGTCTCAGGCTACGAGGCGAGGTAGTACGAGGGCCCTTTGCCCTGTATTGGCGGCGGTTTTAAGAATGGCGGTCCGCAGTACGTCTCCGCAGCTCAGGAGCGGAGTCTGCGCAGAGCACCAGCCGCACAAGGGGCGCTTTGCGATTACCGAGTGAGGTCATCCATGGGGAAGCACCGCAAGAAGAACCACTACCGGCGGATAACCGTCGCTGCCGTGGCCGTAGGCGTCGTGGGCGTGCCGTCCGTCGCCATGGCCTGCAACCAGTGGCCGGACGGCAGCGGCAGTGACAGCCAGAACTACAGCGCTGGGAACACCACCTTCTTCCAGCAACGGTGGACGGACGCCGACTGGGAGCGCTGGGCGCGCTCCTGGGACCGCGAGCCCTCTTCGGCGGCGCCGAAGACCTCCACCGCGTCTCCGAGCACCACGTCTCCGAGCACCGCGAACTCCGCTCCGAAGACCTCCGCTCCGAAGTCCACGGCCACGGCGTCTCCGACCGCGTTGAAGACCACCGCGTCCAAGGCCGAAACCACCACGGAGTCCGGCACGCCCAGCGCTACGACGACCTCCGCTCCCAAGTCCACGGCCACGACGCCGACGAGCACCACGAAGACCACCGCATCGGCGTCCGATGTGGCCGCCCGCATCGTGGAACTCGTCAACAACGAGCGCAGCAAGGCCGGATGCTCGCCCCTGACCCTGAACGCGACCCTGACCAAGGCCGCTCAGGCGCACAGCGACGACATGGCCTCCCACCAGAACATGTCGCACACCGGATCCGACGGCTCCGACCCGGGCCAGCGGATCACACAGGCCGGCTACACCTGGAGCACCTACGGCGAGAACGTCGCGTACGGCTACTCCACCCCCGAGCAGGTCATGGAGGGCTGGATGTCCAGCCCCGGCCACAAGGCCAACATCCTCAACTGCTCCTTCAAGGAGATCGGCGTCGGTCTCGCGGAGCCCAACGACTACTGGACCCAGGACTTCGGCACGGCCCGGTAGTCAGCTCACGAACCACACCAGCAGGAGGGGACGGCTCTCGGCGTACGCGCAGCCGTACGCCGAGAGCCGGACGTGCAAAGCCGGGTCACAGAACCGTCACAGGAATGACCGCCGAGCTTTGCCTTCGGCCCCCTAACGTGGCGGCCCATGACGGAAACCTCCGCGTCCCGCCCCGTACAGCGGCCCCGCAGCCTCGGCGAGGTGAAGGGCTGGTTCCCGAGCCTGGACCAGGTGCTCTTCGACCGCTTCCTCTCCCGCCAGGAGCGGCTCGGGGAGCGCGGGGACCTGCTGGAGATGGGCGCCTACATGGGCAAGAGCGCCATCTTCACCGGGAGCTATCTGCGGCCCGGCGAGCGCTTCACGGTCTGCGACCTCTTCGATGCCGACGACGCGCCGGACACCGACAACGCGGTGGAGGCCCGCAAGTCGTACGCGACCCTGACCCGTGCCGCCTTCGAGCAGAACTACCTGGCGTTCCACGACCGGCTGCCGGAGGTCGTGCAGGGCCCCACGTCGCTGGTCCCCGGAGTGGTCGGCGAGAACACCTGCAGGTTCGTCCATGTGGACGCATCGCATCTGTACGAGCACGTGGCGATGGACATCGGCACCGCCCGGAGGGTCCTGCTGCCGAACGGCGTGGTCGTCCTCGACGACTTCCGCTCCGAGCACACCCCTGGCGTGGCCGCTGCCGCCTGGGAGGCCGTCTTCAACCGCGGGCTGCGCCCCGTCTGTCTCACCACGCAGAAGCTGTACGGCACGTGGGGCGACCCGGAGCCGTTTCTGCAGGAGCTGCTCGGTGACACGGAGTGGCGCGCCGGGATCAGCATGAGCCGGCAGCAGATCGCCGGGCAGCATGTCCTGCGTTTCTCGGGCCGCCCGCCGAACCCGGCCGCACCTCGGTCCCGCCACGCGCACGAGCCACGGCACGCCGAGGAGGCCGCCACACCTGCGGCGGGTGCCGCGACGTCCCCCACCGCCGGTTCCTCCGCGGCGGTGGCCGCCGCCGCGCCTTCGGCCGCCGCGATCCGGCGGTCCGTATCTGCCCGCCGGATCGCCGCCGACGTCCTCCCGCCGATCGTCACGCGCGCCATCCGCCGTCGGCGGCGTCGCCGGACGTAGGCAGCGGCCCGAAGACCGACCGCACGCGGGCAGTGGTCAGGAGGCAGTCGGCTGGCACCGCGGACACCAGACAGTGCCGCGTCCGCCGATGCGATCACGGCACAGCGGCTCACCGCATCGCGGGCAGGCCCCACCGGGGTCGTCGCGGCGACCGGTCAGCCAGGACCTGCGAGGCGGTACGCAGCCGGCACGGATCGCCGACCGCAGGGTGCGGCGCATCTCCGTGTACAGCCGGCCGCGCTCGGCGTCGGTGAGGTCACCGGCCCGCGCCGCGGGGTGCAGCCGCGCACGCCACAGGATCTCGTCGGCCAGCAGGTTGCCGAGCCCGGCCAGGACCGACTGGTCCGTGAGGACGGACTTGAGGCGGCCGCGGCGTCCGGAGAGCGCGGCGTCGAAGCCCTTGCGGTCCACCGCCAGCGCGTCGGGGCCCTGGCGGTCCAGGACGCCCGCCACGCCGGAGTCGTCCGCCAGCCACACTCCCTGCAGTTTGCGCTGGTCGCGATAGCGGAGCCGGCGGTCGCCGGTCACGGCGAAGACCACCCGGTCATGGGGGTGGGGCGGGTCGTCGGGGCCGCAGCAGACCAGCTGCCCGGTCATGCCGAAGTGCAGCATGGCGGTGGGCCCGCCCTCGGTGCGGGCGAGCAGCCACTTTCCGTGCCGCTCGGGCTCGGTGAACGCCCGGCCTTCCAGCTCGCGGCGCAGTCTCCGGACGCTGACCCCGTGCAGGACGCCCGCGTCGCGCACCTCGACCCGCTCGATCCGCCTGCCCTGCGCGCAGGACGCGAGAACCTCCCGGAACGCCTCGACATCCGGCAGCTCAGGCATACCGCCCACCGCCATCCGCGCACTCGGCCGCCCGGATCCACACGGGATCCGCTGCGGCCGAGTACCCCGGACGGGCGCCCAGGCCTCCTCAGGAGCCGTGCGGCTCCCGTACGACGGCGATGTCGCCGGGCGCGACGACGACAGACCCGGCGGCCGGCTTGCCGGTCAGCAGTTCGGTGGCGGCGGGCGCGACCGCGACCTCCGCGCCATGGCCGGCGTGGTCGATCAGGAAGACGTAGTCGGCGTCCGTTCCGCGGCGCCGGACCACCTCGACCCCGGTCGGGGCGGCGCCGGTACGGAGGACCGGCCGGACCCCCGTCTCCGCGCAGACGCGGCCGAGGAGCGCGGCGAGCGTGGCCGGGTCCGGGCGCGTGGCCACGTACCAGGTGGTGCCTTCCCCGTGCCCGTGCCGGGTCACGGCCGGGACGCCGGTCAGGGGCCCGTCCGCGTACGACGCGACCGCCTCCGCTCCCGCGAGCCGCACCCGCTCCGACCACAGGGTGCCTGCGGCGCCGTCCGGCACGTCGCCGGTCAGGCCCACGGACTCGCCCGGCAGCAGCGGGAAGAGCTCGTCGGTGCGTACGCCGAGTGCGTCCCGGAATGCTCCTGGGTAACCGCCGAGCCGGACATGGCAGTTCTCGTCGACCGCGCCGCTGTGGAAGCCCACGGCGAGGGTGCCGCCGCGATCGGCGAAGCCGGTGAGGTTCGCCGCGCCCGCGTCGTCCACCAGGTACAGGCTGGGGGCGAGCACGAGGCGGTAGCGGGAGAGGTCGGCGTCCGGGCGTACGAAGTCCACCGCGATCCCGGCGCGCCACAGCGGCTCGTACCAGTCCCGTACGAGGTCCTGGAAGCGCAGCTCGCCGTTCGGCTGGGACGGGAGCTCCAGGGCCCAGCGGGCGTCCCAGTCCCAGACGATCGCCACCTCGGCCGTGCCGGTGCTGCCGCGCACCTCGGCGATGGCCTTCAGGTCGGCGCCGAGCCTGACCACGTCCCGCCAGATCTGGCTGTCCGTCCCGGCGTGCGGAAGCATCGCCGAGTGCCACTGCTCGGCGCCCGCCTTGGCGGCCCGCCACTGGAAGTACGCGATGCCGTCCGCGCCGTGCGCGACATGCGCGAGGGCGTTGCGGCGCAGCTCGCCGGGACGCTTGGCGCGGTTGACGGGCTGCCAGTTGACGGCGCCCGTGGAGTGCTCCATCAGCAGCCACGGGCCGCCCGCCAGCGAACGCACCAGGTCGCCGTTGAGCGCGATGTCGATCTCCGACTCGGGGTCGGTGGACATCAGGTAGTGGTCGTTGGAGACGATGTCCAGCTCGGGCGCCCAGCGCCAGTAGTCGAGCGCGTCGAAGTTCCGCATCACCATGAAATTGGTGGTGGCGGGGATCGAGGGCGCCGCCTCGCGCAGCACGTCCCGCTCGGCGGTGCAGAGCGAGAGCAGCTCGTCGGAGCAGAAGCGGCGCCAGTCCAGCTGGTGCGTGGGGTTGGGCACGGCGCCGGTCGCGCGGGGCGGCAGGATCTCGTCCCAGTCGTAGTACCACTGGCTCCAGAAGGTGGTGCCCCAGGCGTGGTTGAGCGCGCCCAGGTCATCCCCGTACCGCGCCCGCAGCCAGCGCCGGAAGGCGGTCGCGCTGGTGTCGCAGTAGCAGGCCGCGTTGTGGCAGCCGTACTCGTTGTGCACGTGCCACATGACAACCGCCGGGTGGTCCTTGTACCGCTCGGCGACGGCGCCCGCGATCCGCAGGGCGGCCTCGCGGTAGGCGGGGCTGCTGGGGCAGAAGGTCTGGCGGCTGCCGTACGAGAGGGTGCGGCCGTCCTGGTCGACGGGCAGCGCCTCGGGATGGGCCCGGAAGAACCAGGCGGGAGGCGCGGCCGTGGGCGTGGCCAGGTCGGCGGCGATGCCGTTCGCGTGGAGCAGGTCGAGGATCCGGTCCATGCGGGCGAAGTCGTGGACGCCCTCGGCGGGTTCGAGGAACGCCCAGGAGAAGATGCCGATGCTGACCATGGTCACGCCCGCCTCGCGCATCAGGCGCACGTCCTCGGCCCACACCTCCTCGGGCCACTGCTCGGGGTTGTAGTCGCCGCCGTAGGCGATGCCGGGGAGGCGGAGGGAGCGGTCGGTGGTCACAGGTCGACTCCAGCGATGGAAGCCACTCCGGCGGAGGAAGCGGAGGAAACGGAGGAAGCGGTGAGCAGACGGCGGGTGATGTCCAGGCCCCAGTCGTCCAGGGAGAGCAGCCGGTCGCTGCTGGCCATGAGGCCGCCGGTGGCCTCCACATGTCCGGCCCAGCGTTCCCGTGTCTCCACGGCCGGGCGGGCCATCAGGCAGTCGGGATCGTTGACCCAGAAGCGGCCGTGCTGCCACTGGCGGCCCACGCCGGTGAACTCGGCGGCCTCCTGGCCGGGCTGGCTGAAGTCACCGCGCTCGGGATCGCGGTACGGGGCCGTGTCCGGGCTGACGCGCATGGCGTCGAAGAGCCCGATGGACGGCAGAACGGGCGCTCCGCACCCGAGCAGATACGCGTCGGCACCGATCGCCCGGCGGATCAGGGCGATGCCCTCGCGGTAGGCGGTGAGGGCGTCGGCGCCGGAGTGGCGGACGCCGTCCATGGCCCCGGCGTAGAGGAAATCGACCTTGAAGTAGTCGTATCCCTCCGCGTGCAGGGTCGCGAAGACGTCGACGAGGTACGCGGCCGCGTCGGGGTGGGTGGTGTCCAGGACGTACAGGTCGTGGCCCCAGTTGCGCCCGGCGTGCAGCGGAGTCCGGCCGTCGGCGGCCCGGACCAGCCAGTCCGGGTGAGTGGTGGCGAGCTCGCTGTCGGGGGCGACCAGGAACGGGGCGGTCCAGATGCCGGCCCGGCGGCCGCTGTCGCGGATCGCGTCGGCGATCCCGGCGCGGGAGCGGAAACGGCCGGAGAGGGTGAGCCAGTCGCCGAGCGCCTTCTGGTAGCCGTCGTCGATCTGTACGACGTCGACGGGCAGGCCGAGGGTGTCCATCGCGCCGAGGTTCTCGTGGATGTCGTCCTCGGTGACCGCGGTGAAGTACTCGTACCAGGAGCACCACACGGTCGGCGCCGGGCGGGGTGCCGGCAGCCCGAGGGCCCCCACGACACCGTCCGCCCAGGCGGCGAGAGCGCCCTGGATGCCGTCAGGGCCGGTGTGGCTGTGCTCTGTCACCGGCCCGTCGGCGCTCACCTCGGCGCGTCCGTCGCGCACGGTCAGCCGGATCGACGGGGCGCCGCGCAGCGGATCGGCGGCCGCCCACAGTCGCACCGGTGAGCCGTCGCCCGGGTCGAGCGCCAGCAGCCCCTCGCCCTGGAACGTGCCGTCCAAAGGGATGACGCCGGGCCGGTAGCAGACCGTCGCCCAGTTGTCGTTCGTAGGGCGGTACGGCGTCGCGTCGAGAGCGTAGGCGCCGCTGGGGCTCCAGGACTGCCAGCCCTCCTCGTGGACCCGGGCGGAGCGCGGGTCCACGGGTACGGAGGCCACTGGGGTGAACGGGTTGTGCACGGGGTTCTCTTTCAGGTGGAGCCGGGTCAGCCCTTGTTGGAGCCCAGGGTGAGACCGCTGACGAACTGCCGCTGGAGCACGAAGTACACGATCAGCGTGGGGATCGCGGTGAGCAGCGCGCCGGCGGCGACCAGGTTGGGGTCGGTGAAGTACTGGCCGGAGAGGTTGTTCAGCGCCGAGGTGATCGGCATGTTCTCGCCGGTCGAGATCAGCACGAGCGCCCAGAAGAAGTCGTTGTAGATCCAGATGGACAGCAACGTCGCCAGGGCCGCCATCGCCGGCTTGCACAGCGGCAGCGTGATCTGCCAGTACAGCCGCCACACCGAGGCGCCGTCGACGAGCGCGGCCTCGGTCAGCTCGTGCGGCAGGGAGCGCATGTAGTTGGCCAGCACGAAGGAGCAGAAGCCGGACTGGAACGCCACATGGATCAGGACCAGGCCGAGCGCGGAGTCGTACAGCTTGCCGCTCGCCGTGATGCCGGGAAGGTTGGTGAGGAGGTACAGCCGATACAGCGGGGTGATGATGACCTGCTGCGGGAGCAGGTTGCCCGCGGTGAAGACCAGCAGCAGCGCGAGGTTGAGGCGGAAGTCGAAGCGGCTGACGTAGAAGGCCACCATCGACGACAGGAACAGCGTCAGCAGCACGGCCGGCACCGCGATCAGCAACGTGTTGCCGAAGTAGTGCATCATGTCCGACTGCGTGAACGCGTTGGTGAAGTTGTCCAGGCTCAGCTTGTCCGGCCAGGACACATAGCCCTTGGTGCTGGTCTCGCTGTACGGGCGCAGGGCCGAGAAGATCGCCCACAGCAGCGGGGCGAGCCACGCCAGGGCCGTACCGGCGAGGAAGACGTGCAGCAGGACGCGGGCGGGGCGGACGGGCGTGCGCTTCTTGAGCGTGCCTGCCGCGAGGGTGGGGGCGCTCATGCTCGCCGCTCCTTCCGGAAGGTCGCGATCAGGTACGGGATGATCACGGCGAGCGAGATGACCAGCAGGACCACCGCGATCGCCGACCCGTAACCGATCCGGCTGGACTCACCGATGATGTTGTTGGTCACCAGGATCGACAGCAGCTCGGTGCCCTGGGCGCCCTTGTTGAAGACGAACACCAGGTCGAAGGCGCGCAGGGCCTCGATGATGGTGACGACCAGGACGACCGTGTTGGTGGGGCGCAGCGTCGGGAAGATGACGTTCTTGAACGTCTGCCACTCGTTGGCGCCGTCGAGGGACGAGGCCTCGCGCAGGGAGGGGTCCACGCCCTTCAGGCCGGCCAGGTAAAGGATCATCATGTAGCCGGTGTGCCGCCAGGAGGCGGCGACCAGGACGGCCCACAGGTTGAGGTGCGGGTCGCCGATCCAGTCGATGTAGTGGCCGGTCTTGTTGGCGCCGATGAGGCTGTTGATCAGGCCCGTGTCCGGGTTGTAGACCAGCTGCCAGACGAAGCCGATGCAGGCCATGGAGATGACGACCGGCAGGAAGAACGCCGTCTGGTAGACCCGGCTGAAACGGATCTTCTTGTCCAGCTGGACGGCCAGGAACAGGCCCATCGGCGTCGGGATCAGGATGAGCACGACGAACCAGATGACGTTGTGCTCGACGGCGGGCCAGAACTGCGGGTTGTCGGAGAACAGCTGTTTGAAGTTGTCCAGCCCCACCCATTTGATCGAGTCGAAGCCGATGCCGTCCCAGCTGGTGAAGGCCAGGGCGATCGAGGCGAGGGCGGTGACCCAGACGAGGATCACATGCAGGATCGTCGGCACGCCCGCCATCAGGGCGAGCGTGATGCGGTCACGGCGGGTCAGCAGGCGCTGGTGCCCCTGCGCGACCCGCTTCTTCACAGGCGCGGGGCCCGGAGACGGCGCGGCGGCCGCCTCCGGGCTCTTCATCGTGATGTCGGTGGTCATGCGGAGGCGAAGATCGTCTTCTTCTGGCGCTCGATCGAGGACAGCAGGCTGTCGACGCCCTTGGGGTTCTGCAGGAACTTCTGCAGCGCGGGCTGCATCACCGTGGAGGTGAAGTCCGGCCGGGAGTCGCGGTCCATGAACTGGGTCAGGCTCTTGGCGTTGCCGATCATCTCGAACGCCTTCTTCTGCAGCGGCGAGTACGCGGAAGTGCTGGCCTTGCTGGAGGCGGCCACCACGCTCGGGTCGGCCTTGAGGTAGATCTCCTCGGCCTCCGCGGTGCCCAGGAACTCCAGCAGCTTCACCACACCGGCGTGGTTCTTCGGCGACTTGCTGACCATGAAGCCGTCGGTGGGCGCCTCGACGGTGTCCTGCCCGTACGAGGGGTTGATCTCCGGGAAGGCGAAGAAGTCCAGGTCGTCCAGGTCGGCCTGGTTGGTGAACTGCTGCCCCACGAAGGTGCCCAGCACGTACATGCCGGCCTTCTTCGACACCAGGGTCTGCGCGGCGTCCTGCCAGGTGCGGCCCATGAAGCCGTCCTGATGGTAGGGGAGGATCTCGGTCCAGTGGTCGAAGACCGCCTTGACCTTGGCGTCGGTCCAGGACGCCTTGCCCGCCATCAGCTCGACGTGGAAGTCGTAGCCGTTGACGCGGAAGTTGAGCTGGTCGAAGGTGCCCATCGCGGGCCAGGCGTCCTTGTCGCCGAACGCGATCGGGACCAGGCCGTCCTTCTTCATCTTCTTGCACAGGGCCACCAGCTCGTCCCAGGTGGTGGGGACCTCGTAGCCGTACTTCTTGAAGACGCTCTTGCGGTAGAAGACTGCCCACGGGTACGTGGTCAGCGGGACGAAGTAGTACTTGCCGTCCTCGCCCTTGCTGAGCTTCTTCATCGCGTCGGGGAAGTTGTCCCCGATCTTCGCCCACACGTCGTCGATCGGGGAGGCCAGGCCCTTCTTGGCGAAGAACTGCATGCGGTACCCGGCGAACCAGTTGAACACGTCGTCCGGCGTGCCCTGCAGGTAGGAGTTGATCTGCTCCTGGAAGGTGTTGTGGTCCTTGGTGTTCACATCGACCGTGATGCCGGACTGCTTGGTGAAGGCCGTGTAGATCGCACCGTAGGCCTTCTTCGGCACGGCGTCGGACTGGTTGGAGCCGAGCGTGACGGTCTTCGAGTCCCCGGAGGCGGAGGACGAGCCGCCGCCACAGGCGCTCAGCAGGGGTATGCCGGCACCCAGCACGGCGGCGCCACCGATGCCGCGCAGCAGGGAGCGGCGGCTCGGGCCGGGGACGGACAGACCTGAGGGGGAGAAGTGCATGACGGCTCCTGAGGGCAAGGGTCAGCCACGAGATGTGCGGTCACGATGATCAGAAACGATCAGAAACCAACTGGACCGCACATCGGGAACGCCATAACAGCCGGATGTCCTGTCATGCGTCAAGAGGTCTTGTCCGACTTTGTAGAAACGTGATGGACATCCCGGTGTGCGGTTCTGGTAACCCCTCAGGGCCCGCACAGCGAACGCACGGACGCGCTCCTCGCCAAGGAGCAGCCGCCTACAGCCCGGCGGTCACGAAGTGCCGACAATGCGGACGAAAATAGCCCGTTCGGTGGTCCGAAACGAGAGGATCACCCCATGACATCGGCATCACGGCAGGCACCGGACACCTTCGACGAGCTCGCGGCCCGACTGCAGGAACGGTCCGTCAAACTCACGCCGTCGCAACGGCTGCTCGCCGAGCGGGTCATGGCCGACCCGGAAGCGGTGGCGTTCATGACCGTCTCCGATCTGGCCTCGGCCGTCGGCGTCAACGAGGCGACGGTCGTCCGGTTCGCCACCGGCCTGGGGCTCGGCGGCTATCCGGGGCTGACCCGGCTGTGCCGGGAACGGCTGCGCCAGCAGGCGCAGTTGCTGCGCCGGTACGCCGAGGACCAGCCGGACACGGAGGGCGGCGACCTGCTGGAGCGCGCCGTCGCCCAGGACCGCGCCAACGTCTCCCGCACCTTCGCCCGGATCGAACGCGCCGAGTGGGACGCCGCGGTGCGGGCCCTGGCGGAGGCGCCGCGCGTGCACGTGATGGGGCTGCGGACGTGCCACGCGCCCGCGCATCTCCTCGGCCATCTGCTGCGGACGCTGCGCGAGGACGTGGAGACGGTGGGCGGGGGCGTCGACACGCTCGCCGACGATCTGCGCCGGGTCCGCCAGGGCGACTGCTTCGTGGCCGTCTCCATCCACCGCTACGCCGCGGAGACCGTACGGGCCTTCGAGTGGGCCCGTACGCGCGGGGCCCGGTGCGTCGCGCTGACCGACAACCCCGGCTCGCCGCTGGCGCCGATCGCCGACCATGCGTTCTTCGTGGACGCCGCCGGGCCCTCCGTGCTGCCGTCGCTGACGGCCTTCACCTCGCTGGTGCAGGCGCTGGCCGCCGGGGTTGGGCACGTGCGGGGGCGCGAGCGGCCCGCCCCGCTCCACCAGGAGGAGCTCCTGGAGAGCTTCGGGGTGTACGCGGCGAGCCGCTGAGGGACCGGCCACCGGCCGGAAGCCGCGAGCGTGCCGAAGGGGACGTGGCGGGATGTGCGCCCGCTGGGGGTACCTCCCAGGCCCTTAAGGCACTGGGGGAGGCTGGCGCACAGTGTGGGCTCGCCCGAACGACGTACGGCTCGGCGCCGGACCGAGGACGTACTACATCCCGCCACGGCCCCGACCCACCCACCGGCAGGTGGCGAACCACCCACCAGCCCGCAGCCGCAGAAGCTGCCCGATCCACCCACGGGCAGTGGGCGAACCATCCGCCCCGGCGGGGCTCTCACGGCCTAAACTACGAAAAAGCCGTCTTGTGACCGATTGAAGGCAGCATGGGGTCCAGCGGTGGTGCGGAACGAGAGGCGCAGCCGCTCGGCACCAAGGAGGTCGTCGGGACGTCGGAACGTGACGACGCCCTGGTCGCGGCCGTGATCAGGGCCGCCGAGGTCACCGGCGCGCACGCGGCGAGCGCCTTCCTGGTCGCGCGCGACGGGACCTGCCTCGTGCTCACCGCGGCGGCCGGCACGCCCCCCGCCCTGATCGGCGGCTGGCAGCGGATCCCGGTGAACAGCCGCGTCCCCGCGGCCGAGGCGTACCGGTCCGGGCAGGTGATCCATCTGGCCGACGCCGACGAAACCGTACGCCGGTTCCCCCACTTCGCCATGGTCATGCCGTACCCCTTCGGTTCGGCATCCGTACCGGTGCAGTCGGGCCCGCAGACCTTCGGCGCGGTATCCGTGGTGTGGACCTCCCGCCCCGGCGGAGAGGGACTGTCCCCGGCGCAGCGACGGCAGCTGCGCGCCACCGCAGACCGCCTCGGCGCGGCGCTCGCAGCGCTGGACGGCCGCGGTGCGCTCGTCGGACCGGACGCCACGACCGCCCCACTGGTGGTCCCGGTGCCGTCAGGCCCGGCGGTCCGCGTCGGCCTGTTCGACTGGAACCTCGACACCGGGACCGTCACGGCGGACGACGAGATGTGCGCGATCTTCGGCATCGCTCCACACGAGTTCGACGGCCGCGCGGCCACGCTGGAGGCCCGGCTCGACCCCGCCGACGTCCCCGGCTTCCGCTCCGCCGCCCGCGTCGCGATCGAGGAGGGCCGCGTTTTCGCGCAGTACGTACGGATGCGGGAGGGCGCGGGTCACCGGACCGTCGAGGTGTGGGGCCACGCGGCCGACGTGCCCGAGGACCGGCCCGCGGGCACCCGCCCCCCGCCCCGCCTGGTCGGTGCCGTCCTCGACTCCGGACCCGGTCTGGCCGCGGTCGCGGCCATCGAACGGCTCGCGGACGGCTTCTTCGCGCTGGCCCCGGACGGCTGCGTCACCTACGCCAACCGCGGTCTCGAACGGGTGCTGCGGATCGACCAGGACGAACTGCTCGGCCATCGCCCCTGGGAGGTGCTGCCCTGGCTGTCCGACCCCGTCTACGAGGACCGCTACCGGGCCGCGATCATCTCCCAGAAGCCCGTGTCCTTCCTGGTCCGCCGCCCGCCCGACCAGTGGCTCGTGTTCTCCTTCCACCCCGGCACCCAGGGCATGACCGGGTGGGCAGCACCGGTCGCGGGCAAGCGGGGGGTGGAACGGCTCGCCGAGGCCGGCACGACCGTCCGGGAGGGCGCGACCGTCCCCGCCTCCGCGCCGATGGTCGCCCCGCGCCTGGGCTCGCTCTACCGCGTGCTCCACATGGGCAGCGCGCTGACCGAGGCGGTCACCGCCCGCGAGGTGTGCGTCGCCGTCGCCGAACAGCTGCTGCCGGCGTTCGGCGGCCAGAAGCTGGCCGTCTACGTGGTGGTGGACGAGCAGCGTCTGCATCTGCTCTGGCAGCGGGGCTACCCGGAGGGGTTCCTCGACCAGTTCGAAGGCACACCGCTGCAGGCGTGCCAGCCCGCGACGGACGCCGTGACCTCCGGCACGCCCCGGTTCGTCGAGAACCGGAAGGAACTCCTTGAGACCTATCCCGTCTTCAACACCAAGGCGATCGACGCCAACGCCTGGGCGTACCTTCCGCTCATCGCCTCCAACCGTCCCGTGGGCGTCTGCATCCTCGGCTTCGACGACGCCCACCGGTTCCCGAGCGAGGAGCGCGGAGTCATCACCGCCCTCGGCGGGCTGATCGCCCAGGCGCTGGAACGCGCCCGGCTCTACGACGCCGAGTCCGCCATCGCCCGCGGTCTGCAGGACGCCCTGCTGCCGCACCGGCTGCCCCGGCTGCCGGACATGCACGTCACGGGCCGCTATCTGCCCGGCACCCGCGGCATGGACATCGGCGGCGACTGGTACGACGTCATCCCCGCCGGTGACGGTGTCGCCCTGATCGTCGGGGACGTCGAGGGCCACAACGTCGCGGCGGCGGCCGTCATGGGCCAGCTGCGCAGCGCCGTACGGGCCTTCGCCACCGCCGGGCACCGGCCCCGCGACGTGGTCGCCAGCACCAACCGGCTGCTGCTCGGCCTCGACCCCGGGCTCCTCGCCAGCTGTTGCTACGTCCTGTTCCAGCCCCGTACCGGAGCCGCACAGCTGGTCCGCGCGGGCCACTGCCCGCCGCTGCTGCGCCTGCCCGACGGCCGCACCCGGGCCCTGGACCTGCCGTGCGGCCCGATACTCGGCGTGGAGGAAGCGCCGGACTACCCCGAGTCGGAGGTGCACCTGTCCCCCGGCTCCGTCCTGGCCCTCTACACGGACGGGCTGATCGAGAAACGCGGTTCGGACATCGGTGCCGGCATCGAGGAGCTGCGGTCCTCACTGGCGCATGCGCATGCCTCGTCCCTGGAGGAGCTGGCCGACCGTCTGCTGATCGACGCCCGCCACACCCCGAACCGCGTGGACGACATCGCGCTGCTGCTGACCGAGTACGTCCCCGCGGGTGCCGCCGCCTGACCGGCGCGCACCCGCGCTCAGTGCTCGCGTCAGGCCGTCAGCCGGCCCGCTTCCCGCCGCGCTGACGCAGAGCCGTCAGAGCGTCCTCGAGCTCCGCCGCCCGGGGACGGTTGTGGGGCAGCTTGGCGAGAACGGCGGCCATGCCGCAGGTGTTGGTGAGGGCCGAGAAGATCAGGCCGCACGCGATGGCGGCGGACAGCAGCTGCCAGGCCGGGTGGAGCAGGCCGAGGAGAAGGCCGATCAGGACGATGGTGCCGGCGGTGAAGCGGACCTGCCGCTCCATGCCCCAGACGGCGCGAGTCCGGCCCGCAGGCCGCTGCAGCTCCTGGCCGCCCTCGGCCCAGGCGCTGGTCCCTCCGGTCAGCGTCGTGGCGGTCACACCGTGCCCGGCCAGCGTCTTGCACGCGTTCTCCGAACGCGCCCCCGACGCGCAGACCACCAGGATCTCACCGCTCGCCGCGGCCTCCTTGATCTCCGGCAGCGCTCGCGACAGCTGGTCGAGAGGGATGTTGAGCGCGCCCGGCAGATGCCCCGACGCGAACTCTCCCGGCGTACGGACGTCGATCACCGTCAGCTCGTCCAACCGGGCACGGGCCTGGGCGACGTCTACGGCGAGGGGCGCATTCATGTCGGCTGCCATCCTTGTCTCCGCGATCTTGCGGTCTTCATCGTCTTCGTGATCTTCTCGGGCGTCCTCGGTCCCCGGTCCTCGGGAGGGTGCCCATACCGAGGATAAATTACCCCTGGGGGTATGTGGGCGGGTATGGCGGCGTGAAGGATTTCTCGTGGAGGCATCGGCCACACGCCCCCGTCGCCCCCGCACGCACGCACGCGTGCTGCGCCGCGCACCCGGGCGCGCGATCATCGGGGCATGGATGTCACCCTTCACCTCGCCCAGCAGCCCGAGGCGGACGAACTGCTCGGCCGCAGTCCGCTGGCCGCGCTCGTGGGAATGCTGCTGGACCAGCAGGTCCCCATGGAGTGGGCGTTCGCCGGGCCGTACACGATCGCCCAGCGGATGGGAGCCGACGATCTCGACGCACACGAGATCGCGGCGCAGGACCCCGAGGCGTTCGCCGCGCTCCTCTCCGCCAAACCCGCCGTGCACCGCTACCCGGGGTCGATGGCCAAGCGCATCCAGCAGCTCTGCCAGTACCTCGTGGAGCACTACGACGGCGATGCGAGCGCCGTCTGGGAGGGTGTGGACAGCGGCAAGGAACTCCTCGGGCGCCTGGGCGACCTGCCGGGCTTCGGCAAGCAGAAGGCCCAGATCTTCCTCGCCCTGCTCGGCAAGCAGCTCGGCGTACACCCCGAGGGCTGGCGGGAGGCCGCGGGCCCGTACGGCGAAGCCGGGTCCTACCGCTCCGTCGCCGACATCACGGGCCCGGACTCCCTGACGAAGGTCCGCGCACACAAACAGGAGATGAAGGCCGCGGCGAAGGCCGCCAAGGCCGCGAAGTGAGTGACGGCCCGGAACCGCGGTTCCGGGCCGTCGCCGTCCACCGCGTCAGCCGCGGTCGCGTTCGTCGGGCTGCTGCTCCCTGGGGTGTTCGGTATCGGCCTTGCTGTCCGGGTCGGCCGGCCGCCGCTCGGAGTGGGAGTGGGAGTCGCGCAGAACCTCCGCGCGTACGAGTGCGTGCAGGGCTGCGTAGGGATCGTGGACCATGAGTGTGCTTCCTTCTGCTCGTCGTTCTCTGTTCTCTGCCGGCGGGTGCGGGAGGGGGTCTGCGCGACCGCGCCCGCTCAGCAACGAAGGACGATGCAGCGCAAGAAGTACGAGGAAGACAGGGCGTGTGCCGCCGCGGGGACGCGGCCGGGCCACGGCCGGGTGGGAACCGCTCCGGTCCCGGTCACCGAGGGAGCGTCCGGCAGCCGGACGGCATGCCGGGTGGGCAGCCGGAGGACGGACTCGGGCGAGTCGTGGACGACCTCACCGCCCGCCTCGCCGGCGACGGCCACCAGCGGGAGCGGGGTGTCGGCCCCGGCGCGGTCGGTCAGCACGACGGACGTACCGACGAGCAGCGCCAGCAGCACGATCACCCTGCCCCAGGCACACCGGCGCATACGGCGTCGGGCACGGGAGCCGGTGGTGCTCATAGGAGGTCTTGTCCCCGGGGACGCCGACAACGCACCGGGCGGGCCCCGAGAACCCCCCGCATGGCGTACGGACACGGGGCCGGCGGCAACCCTCCGGCGCGATGCGCGCCCTCGTGGGCACGGCGTGGAGACGGCTCTGACCTCACCGCGCGTGCGGGCGAACCATGGGTCTCATCGGACGCACCCTTCCGGGCGGAGTCCGCCGCTCCGTCCACTCCTCATCCGCAGGCCCCGGTCGACGCGCGTGGACGCGATCGGCGGTGGCGGCGCCCGTCTCAGGACGGACTCCCGGCTGGGTGTTACCGTTTTGCGGTCATTACCGCGTAATTTTCCGCCACCGCACTCCGTCTGCGAGGCTGCGCCCGGAGAGCCTCGCCCGGTAGGCTTTCCGTGTGATCTTCAAGCGCATCGGAAACGGCCGGCCGTACCCCGACCACGGCCGGGAGAGCACCCGGCAGTGGGCGGACGTCGCACCGCGTCCGGTCCGCCTCGATCAGCTCGTGACGACCAAGGGTCAGCTCGACCTCGAGACGCTGCTCGCCGAGGACTCGACCTTCTACGGCGACCTCTTCGCGCACGTCGTGAAGTGGCAGGGCGACCTCTACCTCGAGGACGGCCTGCACCGCGCCGTCCGGGCCGCGCTCCAGCAGCGCCAGGTGCTGCACGCCCGCGTCCTCGAGCTCGACTGACACCCGGCACCCGCGCCGGCCCGCGCCCCCGCCAGGGGCCGACTCGACACGCCCGCCCGGACCGACGCGCGTTGACCCTTTCGGCTGGACCGGGCGCGAGTCAATGATCATCTAGTAGGAATCAAGGCCCGGCCGCACTACTCTGCGCTCATGAGCATGCTCACTCCCCCCGGCATGGGCGGCCAGTACCGGATCAAGGGGGACAAGTATCCGCGTATGCGCCGACCCAGGCGGCGCCGCAGGATCGTGCTCGCGGTCGTGTCCTCCGCCGCCGCGGTCGCTCTGATCGGCTGGGGAACGCTGCAGCTCATCGACGTGTTCTCGGGCAGTGGTGCGGCCAACGCCGCGGGCCCCGGACGGCACTGCACGCCCACGGCGAAGCCGTCCGCGGAGCATACGGAGGCCCTGCCGAAACCGGCTCAGATCACGGTCAACGTCCTCAACGCCACGCCCCGCAGCGGCCTCGCCAAGCAGACCGCCGACGAACTCAAGGCGCGCGGCTTCACCATCGGCAAGGTGGGCAACGCGACCAAGCAGTACGACAAGAAGGTCAAGGGCCCAGGACTGCTCCTCGGCGCCGAATCCGCCGCCGAGACCGCTCTCCCGGTGCTCGCCACCCAGCTGGCCGGCGCCGAGCGGCAGACCGACACCCGCAAGGGCGCCGACGTCGACCTCATCATCGGTACGGGCTTCAAGGAACTGGCGAAGAAGCAGGACGCCGAGCAGGCCCTGGCCGCCCTCGCCGGTCTCTCCCCGGCGCCTTCCGCCTCGGGCGGCACGTGCTGACGGGGGCCTGCCCGCTCGTTCGCGATCTCCAGCCGGTCAGCCCGTCGGCCGGCCGGCTGACGGACTGACCCGACTCATCCGACTCATCCGACTGATCCGACTGATCCGACTGATCCGACTGACGGACCGCTACTCGGCCGCCCCGTACATCCGGTCCCCCGCGTCCCCCAGCCCCGGCACGATGTAGCCGTTCTCGTTGAGGCGCTCGTCGACGGACGCGGTCACCACCGTCACCGGCGTGCCCGCGAGCTCGCGCTCCATGATCTCGACGCCCTCGGGCGCGGCCAGCAGCACCACGGCCGTCACGTCGTCGGCGCCGCGCTTGATCAGCTCCTGGATCGCCGCGACGAGGGTGCCGCCGGTGGCCAGCATCGGGTCCAGGACGTACACCTGCCGCCCGGACAGGTCCTCCGGCATCCGGGTGGCGTACGTCGACGCCTGCAGCGTCTCCTCGTTGCGGATCATGCCGAGGAAGCCGACCTCGGCGGTCGGCAGCAGCCGCACCATGCCGTCGAGCATGCCCAGGCCCGCCCGCAGGATCGGCACGACCAGCGGCCGCGGGTGGGACAGCTTCACGCCGGTGGTCGTGGCCACGGGCGTCCTGATGTCGACCTGCTCGGTGCGCACGTCCCGGGTGGCCTCGTACGCGAGGAGGGTGACCAGCTCGTCGGCCAGACGCCGGAAGGTCGGGGAGTCCGTGCGCTGGTCGCGCAGGGTGGTGAGCTTGTGGGCGACCAGGGGGTGGTCGACGACGTGGAGACGCATGACCACAACAGTAACCGGGCCCGCACCCGGCCCGCTCGGGCACCGAACCACCGGACCGCTCTGGCATCAAACAGGCCGACGGAGGGAAAGTGGGAAGGACGGACTGGGGTGGTGGGGACGATGCCGGACCGGGACCAGGACGCGGAGCAGCGGGAGAGCGACGCCGAACGCAGGAAGCGCCGAGCGCAGTTCCTCTGCGAACTCAACGAGGCGCGGGAGCTGCGCGCCCGTGTCCAGCCGCGCCGCGCCCGGGCCGCACGGATGCGCCAGGCGATGCGCATGCGTACGTTCCGTTGGTAGCCGCACCCCACGACCGGCCTAGCGCCCGGTGCCGTGGGACCGGTGCCAGTGCCCCCCAAAGGCCCATCCAGTGACAACAAGGCGGGACACAGCGGGCGGAAGACCTCTCCTGAACGCCGGGTTTCTGCCACGATTCCGATTGGGCGGGGCTTGAACTGCACTCCCCGCCCTCGACCTCCGCCGGGGGGACCCCCAACCGGCACGCCTAGGACCAGTGGGAGAGTCACGGTGTACTTCGCCGCACTGCTCGCGCGCACCGAAGACGGGTGGGAAGCGAGCGACACAGAGCTCGACGATGTGGAGACCCTGTCGGATCTGACCGACCTGGCCCGCGAAGCCTCCGTCGACGATGACACGGTGCTCGTGTTCATCGAGCAGGAGGACGCGTGGTTCGGCGTCGTCCGCGTGGACGGCGAGGAGGATCCTCGTATCTACGTCTCGGACGCGGCCGCCGCCGCCCGCAGCTCGTACGGCGAGATCCTGCTCACCGACGAACTGCTCGGCCGGGACCCCGACGCCGAGGACGACCTGGACGCCCTCGACCTCGACGGCACCGAGGACGGCGAGCCCGAGGACGACGGGTCCGAGGACGACGACGAGGCCGTGGACGCCGCGGACTCGGTGCCGTCGGGCCCCATCGGCGACACCGGGATCCTGGCCGACCTCGGCGTCGACGAGAAGGAACTGCTCGCCCTGGACGGCGGCGACGCCCTCAGCGAGATCGCCGACGTCCTCGGGGCCTCGGAGGTGCTGGAGACGGTCCGCTAGGGCCCGTCGTCCGGGCCGACGGTCCGCTGGGGCCCGTCGTCCGGGCCTCGGACGGGCACCGAGTAGGTTCCGCGGGTGAGCACAGCGAAGGACCAGTCGAAGGATCGGCAGCCCGATCCGGTACGCGACCGCTGGCGGGCGGCGATGCGGCTCGCCCTGGACGAGGCCGCACTGGCCGTCCGGGGCGGTGACGTGCCCGTCGGCGCCGTCGTGCTGTCCCCCGACGGCGCGCTGCTCGCCGCCGGGCACAACGAGCGCGAGGCGACGGGCGATCCGACGGCGCACGCCGAGATCCTCGCGATCCGGCGCGCCGCCGCCGAGCTCGGCCAGTGGCGTCTCACGGACTGCACGCTCGTCGTGACGCTGGAGCCGTGCACGATGTGCGCCGGCGCGATCGTGCAGTCTCGCGTGGACCGCGTGGTCTACGGCGCCCGCGACGAGAAGGCGGGCGCGGCGGGCTCGCTCTGGGACGTCGTACGCGACCGGCGGCTCAACCATCGCCCTGAGGTCGTCAGCGGCGTGCTCGACGACGCGTGCGCGCGCCTGCTGACCGACTTCTTCCGCGAGCGCTGAGGCAGGCTCCGGGAAACGGATTTCGGACCACGGCCAACCTTGGGCTAGGATCTCCCTCGGTAGCGTGTCCGAGCGGCCGAAGGAGCTCGCCTCGAAAGCGAGTGTGGCGCAAGTCACCGAGGGTTCAAATCCCTCCGCTACCGCTTCTGAAGGGCCCCGTCGCAGGACGGGGCCCTTCGTGCTTTCCGCCGGCACCGCTGTGTCCCGGGCGCGCAGAACACCGAAACCCCCGGCGCCATGACGGCGCCGGGGGTGCCCATCCCATCGGGGCGGGGGGAGCGGCCCTTGGGGACCAGCCGCTCCCCCCGATGAGGTCGGGCCCACATGTCCACGCCGCGGCCCGAGGAGGTCCCGCGGCGCGGACCCCGCAGCGGGGCCCTTCCCTGCCCCACGGATTCCTGCCAGATCCGCCGGGCTCTCCTCCATCCTGCGCGACCGGCCGCCCGCAACGGCCTGGCAAAAGACCCGTACTGCCGGGCCGTTGGTCCCGGGCTGCCGGGCGGGTGCACCGTGACGTACGCGCTCCGGCTCGACCTCAGCTGTCACCCGGCCGGGTTACACTCACCGCCGGCCACAGCGGCCACACGGAACACGGCAGGCAGGGGAGGCCCGAGCGTGGTGCAGACGAAAAAGATCGGTCTCTACGTCGTGGTCGTCTTCGTGCTCTACGTGATCATCACGGACCCTGCCAAGGCGGCCGACTACGTCCAGATAGGCTTCGAGGGCATTTCGAGCGCAGCCCAGGCCATCGGCGACTTCATGACATGGATCGCCCACGGCGGTAAGAGTTGACGGAGGAGCGGCCGTGATCCGCCATCTGGTCCTTTTCAAGCTCAACGACGGCGTCGAGCGCGACGACCCGCGCGTCGTCGAGGGCGTGCAGGCCTTCAAGGCCCTCGGCGGGCAGATCCCGGAGCTGAGGTTCTGGGAGTGCGACTGGAACATCACCGACCGCCCCATCGCATACGACTTCGCCATCAATTCGGCGGTCGACGACACCGACGCCCTGGGGCGCTATCTCGAGCACCCGGCCCACCAGGCGGGCGTCGCCCTGTGGCGCGAGTTCGCCACCTGGGTGATCGCCGACTACGAGTTCTGAGCAGGCCGCACAGCAGAGCCCCTCACCTCCGCCCCTTCCGGTGAGGGATGACGGCCGTTTCCGCAGCCCAACTCGCCCTCAACACGGCATTATGCGGTGCTTGCACACAGTGCACATGTCTTGTGATGCTATGACCGCTTTTGACGGACGAGCGGAACAATTTTTCGAAACGCTGTGAAGGGGTGGCGTTGACCGTGTCGGCCAGTACCGCGCCTCAAGCCCCACCCCAGGATGCGCAGGCCCCACCACCGGAGAGCACACCGGAAAAGCGCCGGGGCGCCGACACGCGCGCCCTCACACAGGTGCTCTTCGGCCAGCTCAAGGAGCTCGAACCCGGCACGTCCGAGCACACCCGGGTACGCAGCGCGCTCATCGAGGCGAACCTGCCGCTGGTGCGGTACGCCGCCGCCCGCTTCCGCAGCCGCAACGAGCCGATGGAGGACGTCGTCCAGGTCGGCACGATCGGCCTGATCAACGCCATCGACCGGTTCGACCCGGACCGGGGCGTGCAGTTCCCGACGTTCGCGATGCCCACCGTCGTCGGCGAGATCAAGCGGTACTTCCGCGACAACGTCCGCACAGTGCACGTCCCGCGCCGGCTGCACGAGCTGTGGGTGCAGGTGAACAGCGCGGCCGAGGACCTGACGACCGCCTTCGGGCGCTCCCCGACCACCGCCGAGATCGCCGAACGGCTGCGGATCTCCGAGGACGAGGTCCTGGCCTGCATCGAGGCCGGCCGCTCGTACCACGCCACCTCGCTGGAGGCGGCCCAGGAAGGCGACGGGCTGCCCGGCCTGCTCGACCGGCTCGGCTACGAGGATCCGGCGCTCGACGGCGTCGAGCACCGCGATCTCGTCCGCCATCTGCTCGTCCAGCTGCCGGAGCGCGAGCAGCGGATCCTTCTCCTGCGGTACTACAGCAATCTGACCCAGTCGCAGATCAGCGCCGAACTGGGTGTCTCACAGATGCATGTGTCAAGGCTCCTCGCCCGGAGCTTCGCGCGCCTGAGATCCGCAAATAGGATCGATTCGTAACCGTCACGAGTGGTTCGACGGGGGGCGCATTTTCCGACAGAGCGACCCTCGAAATCCTACCCAACCCCTCTTTTCCTGCACCGATTCACCCCGTACATGTCGACATGTCACTACAGCGTGTTGCCGACATGTGACATTCTGCTGGAACCGCGTTTGCCGGGGCTCAGCCTCCGGTATTCAGGTGGAGGCTGCGTTCCTCTACCGGATCGCCGGCCGCGACCATCAGCGACCTCAAGGGGGTGGCATGTCCGCAGACCAGGGCAGCTCGAAGGTGCTCACGCTCAGCAGGAGCGAGGCCGAGCCCGACGCGCTTCAGGACCTTCACAGCTCCGGAGCCATCGACACCCGCACCCTGTCCCGCTCCCTGTTCCTGCGGCTGGCCGCACTCGACGAGAACAGCCCGGAGCGGGCCTACGTCCGAGACACCCTCATCGAGCTGAACCTCCCCCTCGTGCGCTATGCGGCGGCGCGCTTCCGCAGCCGCAACGAGCCGATGGAGGACATCGTCCAGGTCGGCACGATCGGCCTGATCAAGGCCATCGACCGGTTCGACTGCGAGCGCGGCGTGGAGTTCCCGACGTTCGCGATGCCCACCGTCGTCGGCGAGATCAAGCGGTTCTTCCGCGACACCTCGTGGTCGGTCCGCGTGCCGCGCAGGCTCCAGGAGCTGCGGCTGGCGCTGACCAAGGCGAGCGACGAGCTCTCCCAGAAGCTGGACCGCTCCCCGACCGTGCCCGAACTGGCCGCCGTGCTGGGCGTCTCCGAGGAGGACGTGGTCGACGGCCTGGCCGTCGGAAACGCGTACACCGCCTCCTCGCTCGACTCCCCGGCCCCCGAGGACGACGGCGGAGAGGGCTCGCTCGCCGACCGCCTCGGCTACGAGGACACCGCACTGGAGGGCGTGGAGTACCGCGAATCGCTCAAGCCGCTGCTGGCGAAGCTGCCGCCGCGCGAGCGCCGCATCATCATGCTGCGCTTCTTCGCCAACATGACGCAGTCCCAGATCGGCGAGGAGGTCGGCATCTCCCAGATGCACGTCTCGCGCCTGCTGACCCGGACGCTGGCGCAGCTGAGGGACGGCCTGATCTCGGACTAGGAGCGGATCGGGCGCTGATCGGGCGCTGATCGGGAGCGGGCCAGGAGGTCCGCTCCCGGAGGTTCCTATTTGACGCACCGTCAGACACACTGACGCGATGCGGAACGCTTGGCAGTGTTTCACCGGGGAGCACACCCCGAACCCGAAGCGCATCCGCCGAGGCGCCCTGGCCGGTGCCTCGGCGGCTGTCGTCTGTCTGGGTGGTCTGCTGGCCGCCTGCGCGGGCGGAGACGGTGACGACGAGGGCTATGTGGCGGTCGGCGCGGCCGCCGCCACTCCCGCGGCCTCCCCCGGCAGGGGCGTGGCACCGACGGGCGACGTGAAACTGGTGCCGCTCGACGGCGCCGGGTCCAGTGGGCCGGCGAGCACGGGCGCTTCAGGGCAGGAAGACGGCCCGGTGACGGATTCCGCATCCTCGGACGGCGGCACGGGAGGCTCCGGCGCGTCCGGCGGCGACGGCGGCTCGGGCGGTGAGGGCGCCGACTCGGGCGGTACGAGCGCTAGTCCCTCCGGAGGCTCCTCCCCCGGAGCGACGGGCGGCTCGACCGGCGGCAGCGGAGGGTCCGGCGCCGCGTCCACTCCCGGCTCCACCACACCGTCGGGGCCCGCGGCCCTCGACGTGACCGACGTCGCACGGGAGCCCGCGGACGACCGGTGGTGCGAGAAGGTGACCGTCACCTTCCACAACTCCGGCGGCTCAGCGGTGCGTTCGGGCACGGTGACCTTCGGTACGCACGTCATCGGCGCACTCGGCGTCGACTGGACGACGATCGAGTCCACCCGGGAACTCCCCGCACCGATCGACGCCGGGACGACGAAGAAGAAGACCTGGACGGTATGCGTGGACGCCTGGCGGGTGCCGCTGGGCATGCACGTCGAGACGCAGGACGTCTCCGTGGAGTGGAAGTAAACAGGAGCTGCGACCCTACGGCGGCAGGAGCTGCGACCCGACGGCGTCAGGAGCCGCAGCCTTACGGAAATAGGGGCGCAGCCTTACGGCAGCAGGAGCCGCGGCCCTACGACAGCGCGAGCCAGGCGACGGCGGCCACGATCACCACGGCGACGACCACGCCGAGGATCAGGCCGATCCGCGGGCCGGAGGAAGCGGCTTCCTGCCTGCCCGGCTGCGGGGCACCCTCGTCGACGAAGGCGCGGAACATCTGCGTGTTGCCCGCGGGGTCGTAGTTGCCCTCGGGGCCCTGCGGGGCGTGGGGGTTGTGTGCCATGGGGCAGGACCCTAGCGAATCCGTGCGAGCTGCCCAAGTGCCAGGTGTGTGGTCGCCGTGCGACCCAGAGTGACGGCGTCACGCAGAGTGATGTTGCGAGACCCCAGAGACGGGCGGAGCCTGGTGCCATGGAGAAGGACCCACGGGTGTCCGGACCCATTCACCAAGTCCGCTCGGGGACGACCGCGGAACGCGGCAACACCCACCATGTGAGGACTCAATATGGCCAGAACTTTCCGGCGGCGCATCTCCGGTCTCATAGGTGCATCGTGCTTGGCCTCGGTGCTCGCCCTCTCGGTAGCAGTACCCGCCGCGAGCGCGGCACCCCAGGTCTCGGCACCGGCCGCATCCCCGGTCCAGGCACAGCAGTCCCTTGTGAACGGCCGGTGCGGCCGCGGCAACCCGTACGGGTGCGGCTTCGGCAACCGCGGCTTCGTCGGGAGCAACCTGGGCTTCTTCAACCCCGGTTTCGGCCTCGGCGGCTACGGCGGCCTCGGCGGCTATGGCGGCCTCGGCGGCTACGGGTGCTTCCCCCGCGTCGCTGTCGTCGGGTTCGTCACGGTGGTCACATGTTGATGAGCCCGCGTCCGTGCGACAGAGCCGCATAGGGACGGGAGCCCAGGCTCACCCGTAAGCACAAGGGAGGGTGCCCCTCATCAGGGGCACCCTCCCTTGTCGTGCGCGCTCGCAGACGACGTCGGTCCCCCACATACCCGCCGGAATGGGTGCTTCCGACCGACCCGAGCGCTTGACCAGGCTCTTTACCTTTCCCGGTCATTGCTTTGCCAGTCCTTTAATCCCGTACGCCCGTTTTAATTTGCCTGTAGCAACCAACCGCGATTATGGTTGCCCTAAGCAACAAACCGGGAGGTGTGATGGCAACGCAGCGGCAGTACGAAGAGCTGGCTCGGCGACTCAGTGCCATCGGCGCCATCAAGCGCGGCCTCGGGCGCATGCTCCCGCACGACTGTCCGGGAGGCGCCGTCGCCGTGCTCCACGTTCTCGACCGTGAGGGCGAGATGCGGATGAGCCGATTGGCGGAGCTGCTCGCGATCGACATGTCGGTGACGAGCCGGCACGTCGCCCATGTGGCGGACCGGGGCTGGATCGACAGGTCCCCCGACCCCGCGGACAAGCGCTCACGAATTCTGAAGCTCACTCCCGCCGGCCTGAACAAACTGGCTGAGCTCAACAAGAGCGCCGTCGAGGCGCTCGCCCACTACATGGCGGACTGGTCCGACACCGAAGTCGACCAGCTCAACGCCCTGCTCGCACGTCTGCGAGACAGCTTCGGCGACTGCCGCGCCCCGTCGCGGTCCAGCTACGCCACAGATTCCACGGAACTGACCACCCGTACACCCGCGTGACAAGCCCGCGCAGAAGTAAGAAAAGGAAGTCCATGGCAACATCCACACCAGCCGGTGTGCGGGGCAGCCATGCCAAGCACGGAGCGGATGCCGAGAGCAGCGCTCCGATGTCGCACCGGCAGATCATGGAGGCGCTGTCCGGGCTGATGCTCGGCATGTTCGCCGCCATCATCTCGTCGACCGTCGTCTCCAACGCGCTGCCCGAGATCATCAGCGATCTGGGCGGCGGGCAGAGTGCCTACACCTGGGTCGTGACCGCGTCGCTGCTGGCGATGACGGCCTCGACGCCCATCTGGGGCAAGCTTGCCGACCTGGTCAGCAAGAAGGCCCTGGTTCAGATAGGCCTGTGCATCTATGTCGTGGGCTCGGTCATCGCCGGTCTCGCGCAGAACCCCGCAATGCTGATCAGCGCCCGTGTCATCCAGGGCCTCGGCGCCGGTGGTCTGTCCGCCCTGGCGCAGATCATCATGGCCGCCATGATCTCCCCGCGTGAGCGCGGCCGTTACTCCGGCTACCTCGGCGCGGTCTTCGCCGTCGCCACCGTCGGCGGCCCGCTGCTCGGCGGCGTCATCACCGACACCAGCTGGCTCGGCTGGCGCTGGTGCCTCTACGTCGGCGTGCCGTTCGCGCTGATCGCTCTCATCGTGCTGCAGAAGACGCTGCACCTGCCGGTGGTCAAGCGGAAGGTCAAGGTCGACTGGGCCGGCGCCTTCTTCATCACCGCCGCGGTCTGCCTGCTGCTGGTCTGGGTGACCTTCGCCGACGACAAGTACGACTGGCTGTCCTGGCAGACCTACACGATGGTCGGCGGCGCGGTCGTCCTCACGCTGATCTTCCTCCTCGTCGAGAGCAAGGCGAGCGAGCCGATCATCCCGCTGCGGCTGTTCCGCAACCGCACCATCACGCTGGCGTCGCTGGCCTCGCTGTTCGTCGGTGTCGCGATGTTCGCGGGCACCGTGTTCTTCAGCCAGTACTTCCAGCTGGCGCGGGACAAGTCGCCGACGATGTCCGGCGTCATGACCATCCCGATGATCGCGGGCCTGTTCGTCTCCTCGACGGTCTCCGGCCAGATCATCACCAAGACCGGCAAGTGGAAGGCCTGGCTGGTCACGGGCGGTGCGTTGCTGACCGCGGGTCTGGGTCTGCTGGGCACGATCCGCTACGACACGGCGTACTGGCACATCGCGCTCTTCATGGCGCTCATGGGTCTCGGCGTCGGCATGATGATGCAGAATCTCGTGCTCTGCACGCAGAACCAGGTCGCCCCCCAGGACCTCGGTTCGGCCAGCTCCGTCGTCAGCTTCTTCCGCTCCCTGGGCGGTGCGATCGGCGTCTCGGCGCTCGGCTCCGTGATGTCGTCCCGGATCTCCCACTACGCCACGGAGACGATCTCCGAGCTGAGCCCCAAGCAGCAGCTTGCGGCCGGCAAGGCCGCGGGCAGCGGGCAGATCCCCGACATGGACCTGCTCCCCGGCCCGATCCGCAACTGGCTGGAGAGCGCCTACGGGCACGGCATCGCCGACATCTTCCTGTACGTCGCTCCGGTCGCCTTCCTCGCCTTCCTGGTCACCCTGTTCATCAAGGAGGTCCCGCTGCGGATGACCGGCGCCCTGGCGCAGGCCTCCGAGCAGGAGTCGGGCGCCGCCCCGGCGCAGGCCCCCGCCGCCGCGTTCGCCGAGGCCCCGGCCTCGGAGGAGAAGGTGCCGAGCTGGGCGACCGCCGTCTCGCAGACGGAGGCCGGTCCCGATGGCACGCAGCGACTGGCCGCGGTGGCCACCGTCGCGACGGCTCAGGGTGACTCCGCAGCCGGGTCCGCCGGTGGCGGGATCCCGGTCCGTGGATTCGTCCGCGGCGCCGAGAGCGCACCCGTGGCGCGGGCCGCGGTGACGCTGATCTCCCTCGCGGGACGTCAGCTGGGCCGCTCCGTCGCCCAGGCCGACGGCGCCTACGCGGTCGACGCGCCGAGCGCGGGCTCTTACGTCCTGATCGCCTCCGCCGACGGCTTCCAGCCGCAGGCCTCGACGATCACCGTCAACGACGAGCCCGTCGCGTACGACATCCTGCTGAGCGGCACGAGCGGCCTCAGCGGTGTGGTGCGGGCCGCCGACAGCGGGACGCCGGTCATCGGCGCGATGGTCATCGTGACCGACGTCCGCGGTGACGTCCTCGCCACCGGGCTGACCGGCGAGCAGGGCGAGTTCGACTTCGCCGAGCTGGTGCCCGGTCAGGTGACCGTCGCCGTCAACGCGACGGGACACCGCCCGATGGCCCTCCCCGTCGAGGTGGGCGGCACCGGGGTCACCCGGATCGAGGTCGCACTCCTCGCCGGTGCGCAGGTGCAGGGCACCGTGCGGGCCGCCGGCGGGGCGCTGGGTGACGCACGCGTCACGCTGGTGGACGCCGCGGGCAACGTGGTCGGCACGGCGACGACCGGGACGGACGGCGCGTACGCCTTCACCGACCTGGACGCCGGCGAGTACACCGTCATCGCCACCGGCTATCCGCCGGTCGCCACCGGGCTCTCGGTGAGCGGACGCGGAGTCGACGGCCACGACATCGAACTCGCCCACCCGGGCGAGTAACAGGCCCTCCGGTCGCGTGGGGCGCGTTTCGAGCGGAGGCGCGCCCCGTGCGACCGGTACGGGAGGCCTCCGGCCGGGTCGCAGTGGGCAGGGGACGGCCCCTGCGGACCGGCCGGAGGCCGGGTTTCCGAACGGGAGCAGGGCTTCGGCCGACAGGCCGGGGTTCCTGACGGGGGATAGGACTTCGGCCGACAGGCCGGGGTTTCTGAGGGAGCTCGGAGCCAGGGGGTGCTGAGACCGGCGAAGTCCGGTCAGTGACCGGGACCGGTCGGAAGGCCAGGGCCCGGATCAGGGGGTAGGGCACCTGACCGCACACGTCAAGCAACACATGTGTGGTGGACGAGGTGCCGCCAGACCACGCAAGGAGAGAACGGGATGGCGCTCAGCGCACGCATCCGGACGCGGGACGGCTGGGCCGTG